>JBCBVN010000213.1:0-7478 GCA_039817625.1 Bacteroidota bacterium
CTTTTCCGCAAGGAAATACTGGAAGTACTGCGCGACAAAAAGATGCTGTATCTGGTCATCTTGATGCCGTTCTTCCTCTATCCTGTCCTGTTTATTGTGATGGGAAAGGTGGGTGCCAGTGCTGGCGAAAAGCTAGCGACTGAAGAAGTAACTGTATTTATGGATCCGGCCCTGGAAAACACTGCGGTGAGCGATATGCTGGCTGCAGACTCTACCTTAGAACTGGAGTTTAAGAGCTTGCCAACTGAAGAAAGAGATAGCTTACGTGGCAATCAGCTTGTCATCGAAGCTCCAGCTGATTACGAGCTTCGACTGGACAGCATGGAAGCGGTGGCCTTTACGATATACGGCGACAACAGTGAAGATGTGGTCAGCAGGCGCCGGCAGCGTGTGCAGGGCATGCTACGCGCCTACAATGAACAAATTGTGAGTGGCCGACTGGCGGCTGCCGATCTGCCCAGCGACTTCAATCAGGCGGTGCAGGTGACCAACATCAGTACAGCTAGCGAGCGAGCAGCGGCTGGTGCAGGCTTTGGTCGTGTAATTCCGATGATGCTGCTCCTATTCATTTTTACAGGTTGCATATATATCGCAATAGATGCCACCGCCGGAGAAAAGGAAAGGCGGACCCTACAGACGCTCTACACGAGTCCGGCAACCACCAAAGAGATCATTGCCGGCAAATTTGGAGCCGTGGCCACAGTAGGTATTGTATCTGCCCTGGCCAACCTCGGTTCCCTGGTGCTGAGTATGCAGCTCTCGGCTTATGTATTGGGCGATGAAGGTCCTTCTATCGGCCTGAGCTTAGGTGGCTTTGACTTTGTAGCCCTTACCTTGCTCGTCATCCTGGCAACCATATTTATGGCTGCTATTAGCATGGCGGTCGTCTTGTTGGCTAACACCTACAAAGAGGCCCAAAGCTATGTGTCTCCTCTGATGTTTATGATCCTGATACCTGCGGGTTTAGCCGCTATGCCAGGTGCAGAATTGAATCTGCAAACCGCATTTGTACCCATTTACAATGTGGCTTTGGGTATGGCAGATATTTTCAAGGGTGATTACGACCTGAGCCTGATCGGTATCGTAGTGGGAACGTCATTACTATTCGGGCTCATCGCACTCTGGCTGGCTGGTCGCACATTCGGAAATGAAAATGTGGTAACTGGCCAATCGGTGAATGTGAAGGACCTGCTGAAAGGGTAAGGTGTAAGATTTATATCTTCGCCCCCATGGCACCAAACGGAACCTTTATCGTCGAGGGCGGCAAAAAGCTGCAAGGCGAACTGACGCCACAAGGCGCGAAGAACGAAGCACTTCAGGTTATTAGCGCAGCTCTGCTAACCCCAGAGCCCGTCACCCTGTCGAACCTACCCGATATACGCGATGTGCGAAAGCTGCTAGACCTGCTTTCGGGTTTGGGCGCCGAGGTAGAATGGCTGGCTGCAGATACAGTCAAGATCACGGCTAATCAAATCGACATAGATTATGTACTGAGTGAAGACTATGTACGCGATGCTCAGCGCATTCGTGGCTCGGTCATGCTTATAGCTCCGCTGCTCAACCGATTTGGGAGAGCGAGTCTTCCCAAGCCCGGTGGAGATAAGATCGGACGTAGAAGATTAGACACTCACTTACTCGGCCTCGAAGCGCTAGGCGCTCATTTCGACTTCGACGCAGACCTCAACATTTACGCATTTCGTACAGATGGACTAGTTGGCACCTATCTGCATCTGGATGAAATCAGCGTAACGGGTACGGCCAACGTAGTCATGGGCGCTGTGCTGGCCAGAGGTGAAACGATCATCTACAATGCTGCGTGCGAGCCCTATGTGCAACAGCTCTGTCAGATGCTGAACCGGATGGGGGCAAAAATCGAAGGCGTGGGATCTAATCTGCTGCGCATTCAGGGTGTCGAAAGCCTGGGCGGTTGCGATCATCGATTGTTGCCCGACATGATCGAAATCGGGAGCTTTATCGGCCTGGCTGCCATGACCGGCTCAGAAATCAGGATCAAGGATGTACGGCGAGATATGCTGGGCATCATTCCACGCACTTTTGAGCGCATGGGGATACAAATGGAATACCCCGATGACGATATATACATTCCAGCCCAGGATAACTATGAGATTCAGACTTTCATAGATGGTAGCATTTTGACCATTTACGATGCGCCCTGGCCCGGCTTTACACCTGACTTAATCAGTATATGCTTAGTTACCGCTATACAGGCCAAAGGCTCTATATTGATACACCAAAAGATGTTTGAAAGTCGACTTTTCTTTGTCGACAAGCTAATAGACATGGGTGCTCAGATCGTCTTATGTGATCCACACCGGGCCACTGTCATTGGTATGAATAAGCGGCAGTCTCTGCGCGGCATCCGAATGACTTCACCAGACATCCGTGCGGGTGTTTCCCTGCTTATCGCAGCGCTAAGTGCCGAAGGTACCAGTCAGATCGACAACATTCATCAGATAGACCGTGGCTACCAACGGATCGATGAGCGTTTGAACGCTATTGGCGCGAGTATTCGGAGGGAGTAAGCAGGACTATCAATTTCACACCAGGACAGAAACCAATTCTTTTTTTCAGGTGTTAACTGAAAAAAAGAATTAAAATGGGTTATTTAGAAATCCCAGAAGGTCATGACTTTATCACTCCGCTTCAGCTGCGCAAGCGCTACGGAAAGTATGACCCCAATGTATTCAAGCGTTGGCAGGAGCAGGGAAAAGTAGAAAAGATCAGGAATGGATTGTATTTGTCCTCGTCATTCGAGCATTACTCGGAAGTAGACACTTTTAAAATTGCTAACCGCCTCTACGAACCCTCGTATATTTCTCTACTAACAGCTCTTTCTCATTATGGCTTTATTCCAGAATATGTAGTTGAATTTCAATCAATTTCAACTCGTAAAAGCAATAAATTTTTATACGGAAGAGATAGGTTTTCCTATCATAAGGTTAAACCCGAATTATTTTTTGGGTACACAGAATATCACATTAGAGGGGGTAAATACAGATTGGCGAAGCCAGAGAAAGCACTACTAGACCTCGCCTATTTAGAGCCTCAATTTTCCGATTCAGCATGGCTTGAGGAAATGCGCTTCGATCCGATCGAGCTAGCAGAGAGCATTGACTGGAGTAAGATGTTTCTGTATAGCCATACTTTCAATTCAAAAACTGTAGATCAACGTATTGGTCTTCTACTAAATGTCTATGACCTATGATGGAGATGGAAGATATTCTTCAGGAGTTTCCTAAAACTCTACATCAAAAAAAGGCATTTGCCCTGCGGGAATACTTGCAATACGAAATCCTCAAGGCCATTTTTGAAAGTAAACATGCCTTGAAGTTCACCTTTCTAGGGGGTACTTGCCTTCATTTAGTCTATGGCACGGAACGGTTTTCCGAAGATCTTGACTTCGATAATGAGGGACTTACCGAGGAAGAGTTTGAAGAAACTGGCGCCATTGTAAAGCGGTGGCTTGAACTGCTCGGTTACCAAGTCGACATTCGTTTTATTTACAAAGGGGCTTTTCATTGCAATGTGCGGTTTCCAGGTCTATTATATGACTATAAGATGAGCGGCCATAAAGAAGCCAAATTGCTTATTAAGCTCGACACGGAAAAGCAGCATTTTGAATATGACAGAGAACTTGTTCGATTGCGCAAATTCGGAGTCGATACTGAAATTTTTGCCCCCCCTCTCCATTTGCTGTGTAGTCAAAAAATAAGTGCTGCGCTAGGTCGAAAAAGGGCAAAAGGAAGAGATTATTATGACTTATGGTGGTTACTACAGCGCACATCACCTAATTACGAATACTTGGCTCAAAAGCTCGAAATTTCTGATGCAAAGACCCTAAATAAACGAGTCTCCATTCGGATGGCTGAACTCGACTTTGATCAATTGGCGGCAGATGTGGCTCCGTTTCTCTTCAATGAAAAAGACATCGAAGCTGTCCGCCAATTTCCGTCATTCTGGAAATCATGGATGCTTTCAACTGGTTGAAAAGTCGCCTGGCCATCATAAAAGCCCAACCTTCACCCCCTCCTACCCGTTCCCTCTTCATGCATTTAGACCATATCGGCATAGCCGTAGCTGACCTGGAAGCTACTAATGAGCTCATGAAGCGCTTATTGGGGAGAGCTCATTATAAAATTGAGGATATCCAGGAGCAAGGTGTAAGCACTTCCTTTTTCACCGCAGGAGAAACCGGCGAAGCCAAGGTTGAGCTGGTAGGTGGTATAAGAGCGGGCAATGCCATAGACAAGTTCATCAGTAAACGCGGTCAGGGATTACACCACCTCGCTTTTAAAGTTGATGATATAGAAGCCGAACTAGAGCGTCTGGAGGCAGCGGGTTTCGAGATCTTAGCTGGCTATCCGAGTGTAGGAGCAGATAATATGCGAGTCGCTTTTCTGCATCCGCGCAGTACAGCTGGTGTGCTAGTAGAAATTTGCCAACCTATTGAAGCCGGTAAAGTATGAGTCCGCAAGAGCGTAGGCTCATACTGGTTTTAGCGACCATCCAGTTTTGTCACATCGTCGATTTTATGATCATCATGCCATTGGGCAAAACGTTGATCGACGCTTTCGATATATCGCCCTGGCAGTTCAACCTACTAGTGGCTGTTTACGCCCTTTCCGCATTCGTGAGTGGGCTTATTGCCGCCCTGTTTATCGATAAATTTGGGCGGAGGCAGGCACTAGTTGTCTTATTTGCAGGTTTCACCCTGGGGACTATTGCCTGCGGCCTGGCTCCAACCTATTCCACCTTAGTTGCCGCCAGAGGACTAACTGGGCTATTTGGGGGTATTCTGTCTGCTCTGGTATTGGCTATCGTTGGGGATGTATTTCCAATAAAAAGACGGGGAACAGCCATGGGCTGGGTTATGACTGCTTTTAGTGCTGCATCAGTAGTCGGCGTTCCAAGCGGAATTGCACTGGCCGCCCTGGGCGGATGGCGCATGCCTTTCTACATCATAGGTGGATTATCGGTATTGGTTTTGCTTGGTATTCCGCAGTTGGTGCCCAAGCTTAAGGGGCATCTCACCAAGTCAGATGACCCAAACATAGTACCCAATCCAGAGGGGGCAAGAGCAACCAAAACCAATCTGTTTGCCCCCTTTATATCTGTATTGACCAGCCGTAATCAACGGGCAGCATTACTTTTTTCTATAACGCTCATGTTGGGTCACTTTACAGTTATTCCCAATCTGGCTACCTATATGGAAGTCAATGTAGGATTTACGGTTGGGCAATTGTCCTATCTATATGGAGTGGGGGGCTTGTTGACCGTAGTACTCTTGCCCACTTTTGGCAAGCTGGCGGATAGGTACGGTAATTTGCGCATATTCACCTATGCCACCATTGGT
The DNA here is from genome assembly GCA_039817625.1 of Bacteroidota bacterium. Lineage (GTDB taxonomy): Bacteria > Bacteroidota > Bacteroidia > Chitinophagales > Saprospiraceae > Neolewinella. The sequence continues at coordinate 5,375 of JBCBVN010000213.1, forward strand.
GCCGTATTTTCCATATTCACCATTACTAATTTGCCCCAGGTTGGTATTCCCTTGGCTTTGGTGGCCAGCAGCAGCTACTTCGTGGTGGCTAGTGGTCGAAATGTGCCCGCCAACACCCTGATCACTTCGGTTGTCGAACCCCAAAACCGTGGAAGCTTTATGACCATTCGCCAGTCTATCAATGAAGCGGGGTTATTTCTCTGTAGCATAATTAGTGGGGCCATTATCGCTGAAGCACCCGATGGAAGTCTTATGCATTATGAATGGGTTGGTTACGTGGCTATTGTGATGAGTTTAGTCGCGCTTTGGGTAGGGGGAAGAGTGAAGGAGGTCGCCTAAACAAATTAATCTTTTAATACACGAATATGTTCGTGTTCACCTTCCCAGTCAAACAACGATTCCTACCTTAGCCCTCCATGAGTCATCCCCTACCCGACCCAGCCTCCTTCCTTGAAGAAGTCTTTGACCAACTAGCTGAGTTAAAGCTAGATGTTTCGGCCCTGCCGGTTGATCATCTTTGCTATCGGGTAGAGCGTATGCAGAGGTACTTCGAGCTGCGCGAAGCCATCCAAACCAATGGCCACCAATTGATCAATGAGTCGGTCGTAAATGGTCGGCTCATCAGCTGCTTCCGACTAGCTACACCAATTTGCTTTCAGAACAGAGAGATTCCTCTACTCGAGTTGCCGGCACCCAAAGCGGGGAGTTATTATACTGAAGGCTATGAGCACCTGGAATTTGTTGTGGAAAATGATATATCCAAATGGCCATCAGAAGTGAAGCTTGACAAAGGTCTTCGAGTGAAATTTCACGATATCTCACTCGATAAGCTCATTACCAAGGAGCAAGAAACAGGAATGACGCCCCCAACCAATATCGCTATTTTCGTTTCAGGTACCGGAAGCAACGCCCGGGTCATGATAGACCGATTCAAAGGCCATCCCAAAATTAGGGTGGCCCTTTTGGTCAGTAATAAACGACTAGCTCCGGCTCTGATGATGGCTGCAGAACGCCACATACCTACTCTCGTCGTGAACAAGGAACAGTTTTACGAGCAGCCCAATTTCTTATTGGGTGAACTGGGCAGATTCAATATTCAGTTTATTGTATTGGCAGGTTTTCTATGGCTAATCCCCGCTTACCTGGTCAAGGCTTATCCGCAAAAAATGGTCAATATTCATCCGGCTCTTCTTCCTAAATACGGTGGAAAAGGGATGTATGGCATGCATGTTCACCGTGCGGTAGCTGAAGCTGGCGAGTCTGAAAGCGGAATGAGCATTCACTATGTCAACGAGCAATACGACGAAGGCAATATCATATTCCAAGCCCGCACAACGCTACTTCCCAAAGACAGCCCCGAGGATATAGCTGCCAAAGTCCTGCAACTAGAACACAAGTATTACGGGCAGGTCGTAGAAGAGATAATCGTGGGATAACATCCAAATTTTATAAAAAATATGGGTTTTCATAGAGGTTTGCTCTTGAATACTCCTGCAATTTTGCGAAGAACCTAAATCCATTTAGATATGCTTCGCGTACTTTTCTGCTGCCTGGGTGCAGCTATTACCCTATCTTTCACTCATGCTCAAACCAATGTCTGGCTGGGCGGTACCGGTCAATGGACTGATGCGTCAGGATGGTCATTGAACCAAGTTCCAAATGGCAATCACGATGTAGAGATCCCATCAGGATCTAGTGTAACGATTTCCAGCGGGCAAGCTCGAGCAGCTACTGTCCGGGTAGTAGCTTTATCTACCTTGAACATCCAAAACCCGGGTTCTCTATTTATCGGACGCCCCAGTGCTACAGCCCTGATCAATTCGGGAAATATAAATATTAGCGGCCGATTGGATATTAGGCATAGCACGACCAACAATAGTGCAATTGGCATTAGAAATACCGGAATACTCAGTATCCTGAGTTCCGGTAGAATTTTTCTCAGCCGCATCAATGACGGTATCTTCAACTTCGGTCGATTAGACAACAATGGTCGGATATTTTGTGACCATGGGGAAACAGGCATGACCATTTTTGATGGTAGCCAGTTTATCAACAGACCAAGTGCATTGGTTCGTTTTCGCTTTATTTCTCAGATTGGACTTTC
>JBCBVN010000214.1:0-7447 GCA_039817625.1 Bacteroidota bacterium
CCTGCGGAAGTCCCAAAAAACAGACGAGCTCATCGAGCTACTACAGTATCATGAGTGGCGCTATTATGTACTGAATGAGCCGGTGATTGGGGATACGGAATACGACCTGCTCTTTAAGCAGCTGGAAAAACTGGAGGCAGAAAACCCAGATCTGATTTCGCCCGACTCCCCGACACAACGAGTGGGTAGCGACCTGGACGGCGACTTTGTTTCGGTGCCTCACCTCAGTCCTATGCTCAGCCTGGGCAACAGCTATAATGCAGATGATCTGGCTGAATTTGACCAGCAAATCAAGCGACTGCTGGTGATCCCGGAAGCAGAAAATCTGAGCTATGCCATCGAGCCAAAGTACGATGGCGGCAGCATAGCGCTGGTCTATGAAAATGACCGCCTGGTGCGGGCAGCTACGCGCGGAAATGGCACGCTGGGAGAAGAAATCACTGCTAATGCCCGAGTCATCAAGTCGGTGCCGCTGGTTGCTGAATTTAGTCGCTTTGGCTTATATCGGGTAGAATTGCGCGGTGAGGTGATCATACGAAAGGACCGCTTTAAAGCCATGAATCAAGCCCGAGCCGATGCCGGGCTGACGCTCTTTGCCAATCCCCGAAATACGGCTACAGGAGGCCTGCGTATGAAGTCGCCCAAGGAGGTTTCGCAACGGCAGCTAGAAGCTTTTATATACCACCTGGCCGTGGCTGAAGACGAGGCCGGACAAGACAAGCTGGGTGACTTCAAGACCCATACCGCATCCCTGAATGCCCTTGATGAACTGGGCTTCAAAATACCCAAGCTCGGTGATCAGCGATTACAAGCCGGTAGCATCGCCGAGGCTGCTAATTTTTGTGCCCAATGGGAAGCCCGCCGCGATGGCTACGACTACGAGATAGACGGTATGGTGATCAAACTCGACGAGCTGGCCTTGCAAAATCGCGCCGGGTTCACGAGTCACCACCCGCGTTGGGCCATTGCGTACAAATTTGCCGCCCGACAGGCGAGTACCAAGCTGCTGGATGTCGAATACCAAATCGGAAAGATCGGAACCATCACGCCCGTAGCCAAGACCGAACCCGTGAGCCTGGCTGGTGTGACCATCAGCAGCATCAGCTTGCACAATGAAGATTTTATCGTCGAAAAGGACTTGCGCAGAGGCGATCAGGTCCTCGTAGAACGAGCCGGTGATGTGATTCCCTATATCGTGAAATCGCTGGAGGACTTGCGAGATGGTAGTGAAGAACCGATCGCATTTCCGACCGAATGCCCATCTTGTCAGACGCCCCTGATCAGGCAGGAAGGAGAAGCGGCCTGGAGATGCGTGAACGAAGAATGTCCGCAACAGGTGCTGGAGCGCATCGTGTGGCATGTGAGCAAAGGCGCCATGGATATAGACGGCATGGGCCGACGCTATGTCGAGCAGTTCCACAGCCTTGGCTGGTTGCGCAGCATCGTCGATGTGTATCGGCTACCCTACGAGGAAATCGCTCAGCTAGAAGGCTTCGGCCAAAAGTCGGTAGACAACTTGCGCCAGTCGATCGACCAGGCCAAGAACAACCCCTTATGGCGACTATTGCACGGACTCTCGGTTCACCATCTGGGCAAGCGCTCCAGTCGGTTATTGGCACAGCAAGTCAGCCATGTACTGGACCTGGCCGAGTGGACGGAGGAAGACTTCACCCACCTGAAGGACATAGGCCCAACCGTAGCCCGAAACGTCGCCGAGTATTTTGCCAGCCCCCTGCACCTGGAACAGCTCCAGGAAATGGAAGCTCTTGGAGTTAACCTGCGCCCAACGGAAGAAGATCGTCCGCCAAGACAAGCTACTGAGGGCCCGTTGGTGGGTAAGAGCATCCTCTTTACGGGCACCCTCACGCAGATGAGTCGAAAGGAAGCCCAGGAAAAAGCAACCGCGGCTGGAGCGCGAAATGTAAGTGCGGTAAGTGGCAAGCTCAACATCTTAGTCGTGGGCGAAAAAGCGGGCTCCAAACTCAAAAAAGCACAAGCGCTGGGCACTGTGGAAATAATGACGGAAGAAGCGTTTTTGGCGTTGCTGTAAGAGCCGGTCGGATACCGAGAACCCAGAGCGCCGCTCTGAAAGTCAGATGTTGATCAACAAAAGGGTTGTTCTTGCGCCAGAGGTCCTTTTTTTATTGGACTTCCGCAGGTCGGAAGTAATTTTCGGTTGCGTTGATTGTAGCACGTGATCTAGCAATACATAATACAATATTAGAGTGATGTAAAAAGAGCGGAATGACTTATAAACCAGCATCCTATTCCAATTTGCTATGGGCTGTAGTTGTCTTTTTCTTTATGGCCATTTATCTCGTTCAAAGAGGAGATAAACCAAGGGAAGATTTTATTCAGCTATCTGGCAGAATTTCATATCTATCTCAGGTGAGTCCCCTGAGGCCAGAATCTGAACCCAGAGAAAAAGAGTATTTCTTGGTTTTAAGCGGACATGAACGAGTTTTTGAAATGTTTGTCGGTCAGGGAAAATGGGACTTCAGCCCAAGAGTCAACAGGCTAGAAGAGCTAGCTGTAGGGGATGCCATTGACATTTACTACGAAGACAATTCCAAAACGAGATTTTCAAATGTAAACAGACTTCTACAGTACCTCGATAAAGATGGGCAACTATACTACCTCCGAAGTAAGGCCGATAAATATATTGGATATTTCATCCTGGCTATCGGCGGCCTCCTCCTGTTGATTTACCTATACCTTTGGATAAAATCAGGCTGAATAGTTCACAGTACATGAAATCACCAAAGCACACTTCTCTCCACCATAAGAACCCTACTATTATTGGAGGGAAACGCCAAATCATCCTAAGCTCGCAAGAAACAGATGGTGACATTTATCTGGTAGAAGGAGTTATGCCTGCGGGGAGCATGGTCCCTGTTCATCTACACCAGCATGAGGACGAGATATTCCACGTGCTGGAAGGAGAAGTAGAGCTTCTTTTGGGAGAACAAACGCTTACAGGGAAAGCTGGTGATATCATCTACCTGCCAAGAGGGATAAAGCATGGCATCAAGACTCGAGGAAAAGAAACCGCCAGGGTACTGAACTACGTCATTCCAGGAAAGAACTTTGAAGCTTTCTTCAGCGAAATGAACCGTCTTGAAGTAGATGCTCAAAGCGATGAGGCAAAAGAGGTAGCGCGCAAATACGGCATCACGTTTTTATAGGTAGGCCCTCGATGAAATCCCAAAAGGTCTTCTAGTATTCCTCTTAATAGCTTAACACATATCTTTAAAGCCTGGAAGCCAGTCCTCAAATTATAGGCCTACCTCCCCTTTGAGTAATTCATTGACCAGCCTCTATCCCATCATTCTACACCTGATATGCAAGTCTTAAACAAGATAAGGTTCGAGATCTCTAAAGGCAACATGAGCTTAGCTCTCGATCATTTGTGGAAGAATTTCAACAACAGCTCTTTCCAAGATGAAGCGATCATAGTTAAAAGTAGGTTCGAATCCTTGCAGGATAAGATGATAGCAGGTGTCCTTAGCCCATCTGATATCACGCTGGAAGAAAACAGAATCTCGTACAGCCTTCTGGGTTTGCTCAATAAAATCCAGGAAGCGGGCACTGAAGCCAATCTGGAAAATGTCGATCGTAAGCTGAGTTCAAAGGCACTCATTGAAAAACTACTCGAGATTCTGGAAGAGACCTACGAAGGTTTTCAGGCACAAGCTGAAATAAGGAACCAGCTGTATAGAAAGCTGAAGAGCAGACTATCTATCGAGGACCACCTGGAATATGAAGACTTTTTCCATAAATATCATGCCAGCATGAACGAAGAAGAGGTGGCTCATCATGAATCTATCCGCGAATTCACGGAAAAAATCCTCAACCAATACAATCGAAAAGCTCTGGAACTAATCTTGGGAAATGAAGAGTTGAAAAGTAATATTCCCAGATTACATGAACTAGAGCGACATCTGTTTGTGTGGATCGGCAAATTTGAAACCGATTTTAAAGCGAAGCCATCCATAAGCCTGGTCTATGTAGGTGTGAAAGAAAAGGTTCCTTTTCCTCCGGGCATAGAGCGCGAACTCAAAGAATATTTAGAAAGCCTTAATTGATATAGAATTCATCTAATGAAATTCCAGCACCTTTTTTTCCTCTTACTCTTGACCACTTTTACGCCTCAACTTCACAGTCAAATCAACTGGAGCGACTCTAGAGCACAAAGGACTAAGCCTTTCTTACGCCCTTTAACCTAAGCAAAAATTTAAGCCAGACTTTAGGCCAATTGGCCTAAAGTCTGGCTCGATGGCAATTAGAATCCAAACATGGTATTATCATTCGCTAGTCCCTCGCTTGGAATATTTTGAATGACGTCCCAATGTTCCACGATCTGACCTTCCTCGAGTCGGAGTAAGTCGTAGAAAACAACCGGCTCCCCTTTGGCTGTTCCTTCCGAAACAGACAAGACGAAATTACCCTCTGCGAGTATCTTATGGTTCTTTTCGATTACCCATTCCTCAACGGGAAAGGCTTCAAAAATTGCATCGACTCCATCTGCAACCGTCGGATTGTGTTGCATATAGTCACTTTTGAAGCTGGCTGCAATGGTCTCCGCAATTTGCGCCTGATCTCCTCCTGCTAAAGCGTTGAACAAGCGCTTTACAACAGATCGATTTAGCTCTGTGCGATCTATATCTGTAACTTCTGTCTGTCCATCAAGGAGTGTTCTTCCTGATAAGTTCGGCGGTGTATTGGGCATTAGGGCATCCCAGTGTTCAGCAATTTTCCCTGACTCGTCAAAGCGGAGAATATCAAATGACACCATAGTATCTGCACCAAAGGGTGCTGCCCCTGTCCAAAGGTGATGAAGAGCAACAAAATTTCCGTCTTCTATTACTCGAAAGGCCCGGGCAGACGTCCCGTGCTCTTCTAGTACGGGGAAAAGTCCGATGAAAGGCTCTAAGCCTGTCGGCAAAAATGGATTGTGCTGGATGTAGTCTTCGTTGGCAAGTGCCCTAACCTGATCGGCATTCTGGGACGTAACAGCCTGGACAAATGCAAGCGCGATTTCCTTCTTATTCATGTTTTGATTTATTGAACTTTCTGGTTTAGCTTGCTCTTCGTTTTCCGTAGTAGGTGTTACCTTTTCGCTACAGTTGGTAGCAAAAATTACTAGTGCAAGCAAAATTAAAGTGGACTTCATAGCAGAATTTATTACTTTTGATTTGCAAGCAAAAATATGTTTTTTACTTGCACCGCGCAAGCAAAACTCGTTTTTACTTGTGTTTTGCAAGTAAAATTAACTTCTAATTAACATGGAGCTTAAGTTCCGATGTGACTGCCCGATTACTTCTGCCGTCGATGTCTTGGGAGACCGATGGATGCTGGTCGTCATTAAACAAATGCTTCTAGAAGAAAGGAAAACTTTCAAGGACTTCATGGAAAGTGATGAAGCCATCGCTACCAATATCTTGTCGGCCAAACTGAAGCTTCTGGAAAAGTTGCAGCTGATCACTAAATCAAAACTGCCAAACAATAAGAAGACCAATCTGTACCTACTCACAGAAAAAGGCCTCTCATTAGCAGGCACCATTGTAGAATTGGCTCTCTGGAGTGACGAAAACCTGAGATCATTAAACCGGAAAATGCGGAAAGAAGAATCCATCGATGCTATGAAAAGCGATAAAGAAGGCTTTGTAGAAAGCCTAAAGCAGGCGTATCGAGAAAGGAGAGGAGAGTATGGTCTAGCCTAACTTCGACATGAAAAAGGAACTCGAAAAGAAAATCATCTTTGCCTTCTTGTCCGGCAAGTACAAAATGCTGACGGCTAAGACAGTTTCCAGATCTGCAGATATTCCATTGAATATCGTTCACAACTACTTGGACAACTCCAGCTGGGTGTCTCGGGCAAAAAAGCGCACTCGGCGTGGTGAAATCCTGTACTATTTAACTCCCGAAGCCAAGTCGATCTTCAAAATCGAGGAACGAGATTTTAGCGTACTCGTTGCTCCCGTCAAGCAACTACTTTCCAATGGCCAGCTCCATAAAGCCATTCAACAGTTTTTCACGCTGCTGAAAGACAACACCTACAAGCTCCCTCAAACACTAGTTGACCTATTTAAAGAGCAACTGACTGATCTCTCCAAGCAGTTTTATCAAATAGAAGATGATAGGAAGTCGGGAAGAATAGACAGTGCTCAGCGATTTGCAGCCTTTGACCAGTTGGTTTACAGCGTATTTGAATCAACCATTGAATTTGAGCTGCTCTGTAAAGAACTGGAGCAGTACCGCTTTTCAGAAGATGGGATGACCATTAAGCTGGATCGAGATTTTGACAGCTTCACAACAGCAGACTCCGAAGAAGTACTGGCACAAATGGCCAACATGCTGCAAATCCCAACGGAGGAGCTCAAACTGACCAATATTCAATCAGGTAGTGTCATTCTGACCCTGGAAATGGATGATGCCACCCAGGCCGAGAAGTTATTCCTGCTCATCAGGCTGGGCAAGCTCCGTGATCAAGGGATCGTGGATGCCAGGCTTAAAGAACTAAATCCATCATCTTTTAATCATGAGAACGGAAACCTGCCCACACTAAAAGCTGAGGTAAAATCTGCTCTTAAAAAAGGAGATACCAGACTAGCCCTTCGTATGCTAGACGACAAGATGGATATCATTCCGGCCAACTTCCACAATGAAATTATAAGTCTCTGTGGGCAACACGCCAACTTATCAAAAGAGATAAGTATGGGGATACATGATCCCGGTCAAGCAACAATTTCCAGAAATAGAATCACCTTTTCCGTCCTCGATCTTCTTGGTCGCATGCATTAAACTACTATTACAGGACGAGCCCCACTCGCAAGTCGAAAAAGTCAGCTACATGTCGGTGTGACTTCAAATTGAAGCCCGCAAACCAGCGCTTGTCAAAGTGGTAGGTCAATCCATATCGCTGATAAACATCGTCGGAGTTGCGGTAAGCGTTGACGTAATAAATACCAATTTGTTGACTAAAGGTGACCCGTCCCAACCAAAATTCGTGGCCAACCAAAAAAGCCGCCTGAGGGAAAGAAGCATCGGCTCCGTCTAACCTGATTCGTTCGCGCCGTGAGTAGTCTAGGACGACTTCACTCCCTAATGTTAAGGCACTTCTACCTCCAAACCAGCGGCTATAGTTGGCCGCGAAGCCCAAAACATAAAATTTATTCCGATCACCTACTTGCGCATTACTCCATCCGGAAAAATGAGTGATCGACCAACGAGTTTTATCTGTTGGAGCCGGCCGCTTGCCATTGCGTCTTAAATCTGGAAATTCAATAGGGGTCAGGCTCCTGTTCAAGCCCAAACTCAAAGTGGGCGAATTCAGTCCTTTATTGGGGACCTGAACACCTCCGTTGGAGATGTGATTATAGTTGGCCGATAGGCGCAAATTCATTTGATCGCTTAAGCGGTAATTGATGCCAGCCCCCACCATAAG
>JBCBVN010000215.1:0-7417 GCA_039817625.1 Bacteroidota bacterium
AGAGCCAGAAGAGATATAGATGAAAATCGAGACATGATCTTTTAATTGAATTACAGCAGATTATTTTATCTATCAGTAAGCCTGAAAATTCCATTTAGCTATTGACAGATTTTGATTATTCAACACGCCTAATTTCAGCGAGCGCAACAGATTTCCAAAGCATTCCAGATTCTCCAGCCTCTCCAGTCAACGGATTGAGATAGGTAAAATCAACATTCCAAGAGTCTATATGTGTTAGATTTTCAGTAGGTATTTCTTTATACCAATAGCCATCCTCGTTCTGCTCGATCAACTCTCCATTGATGCACAAATCCATATGACCCTTGCGGTGGAACACATCAGCCATATCTATGGAAAGTGCCAGTTTAGTCATCCCATTTTCGGCATTAGTTTCTACTGTCCTGGAAACAAGTTGATACCTTGGGAAGCAATACAGTGTATGGCCAAAAAAGTCTGTGAGCTCATTCAACAAACTAAGTCCCCAAAGATTTATATCCGATTCAAATTGGGCCCAGTCGAATGAAGTCAACTCCTCTTTTCTGAAGACAAAGTCAATTGACTGATGCAATTTGCCATGAATTTTATCATGTCTTCTGGATATACGAACAAATTCCTCATCACTATAATATCTATGAATTATTTTTTGATTTAAAAAATCAGCAATCATTGCCTCCACCTGCTCCGCATCATTTCTTACAATATCCTCATAGCCAGGCATAGGATCACATGGCCTACAGATCATATTCTTGAATTTTTCAGGTCCGTGTTGAATCATATCATCTGCCACACGATTGATGCTGTAGATCAATCCAATCAATTCATCATAGCTTTCAGACAGAGATAACTCATGCTTAATTATACTCTCCACTAAATGGCCCCTTTCCTTTGCTAGTATATACCCAACATCTGTCCATTTCCCCCGAGTCATTTCCAGCTCTGTAGCGAGCGAAGCATTAGCCGCCTTCAACTGATTTGATTCCCACTTAAACCAATAGGTCTGGGCGAAAATCAAGGATGCAAAAACGGAGAAGGACAAAAAGCGAAACATGTCAATAGGATTTGAAGGAGTAATGCAGTCCAGTGCCGGAAGTAACTTTCTGATATAAATAATCAGCCACCGAAAAAATAATTTTAGAGGTCAGGCAACCTTTTGGAAAAAGCTGGATAAGAGAGGCAAACACAAAAATCTAAGAGCTTGTTGGGGAATCACTTTTTGAGCGAACGCCGCCAAAATTTTGCGCTGAAGGAGGCGCAAAAAGGGCGCCTAGTCAAAGATAGGTGACCGACGCAGCAACGAAGTGCATCACGAATTTTGGCAAGAGCAGCCGAAGGTGTGATATCCTAACAAGCTCTAAACCCTTTCATCAAAATTTACTCATCATGAATTCCAATTACCTCTTCCCACTACTCTTTGTTTTCTTGTGTAGTCTGCAAAGCTGCGACCGGGAGAACAACGTCTTTACCGAAGACACCATCCCGGCATTTCAACCGGATAGTGTAACCCTTTCGATGACCGACTCCGTCTTGCTAGACACGATTCCCATGGTACTTGATTCCATTATGTGGCCCGGTGGTGCGTATAGGGTCAACTCGATGGGAGAAATTATCGAGCATTTTGGGTACGGCTTAGGTGTTTCGCCTAGTTACTTCTCCCCGCTGCCGGGGGCCTTACTTCTAACTCTAAATTGGGAACCCCTCACCCTTTCCGAAACTAATATTCAGGTTGGAAGCTACACGCCCAATGGGCTGGTCTGGACATATAGTCCTGAAGCCATAGAAATGATCCGACAATGGGATTATGAAGGTCGCATCCCTGAGGAATATCCAGATTTCATGACTGGCAGTTCTGGTGATTATATAAGAGGGTATGATGGTTCAAATATTCAGATCAATATACTGGAAGTCGAATTGGATGTATTTCCACCACAAGTCTTTAGTGGATACACACAGCACTATGATCGTGCGAGAATTCAAGTTAGTGGATTTCTCACTGACACCAACCCTGCAATCAGTATTCCAATCTTTCTAAATTATACGACTAATCGCTTCTTAAGGACAATTCGGAACTAGCCCAAGCTCCAAAGTTATGGACCTAAATGGTCGAGAATAGTAGCCTACCAACCTAGATCAGGTGACCAACAACAAAAAATATCGAGTAAAGTCTATTGACCAATTAATCGCTGGCTGCCAGCAAGGTGAGTCATCTAGTCAAAGACAATTATTCGAACTATTTGCTGGTCAGATCTTAACCGTTTGCCGGAGGTATGAAAGTCAACGTACAGGAGCTGACGATATTCTACAAGAAACTTTCATCAAAGCCTTTGCTAAGATTCATCAATTTGATCCGGACAAAGGACAATTCAAAGCCTGGCTCAAACGAATTGCTATAAACACTGCTCTCAAATCCCTGCGCAGCAAAGCTGTAATCATCCCTATTCAAGATAATCACCTATCCCATTCCATGACTGTAGATACGTCTGCTCCTCCTGAACTGTCAGAGGAGCAGATTCTACAGCTTATCCAAAGCCTACCGACTGGATATCGAACGGTTTTTAACCTATATACAATAGATGGCTACAGCCACAAAGAAATCGCAGAAAAACTCCAAATCAGCATACAAACATCCAAATCTCAGCTATCTAAAGCTAAAGCACAATTGCGTAAGAAAATCCAGACAATAAGCGCGCAAAAAGCCGATAACCTCTGCCAAAAAACACATAGATCATGAGCGATCAGGAATATTTTGACAATTGGGGGGAAAAACTGGAGAGATATCAATCTCCCGTGGATGTAGATCAACTGTGGGCAGAAATTGAGCCTGAAGTTCAACACGCCAAAAAGAATCGCAGATGGTTGTTTTTACTGCTATTTGGCTTAATTGGCTGTCTGGCTTTTTGGAGCTATTTCTACTCAAGCAAAGAAGTAACTCCGTTCCCCAGTGATGGTCAAGCCCCATCGCTTGTTTCTCAACAGGATAATACAAGCCTAGCTACTGAAAATATAGAAAGCACCCATTCCAAAGAAGCTGATCAAACAACCGTCGAAAATATTGGGACTTTCCTGCCTACTTGGCACCGGCAGGCAAGCGCAGATCAAAATATTCGGGGAATATTCCGATCCCCACATGAGAACTTGCAGATCGAAAATCGGGATGGTACTATCCCCGAGCAATCCGATGATCTGACGAAGCCGGGCGCACATCCATTCATTCTTTCTCAAGCTTTATTTCTAGATGGTATTGATCATCCTTTGAATGGTGGGATTCAGATCGAATTCTCTTCACCAGCAACCACACAACGAAATATACGGTCAGCTAATCATACGCGGCAAAAGTCCTTTCCAAGTTTATTCAGCCCCGACATCCCATTGCTAAACCTTCCAGTAGCCTTAAAGAGCTCTCCTCTTCCCACACAGTCTCCAGAATCTGAACAGAGAGAAAAAGGGCGTACTATGGTGTATTTGACCGCCGGTATAGGGACTACGCAACAACGATTGCCTACATCGGGGCCAGACACGACCGTAAGAAGAAGGGACAATGAGCAACCATTAGAAACCATAAGTCTGGAGCTAGGTGCCAGGTGGCCGCTTTCCAGGAAAGCTTATGCTTCGACAGGCATCTTTTTCAACAGTTGGGTAGATCGATTTACGGCCCAATACCGTGTCAATCAGGAGTTCACCCTTGAAGATGTATTGCTCCAACGCATATTGAATCCAATAACGGGAGACGTCCAGGAAATTTTTGGCGACACTACGGTCATAGGCACCCGAACAGTTTCGGCAACGCACTACAATAAGTACCGTAGTTTCGGACTAGCCATCGGGCTGGGTATCAACGTATGGGAGCATGGAAAGTGGCAGCTGGATGTTGGGATGGACGCCTTGCTCGATATAAGGCTGACGGCAGAAGGAAAATATCTGGAAGAGCGGACATTAATTTCAGATCTTCAGAATATCGGATACAGCCGAAACCGCTTGGGGTGGAATGCCCGGGCGCAGCTTAGCCTGTCTTACGGCATAAACAGCAACTGGACCATTCTTTTAGCTCCCTATGCCCAAAATCGATTGAGCAATTTGCTCGGCAGTGGTGAACAAAAAATCACTTATTGGCGGATAGGCACAAACTTGGGCGTGGGTTATCGGTTTTAAAACCAAATCGAGTTCAATGAGCCTACTTTTGCAATACAAGCTCAAAATCTATGCCTTGCACTTCGCTGGAAATTTTATAATCTTCGGCCTATTGTTTGGCTTCGTACATTGGTCTAAAAGCGGTACTAGTGATGGGCTTTTGGAAGAAGCTTTATTGTACGGATTGGGCTTAGGTTTGAGTTTATCGTTGATTCCGGCGTTTTTAATCAAGTATGTTGAGATAGCTTTAGATCAATCCTTGAGTCAAGTGATAGACGCTATTAAAGAAACCCATTTGGCCAGTCAATTAAAGCACAGGAACAACTCCTTGGTTGAGCTAAGATTAAAGACGCCAGATGTACATGGCCTTCCCGCAGAGATTCACCAGAAGGAAGAGCAAGCCATTTTTGTTGGATCAAGCAAACAACACCGTGTTTTCATCTCTATTTTGAAGCAAAAGTCCGTCTTCGAAAACTCATGATCTGAAGGATCTTGGTCGCCAGCTTACTCGTTTCGCCATATTGAATCGTAGCGTCGTACAATTCTCGCTGAAACTCCGGAAACAGGCCAACTGAAGCACGGTAAGCGAGGGGCAGCCAAAATTTACTACTCGGGTTCTGGAATCTAAGTTTACTGAGCTCAAAATCCTCCAACAACATTCGCAAGCTCGCTCGACTCAATCGATCCGACCACGCATAGGGGACCTGCCTGCTGAGAAAAGACATGAAGCTGGTACTGTGAAGCGCCCGCTCTAATTGGTCGAGCGCCCAATCTGACAGTTCATAAAATTGATCCTCTCCTACCTGAGCCAAACTACTCATTAAGTTCTTAGGCCAGGCAGTATACTGCAAATCAAATCGTAAGACCATTTTAGATATGGCTACCAGGCCCGCTTGGTCATTGTAAAACACACAGGCTTTGGCCAGAGGAGGCAATAACTCCTTTGCTTGATTAGGACCCAATAGCAGTCGGTTGATAAACTGAAAGGGTTCCAAATCAGGGAGCTCCCACCATAGCCTGGGTGGTAGGTGCTCTAGAAGGACAGTAATGGTAGACGATCGGGCTTCGTACAATCCATATGGCTCTAATCGATCTTTAATCGGTTTGGGCAAATCAATCACGATTCGATGCCCATCCAGCTGGAAACTCTCGGCCACTAGCGAAGTAAAGTGATCGGTAGTGTGGGGTTCTCCTATTTGGAGTAGCAAACGAGTAGCTTCACGCCTGACCAATCGCCGCCTTGGCCCAAGAGCAGCCAATAAAAAGGGAACATCTTCATCACTTAATCCTGTAGATAGCGTCTCCATGAGTCTGGCTTGACGACTACCATCCAAATCTGGCCATCGAGTTACCAGAGCTTTCCGAGCAGCATCAGGATCTGCCTGGCGCCAAATCGTCATAAAAGCGGCCATGTCTGCCGGAAGGTGGAGGCGCTTCCAAACAGAAGTGGGATCCTCTGGAAGAAAAAGGCTAGACCAATCCGGATGCAAGCTGGCCAGCCAGCATCCGCGCGGACCGATGATGTCGAGTAGCTGAGTACGTTCGCCTCCAGTCGACTGCAAGGCTCTGGCCAGCAGCTGGGGAAGTAGGCGATCGGGCGGTCGAAAACCCGAACTTTTTAACACACGAATATATTCGTGTTCCGCCGCCCGGTAAGTTCCATTCAAGATCAGGTCCAATGCTTTTCCCATCGGAGCCGGAGCAGGCGGTTTTTCAGATTCTGTAAAATCAGTAGCGTAACTGGTCGTCTGATCCTGATCCATATCACCGCTTATGCGGTCATTCCATAGCGGGGGTAGCTCGATTCGGTCTAAACGATCTAAAACGGGAAGTAATTGAAGAAGAGCTTCTGCCAGTTCTTCGGGGAATTCAAAGCCCAGTTTTTCCGTTAATTCTGCCAAGTCTTGGGACATGGGCATTCTCGCCGTACCCAGAATGGCGGCATGAAGAATATGCTGATATGTTGATCGTGCTGACAGACCAGCAAATATAGTATTAGTGATGCGAGGATCGGAACATTCAAGCATAGTCTAATTCCTTTCCAAGATCTCGCGCAAGGGCCGGAACATTCGGGGAATATTTACTATCCCGCTACTCCTGCTGCTAGCCGTCGTGCGAGGATCTCACGCATTCGGGGGAATGCCTCCACCTGCACCTGCCTGCCATGCGCCATCAGGCAGGGAAGTCCAAAATTCAAAAGATGCAAAAACCTTGGTCAAGACGGGTTTTAGCGGTACCTTTGCCCCCGAATTAGAAAACCGTTCTCACCAACACTCAAGACATGGCTAATATCGGTCGAGTAAAGCAGGTCATCGGGCCAGTTGTAGACGTCAGCTTCAGCGCTGAAGATGCCCAACTTCCTGCCATCCTTAACGCCTTGGAAATCAAGCGCGACAATGGCGACACCCTCGTACTAGAGGTACAACAACACCTGGGCGAAGACGGCGTGCGCGCCATCGCTATGGACGCTACCGACGGACTGACCCGGGGCACCGAAGTAACTGACACTGGCCGCGCCATCGCGATGCCTATCGGAGACGCCATCAAAGGTCGTCTGTTTAACGTAGTAGGTGAGCCCATCGACGGACTCGGTGCGGTGGAGAAGGGCGATAATGCCCGCCCCATCCATGCCAAGCCTCCTACTTTCGACCAGCTGAGTACGGAAAAAGAAGTCCTCTTCACAGGAATCAAGGTTATCGACCTGATCGAGCCCTATACCAAGGGTGGAAAGATTGGTTTGTTTGGTGGTGCCGGTGTAGGTAAGACGGTACTGATCCAGGAATTGATCAACAACATCGCCAAAGGCTATGACGGTATTTCTGTATTTGCCGGTGTAGGTGAGCGTACTCGCGAGGGTAACGACTTGCTGCGTGAGATGCTTGAAGCAGGAATCATCAAGTACGGCGAAGAATTCATGCACAGCATGGAAGAAGGCGGCTGGGACTTGAGTAAGGTCAGCTCAAAAGACCTGGAAGACTCCAAGGCCACCTTCGTATTCGGCCAGATGAACGAGCCTCCTGGTGCACGTGCGCGTGTAGCCCTGAGTGGTTTGACCATCGCTGAGTACTACAGAGATGGAGATATGAGTGACCCAACTGGTGGTCGTGATATTCTCTTCTTCATCGACAATATCTTCCGCTTTACGCAAGCGGGTTCTGAGGTATCTGCCCTTCTGGGACGTATGCCATCAGCGGTAGGATACCAGCCAACGCTGGCCACTGAGATGGGACTGATGCAAGAGCGAATTACCTCTACCAAGCGCGGATCCATCACTTCCGTACAGGCCGTATAT
>JBCBVN010000216.1:0-7335 GCA_039817625.1 Bacteroidota bacterium
CCCAAACAATGGCCAGTCGTGCCAGCATTCAAGTTCGCGAAAACACGCTTTCTCCTTTTGCCCAAGATGTATTAGATGGTCTCTCTGTCAGCCCAAAACAGCTTTCGAGCAAATGGTTCTACGATGAGCATGGAGATGCCCTTTTTCAAGCCATTATGGCTTCGCCTGAATATTATCTCACCGATGCAGAGCTTTCTATTTTTCAGACTTGCGCAGGTCGGCTGCATACTCAACTAGGCGCTACAGCCATCGACCTCATAGAGCTGGGGGCAGGAGATGGTACTAAAACCAAGTTTCTAATCGATGGTCTTCGCGAAGCCGGCACCGACATCAGATATATCCCTGTAGATATTAGTGCCAATGCCCTGGAAGGGCTAGGTCAAAGTGCGGCAGTATGGTGGCCCGACCAAGACTTTATTCCGCTGGAAGGGGAGTATTTCCAAGCACTGGAAAGTCTGCCAGCCGGAGAGAAAGATCGCAAGCGGCTGCTCTTATTTCCCGGAGCTAACATTGGCAATTTCCCAATGGATCAGGCGAGAAGGTTCTTGAGAGAACTACGTATGTTTCTACGCCGAGGAGACTTTTTACTCATTGGCTTCGATCTAAAAAAGGATCCAGCACAGGTTTTGGCCGCATACAATGATCCCGGTGGCCATACCGCAGCTTTTAATCTCAATCTGCTTTCACGCATCAATCGCGAACTCGGAGCTGACTTTGATTTAAACTATTGGAAGCACTGGGAAACCTACGATCCGGGAACAGGTGCTGCACGCAGTCAAATCGTCTCTACCCAAGAACAAGTTGTCCGTGTGGAAAAACTTAACCGTGCCTTTTCTTTTCGAGCCTGGGAAGCCATATCCGTAGAGGTCAGCCAAAAATATGGCCTCCACGAAATCGAACGACTAGCAGGAGCCACTGGTTACCGATTCGTCGAACACTTCCAGGATGAGCATGGCTGGTTTTCCGATAGTCTTTGGCGGGCGTAACCAGTAGGCTATTCATAGTGTTATTGACCATTGTACCATGCAATTATTGTTCAGATTCAGATGGCCGCAATGAAGGAAGAGATCACTCTTGAGACTATTCGCCAATACTTCCCCGATTTCAGTGAACCTGAATTACAAGACCAAATCCTGGCTAACGGAAAAATGTATCGCTTCCCTGAAGGATCACTGATCATGGATTTCGGTAGCCATGTGAGAATGCTTCCTCTGATTATCGAAGGCTCAATTAAGGTCAGCCGGGAAGGTGAAGATGGATCCGAACTATTCTTATACTATCTAAGCAGAGGAGAAAGCTGTACCATGACCTTCAGTTGCTGTATGTCTGATAAGGTGAGCGAGATCAGAGCAGTAGCTGAGGAAGATACCGTGATACTTGGCCTACCGCAGCGCGTTTTGGATGAGTGGATGATGAAGTACAAAAGCTGGAAAAACTTTGTACTGCAATCCTACGACCAAAGGATGAAAGAGATGATCAGCACCATTGATCAAATTGCCTTCAGCCAGCTGGATCAGAGGCTGCTGGATTATTTGAGCAAGACCGCCGAGCTTCATCAAAGCAAGGAAATCAAAGCTACGCACCTCCAAATCGCTAGCGACCTGAATGTAAGCCGCGAATCTATTTCTCGCCTCTTAAAAAACCTGGAGAGCCGTGGACAGATCAATCTCGGCCGCAACAAAATAATTTTGTTAGAAGACCTTTAGCATCCTAAACCACTGATTGTAGGAGCTTTAGCATTTTTAGTTGGCACCAATCCATGGATTAGCCTTTCCAAGCCGTTTCATCTTTTGACTTGATGCTGATTTGAGTCCGGTATTGACATAAAAAAACGCCTATGTGATTTATATCACTGTTTTCGACTCCAGATACCCAGAACTTTGTCTTAAATCAAAGAAATCATCATGCAGGTCGAACAAATATATACCGGTTGCTTAGCTCATGGCGCTTACTATATCGAGAGTGATGGCGAAGCTGCCATCATCGATCCGCTACGAGAAACAAGACCATACCTTGATAGATTAACTCAATCGGATAGCCGACTGAAATATATTCTGGAAACCCACTTCCACGCTGATTTCGTTAGTGGCCACCTTGATTTATCAAAGGCAACTGGTGCCGAAATCGTTTTTGGCCCAATGGCCAAGCCCGATTACCCTGTACATGTGGCAAAAGATGGTGAAGAGCTTAAGTTGGGCAAAGTCACCATTGTTGTGCTGCACACCCCGGGTCACACCATGGAAAGTAGCACCTTTTTACTACGGGATGAAAACGGCAAGGATCACGCCATTTTTACTGGAGATACTCTTTTCCTGGGCGATGTCGGTCGCCCCGACTTGGCAATTAAGCAAGGAGAAGTCACCAAAGAAGATCTCGCTGGTCACCTTTTCGATAGCCTGCGAAATAAGATAATGCCCCTCGCAGACGATGTAATTGTATATCCCGGGCACGGTGCCGGTTCGGCATGTGGTAAAAACCTCAGTAAGGAAACTACTGGTCTACTAGGCGATCAGAAGCTATTCAACTACGCATTGCGGAAAAATATGACGCGCGATGAATTTATTGAGGAGGTTACGGCAGGGTTAACACCACCACCACAATACTTTGGTAAAAACGCCATGATGAATAAGCATGGTTACGCAAGTTTTGAGGATGTCCTTGCGAAAGGCAACCAACCGCTGGACCCATCTGAGTTCGAGAACCTGGCCAATGCCGAAGAAGCTCTCGTGCTCGACGTCCGAAACCGAGAGGCTTTTTCTACTGCTCATATACCCAACAGTATCTGGATTGGTATTGATGGCCAGTTTGCTCCCTGGGTGGGTGCCCTCATCATTGACATCAAACAGCCTATCCTGCTGGTTGCTCCAGAAGATCGGACCGAAGAAGTCGTCACCCGCTTGAGTCGCGTTGGCTACGACAATGTTCTGGGTTTCCTGAGGGGTGGTATCGATGCCTGGCTCAAAAGTGGCCGTGAAACAGATACCATCGAAAATGTTGATGCCGACGAATTTGCCACCCTCGTCAAGGTCGGTAAAGTCGACCAGATCGTAGATGTGCGCAAGCCAAAAGAGTTCTTAGCCGAACACCTGATGGAGGCCCAGAATTACCCCTTAGATTACATCAATGGTCAACATGCAACCAAACTTGACAGAAAAGTCAAGCTATACCTGCACTGTGGCAGCGGCTACCGTTCTTTGATAGCTGCTTCTATACTTCGCGCTAGAGGTTATCAGGACCTGGTCAATGTTCGCGGAGGCTGGAATGGCATCAAAAGAACCGATCTGTCGCGATCTGACTATCAATGTCCAACTAAAATGGCTCAGGAATCGGTAGATGAAGCCGTTGCTGCTGTTCTTTAAATGAATAAGATGAATTTTAGGCTGGCAATCTCTAGGATGCCAGCCAATTTTCAGCCTCGAAAAGAACGAAGATGTTAGAAACTATTCAGGGTGCCTGGCACTGGTTTGTCAGTGGTACACTCATCGCTCTAGTTATGTTTTCCCTTTTGTATGCCGGAAAGGAATTCGGTGTATCCTCCAATATGCGAACCATGTGTTCCATAGCCGGAGCTGGAAAGTTTAGCGACTATTTCCGCTTTGACTGGAAAAGTCAGCAGTGGAACCTCCTGTTCATCGCTGGTGCTGTTATAGGTGGTTTAATAGGCGTCACACTCCTGGCGAATCCAGACCCTGTGCAAATAAGTGCCAGCACCGAGGCTTACCTAAGCAGCCTTGGAATTGCTGCACCAAGTAGCGGTGAACAAGGAGGTGGATACGTGCCACAAGAGTTATTCGGCCTTGACCGACTAAGCTTAACTGACTTTGGCCTTCTTGCCCTCGGCGGCTTTTTGATCGGGTTCGGCACCAGGTGGGCGGGTGGCTGTACCAGTGGTCATGCCATAAGTGGGCTTTCTAATCTTCAGTTGCCTTCTTTAATTGCTGTAATAGGCTTTTTTATCGGTGGCTTATTGATGACCTGGCTTATACTTCCTTCCTTGCTAAAACTATACGTCTAATGCGCAACCTAACTTACCTGATTATTGGTGTTTTCTTTGGAATTGTCATGACCAAATCTGAGGCGGTCTCCTGGTTTCGCATTCAGGAAATGTTTCGCTTTGAGTCATTCCATATGTATGGCATTATCGGAACATCCGTCATCATCGGAGCTATTGGCATCGCCTTAGCCAAGCGCATGAAATGGAAAACCTTTGATGGCAATGACTGGAAATTAGAGGCAAAAAAGTCCAGCACCTCACGCTATTTGTTTGGCGGAACAATCTTCGGGCTCGGCTGGGCGCTCACAGGTGCTTGTCCAGGGCCTATGTTCACCCTACTAGGACAGGGTGTCTTCTCTCTCCTAATCGTAATTGGTTTTTCCGTTCTCGGAACTTTCGTCTATGGAATAATGCGACCAAGACTGCCACATTAAAGTAAGCTCACCAGATGTTGTTAGGCAAATACTTGCTAGCTCTGGGCTGGCTGCCAAATTACTGAAGAGTTTGGCTCATTTGGATCTGTATTCTACTTTTGATTATGTGATGTAAATCACCATCCAGACATAGCCGAATGCATAATTTTGTTGTTAAATGGTAAAATGATTTTCTCATGCAATGGACAAAGGATGTAAAGGCCATGTTCGCTCATAAATGTGCCGAATGCCATCAGGGAGATATGTTTCCCACGGGAGCTTTTTCTTTTGAAAAGCCTTTCGAAATGCACAAAAGATGCCCCAAATGCAATGCCAATCTTGAACCAGAACCTGGCTTTTACTATGGTGCTATGTTTGTCTCCTACATTCTTATCATTTTTCCAATTCTAGGTATTACCATGTTTTTACACTGGATCCTAGACTGGAGCATTGAGGCTAGCTTCGGTTTGGTCATTGCTATTTCAGCAATAATTTTCGTCTGGTGGTTTCGATTTGCCCGGGCCGTATGGCTAAATCTGATGGTCGGATATAAGCCCGAAAAAGCAGCTATAGCCGCTAAAAAGTAAGCCTTAAATAGACCTGGCACTCTTGTCCAAGTATAGTTTATAATGGAGCCATCCAAAACGACATAGCTATTTAGATGATTATTTGGGGACTAATCAGACTACTCCCAAATTAGCTTTTGATGGTAGGTCTCACCTTGCCAATTGTAAGTGAAATAATACACTCCAGCAGCCTGGCGGCCAATAGCTTCACCCAAATAGTAAGTACCTATTATTCGTCCATTGCCATCTACCAGCTCTCCCTTGATTCTTTCTAACTGAGCAGGATCTCCATCCAGGAAAATGGATCCACGACTTGGATTAGGATATAAACTAATGGGCCCATTTGATGCTTCCGGCATCTGTACAGCTATGATATTGGAGAAACTTGAACTACCATCAATATCTACCTGCTTAATTCGATAGTAGTAGGTCTTGCCAGGTAGCACCGCCTCATCCGACAATAGATATTCCGATGTAGCCATATTTTGATCGTTGGGCATAAACCGTCCTACTGTTTGAAAAGCAATGGCATCACTACTGCGCTCTACATCAAAATGAGCGTTGTCAACCTCTCTGCCAGTACGCCAGCGAATTTCGACATGATTCAATTTAGGGCTGGCCTCGAAACTGAGCCACTCCACCGGCAAAGCCGTGCAGGTCGGGATCAAGCTCTCTCCGTCCAGATTCCAACTGGGATCAATCGGTACACACAAATGTGTTAAAGCCGTGACCGGCAGGTCTTCAAGCCTTGGTGTCTGGCTGTAATCATAGCTAACTGTAGGCTGGGGCACCTCCCAGCTGGCACCCACAATTGACCCGTTGTAGCCATTACCCGAATCGTCACTAGCCACATTCCCAAATGCATCATCTAATGGCCAGTAACCAATCAAATCAGGATATTGAGGGTGGCTAACACTGAGCTTTGTGCAATGCCATTGCGAAATGCTACTGGCGGGTAATACGCCTTCCCATAGACGCACTTCCGCGATAGAACCGGTGTAGTCGTAATCGAGCTCAAAATCAGTACCAAACCAAGGTCCAAAGCCCGTATTGATATTGCCAATACCAGAGATATCTGCTTCAGTCACAAAGTTGCCGTCTTCATACATGCGCATCATACCGTCTCTATCAAAGCTGACGCTTAGGGTGTGCCACTGCCCATCAGCAATTTCGCCACCAGTATTAATATCTACCCGACTACTACCATCACCAATATTGACCTTCCACTCTGGACCAGAGGAGAATCTAAAAGAAAAGACGTAGCCAGGAAACAGTCCACTATCCCAGTCCTTATTGCCCACAATATTCACATCAGCCGCCTGGTTGGTACGCACTCGGCACTCTAGCGTAAAGTCCCTGCTCGCTCCAAATTCAAATGCCGGATTTGCAGGTACCTCTACGCGATCATCATCACCATCAAAGGTCAATTCAGTGGGCTCATTTAAACAGTTGATGGCAGGAAGAACGGTGCTATCACGTCTAATGGTATCAGCAGCCACCTGGTCTCCACTGACTACAGAAAACATACGCCTTTCTTCGGGAGAGGTCCCGCCATGACTAAATCCTATTCCGCCATGATCCGGTGTCATAATGATCAGCCAGTCTTCATTAGCATAATTTGGTCTTGATGTAAGCGCTGCCATAATTTGCCCTATGTGGGCATCCACCTCTTCAATTTGCTGAATATACTGTGAAACTGTAGGCGAAAAGCCCACGGTATGTCCAGCTATGTCCACATCATCGAAATGCAAAAAGAGCCAGTCCACATCTGTAGTGGCAAGGTAGTTCACCGCTTCATCTTCTACTTGCTGATCGGTCGAGACATTGAGTGTAAAATCTGCTGAATTGCCCACAATCTGGGTATTGATGGGATTCCAATGCACGATAGACGCTGTGTTTAAGCTTGGAACGTACTGTTCTGCACGCAGGAAAAGTGCTGGATACTCCTCGTAATTGCTGCCGTTAAATGAGTTGTCGGTTACCCCGTGTTTGGGCGAAGTAACGCCAGTTAAGATGGCCGACCAACTAGGACCACTGATGGTAATATCATCATTCCAGGCATCGGGGCTGTAAATACCATTTAAGATGATCTGGTCAATATTGGGTGTATTGGCACTAGCCAGCGCATCTGGTCGGCAACCGTCTATTCCGATTTGAAGAACCTTCGGGGTCTGCGCCCAAAGAAAAACAGATATTAAGGCCAGGAGGAGTGTGTGTATAGACTTCATAGATTCGTTTTAAAGAACTGCCCTAATGCAAACCCATTCTGTTCAAAGACCTTGCAATCTAGTAAAAATGCCTCTTCGACTAACTAAGGCACTATATCTCTTGCCCCATTTTATGGTGTTGGCCTTTCCAAGCT
>JBCBVN010000217.1:0-7328 GCA_039817625.1 Bacteroidota bacterium
TCAACCTGCAGAAGTATGATCATTTACCCGACGGGCTTGAAGCCGTTACACGCGTCAGGTATCGCGACCAGGGAACACTATCAGCCCTGCACCAAATCGGGACGGATCAAGTTGATGTCGAGTTCTTTGCACATGTTCGCGGTGTGGCGCCCGGGCAAAGTGCAGTTTTCTACGAAGGCGATGACGTGATCGGAGGAGGAATTATCAGATCTAGTGTGTTGAACTGATGAATATTAGTCGATGACTACTATTTTGTCTCTATGTAATTCAATACAATCATGTTGCTCTAATAGCCCTACGAGTATTGGGATTTCATCTGAAAACAGCTTTAGAAGTCCCTTAGCTCTCATGTTCCCTACTCTAGCGTAGACTAGTTTGTATGGAATCCGACGAAGAAGAAAAGACTGATAAAAATCTGCATCCTTAGTCACAACGATATGGTCGGAAACTAGGCTCAAAATTTCATGATCAAGAGTACTATTTCCTTTAGGCAGACTGGATGTATGGATGGCAAAGTACCCGTTTGCTTCAAAGAGACTAACTAGTATAGATGGTAGATTCGCATCAATAAAAAACTTCACGCGCCAATTGGAATTTCAGTTCGCGCACGCTTTGTGGTTAAAGAAGCATACGCCAGGCATGCAAGAAAATCCTCACGTTCCAAATCTGGAAATACTTCCAAAAGGTCATCAATAGAATCTCCACCAGCTAAATATTCCAACATAGAAAATACAGGGTATCTTAATCCCCTTATTGTTGGTTTTCCAAAGCAAAGATTAGGATCAACGGTAATTCTAGATAATAATTCGTCGCTCATGATACTAAAGATACGATTGAATTGTTAAACGCTTTCTGATCCTCAAAGTTTCTCGTAATTGTGCCTGTATTTGAAGAGGTGCCCAGAAAAATTCTTCTAATGTGCTATGTATAAGATCGTAATCTTCATTCTCCTCATCGCTTGTTGCTCTTGCAACGAAGAGCGCATAGAGCCCGATCCGGGGCCACCGAGTACAGAATATTATCCGCTGGCTGTTGGGAATAGCTGGGTCTATCAGGTCGATAGCATCATTTTGGTACCGGTGACGGGTGGAACCAGGTATGACACGAGCCGCCTGCAAGCACGAGAAACGCTGGTCGATACCTTACGCGACCAGGCGGGGCAGCTATGGTATCGCGGTCTGAGGGAGGAGCGAATAGATGCTAGTCAGAGCTGGTCGCCGGCGCAAACCTTTGCAGTACGAGTAGATGGTCAGGGGGTATACCGGCAAGAAGACAATCTGGAATTTTTGAGACTGGCGTTTCCATTGGGACTGAATCGCAGATGGGATGGGCATGTCGCCTTCGATGAATTCAGACCCATTGCTGTCGGGCCAGAGCTATTGGATGTATATGCCGGATGGGATTATCGCGTGATAGCCGTAGATGAGGCTTTCACTCTGTCTACAGGCCGATCTTTTGACGAGACGCTTTTAGTCGAACAGGCGATGGTTGATAATTTGATAGACTTCCGCAGGTCGTTTGCTCGCTATGCAAAAGGTGTCGGACCCATAGAAACCTTTGTCGATGCCCGCCATACGCAGTGCCAGGTTTGCTGCAACGGCGATACGGGAAGCTGTCTGGATTTGGACTGGGATACCAAGTCGGAAAAAGGGTACATCGTCTCTCAGGTATTGCAATAGATTGATTTCCTTTGCCATCTAATTCTTGTAGATGAATCTCGTTCCAGTCGGCAAGCTTCTTCGTCCTCATGGACTGAAAGGGGAGATCAAAGTCCTTTTGGAGGAAGGATATGAGGAGGATTTCCTGCAGGCCGGTAGTTTTCTGGCAGGAAAGCCTCCAGCGCCATTATTCATCGCTTCATTTCGGGGCGGTGGAGCACTCATTATTAAATTGGAAGGTATCGATAGTCGCGAAGCTGTACAGCCATTGTCGCAAGCTACGGTATATCTGCCCGAAGACCGGATCAGTGACCGACCTGCGGAAGTACAAGACAAAATGCTGCAACTTGTGGGCTACAGTATTCGGGCCGAAGGCTATTCCGATTTGGGGCCGATAGAGGAGGTTATGGATCTGCCGCAGCACTATTTAGCCAAGTTGGATGTGGAGGGCCAAGAGGTTTTAATTCCGCTACACGATGATCTGATCCTCTCTCGCAATGATGAGGATAAGGAATTGGTTATGCGTCTTCCCGAGGGCTTGCTCGATTGAGCGAACTTAAATAACTGATCAGACACGCGCTTCTTTCCTATCTTTGAGGCTCAGATAGATTTCATGCATGGGTTGGTTTAAACGATTAAAGGACGGTATAACGACCGCCACAAGAAACAAGAAGGAAGCTCCTGAGGGTCTGTGGTATAAGTGTAGGCGGTGTGGAGAGACCAACACGCGAAAAGATGTGCGCGAGAATTTCTACAAGTGCCCCAACTGCAATTATCACGATCGAATTGGCTCTGACGAGTATTTCAATTTGATCTTCGATGGCAATTTTGAGGAGTTCTGGCCCGAACTATCTGCCGTAGATATGCTGGAATGGAAGGATCTAAAGACCTATCCGGAGCGACTGGAAGCGGCACACAAAAAAACGGGACTGGTCGATGCCATTCGCGTTGCTCGTGGAAAGGTCAGCCGAAAGCCTCTAGTCGTTGCTTGCATGGATTTTAGCTTCGTTGGCGGGTCGATGGGTTCTGTGGTTGGAGAAAAGATAGCTCGTGCCATAGACGAGGCGCGCGAGACGAAGACGCCACTGCTGATCATCTCCAAGACAGGGGGTGCGCGCATGATGGAAGCGGCCTTTAGCCTGATGCAAATGGCGAAAACCAGTGCTAAGCTGGCTCAACTTGCGCGGGCGGGGGTGCCTTATTTCAGTTTGCTGACCGATCCAACTACCGGAGGTGTAACGGCAAGTTATGCTATGCTTGGCGATATCAATTTTGCCGAGCCTGAGGCGCTGATTGGCTTTGCCGGCCCCAGAGTTATCAAGGAGACCATCAAAAAAGATCTTCCAGAAGGCTTCCAAACATCAGAGTTCCTACTCGAGCACGGGTTCCTGGACTTTATCATAGACCGGGCTGATCTCAGGGATCGACTCTGTGATCTGTTGGCCATTTTTGAAACCAGTGCCCGCCATGCCGAATAAGGCAGCAGGCCTGATCGTTTGCCTGGTTCTGGCCGCCTTGGTCAGCTGGGGCGTCGGTTACTGGATTGATACGCAACTGGATCGGGCAGGCGGCGCTACAGATCTGGCGTCGTATGATGGCTCTCTGCTTCGATCTGTTCAGAATTGGGATATGACCATTTATGGCAGTCAAATGGACTCCCGCAGGTCGGAAGATTGGGCGGTATCTGATTCTGCCGCCATGCTGCAAAAGCTGGTTTTTGCTTATGATCGTTATCTATATCAAGGTGGCGGTGAAAACTGGTTGAACTGGCGCGAGACCTATGATAAAGAATATACGGAAGTCCTGACAGAGGGTGCGCCGCCCTCAGAACAGTGGAGAGCTCAGTTGTTGAAAATCCAGGATCGGGCCATGCCGACAAAATGGATTGCCCTGCTTGGATTTATCTTTAGCATCCTCATTTTATGGTCAGGTCGATTGAAGGAGTATCATCTGGCGACACCCGTTTTTTATGCCTCGGTGGTTGGGTTGACACTCTGGGCATATGGAGCCATGTCTGCCCCTTTTTGGTGTTTGGTTATGGGAGCTGCTTATCTCGTTTATGCACTGGGTTTGTGGTTGCTGCCTATGTATCGCACCGAATGGGTCAGGTCTCTGCGACCGCTATTGACCATCTTTTTGGTTTTCCTTGCAGCTATGGCATGGCGAGGGCCCGATGGGCTAGATCGAGTCTTGTTGGAAGGTGGTTTCTGGAGATTTCTGGTGTTAGGTATTGCAGGTTTTGGACTCTTTCTGCACTGGGATCATCTGGCAAGAGCACTAAAGCAAGCGAAGGTGAGTACCACTGGAAGTGTGATGGGCTATACTGCGGCCCTGGGAGGCTGTTGGTTGGTGCTGGGCCTATTGGTTGGGTTTTGGCAGAGTGGAGATTATCACGGTCTGGCCTTGCTGAATCTGGAGCTGCAAATAGTGCCTGAACAATGGGCCATTCAAGCAGATCCCGATTGGGCATTTGGACTTTTTTTCGTTGGCTTTGGTATGGTCATCTTTGGATCTATCGGTTATTTTATCCAACGCATTGCGCGCTAAAGGCAAAATAGGAGAGCAAGCTCAAGACGTAATTTTGATCATAAAATTCCGTTTCTTTGCAGTCTCAAAAAATCAATATTCGATGCGAAACATCGTCATCACCCTGCTACTAACTACTCTGGTATGGGGTAGTGTGAGTGCACAAACAGAAACTATGGATAGCGTAAGCTACAGCCTTGGCCTGCTTATGGCCAACAACCTCAAGCAACAAGGTCTAACAGAAATCGATGCCGAAGAACTAGCACGTGGCTTCTCAGATATGCTTGCCGGCAATGGCCAGCTCGACTTGCGCGCTGCTAATGCCAAGGTGCAGGAGCACATGTCTGGGCTACAGCGCCGTGCACATGAAGCCACTATTCAGGAGGGCACGGCTTTCCTGGCAGAAAACGCACAGCGCCCAGAGGTACAAGTGACAGCCAGCGGGCTACAATACGAGGTACTACAAGAAGGAGATGGCGGTGTAAAACCTACGGCCACCAGCTCCGTAACGGTACACTATCACGGCACGCTTCTCGACGGCACGGTTTTCGACAGCAGTGTAAACAGAGGAGAGACCATAAGCTTTGGCCTCAATCAAGTAATTGCCGGATGGACTGAAGGTGTGCAGCTTATGTCCATAGGCGATAAGTTTCGTTTCTACATTCCTTATAACCTGGCTTATGGAGAGCAGGGATCCAGAGGAAGTATACCACCGTTTGCTACACTGATTTTTGATGTAGAGCTTTTTGAAATTAATTAAGCCTTACCCCATTTTCCCCAAGGCGTTTTAAATCACCCCCCAATCATGACAGGACAAATCACCGATACACACGCTAAACTTAGGCGCATTTACATCAAAGCTCAGCTACCTGAAGAGTTGAGCGGTCTCCATCGACTGGCAGGCAATCTGTGGTGGAGCTGGAATAAAGAAGCCAGCGAACTCTTCAAGAGCATTGATCATAGCCGCTTCATCGAGCTGAACTATAATCCGGTCGCTTTGCTAGATCAGCTATCTCCTGAAAAAGTAGCCGAGCTTGCCGCCGACAAGGACTTTTTATCGAAGCTTCAGCAGTGCGAACAAGATTTCGATGCTTACCTGGGTGAGGCGAAGGCCGAAGATCAGCCAAGAATTGCCTACTTTAGTATGGAGTATGGTCTGCACTACAGCCTGCGCTTGTACAGCGGTGGACTTGGCGTATTGGCGGGTGATTATCTCAAAGAAGCCAGCGATAGCAATGTAGATTTATTTGGTGTAGGTCTGCTTTATCGTTATGGTTACTTCAACCAGGCGTTGAGCAAGCACGGTGACCAGATTCACCAGTTTCCTGCTCAGGAATTCACCAAGATGCCAATCGAACCCGTTCGACGCGCGGATGGTGAATGGCTAAAGATTCAGGTTAGTATCAGAGGGCGGATTGTGCGGGCTAAAGTCTGGAAGTTGCCAGTGGGCCGCATCAATCTGTTTTTGTTGGATACTGACTTCGATGAGAATAGCTGGGAAGATCGCGCGTTGACGCACCAATTATATGGTGGCGATAACGAGCACCGTCTCAAGCAAGAGATCCTTTTGGGTATTGGAGGTGTGCGTGCCATCGAAGCCATGGGCTTGCAGCCTGATCTATACCACTTAAATGAAGGCCACGCTGGCTTTTTGAGTATGGAGCGTTTGGCCAATTTGGTCGATCGTGACTTTAGCTATGAAGAAGCGAAGGAGATCGTAAGAGCTACCTCCCTGTATACGACGCATACGCCCGTACCTGCTGGCCACGACCAGTTTTCTGAGCCTTTGTTGAGGGAGTATCTGTATGACTTTGCGGGTAAACTGGGTATTGAGTGGAGTGCATTCGTTGGTTTGGGCAGGACCAAGGCCGACAACCCGGCAGAGCCATTCAATATGAGTAAGCTCTCCATTCGCCTGTCTCAGCGCGTGAATGGAGTGTCTAAGCTTCACGGCGATGTGAGCCAGGAAATGTTTACCCCACTGTACGATGGTTATGTGGCGAATGAACTACACATCGGCTATGTGACCAACTCCGTTCACTACCCGACGTGGATTGCCAATCGCTTGCACCATTTATACAACCAGCACTTTGGGAAAGGTTGGTTGCGCGATCAGTCTAATCCCGATCGCTGGCGCAACATTCACCAGGTAGCCGACAAGGATCTTTTCGACATCAGACAGGCGCTTAAGCACGACCTGCTGGAGTATGTTCGCGAAAAGCTTCAGGCAGATATGCGCCGCCGTGGCGAAAGCCCCAGAGATATCTTCAATATTCTGAACGGAATAGACGAGAAGGCATTGGTCTTCGGTTTTGCTCGCCGATTTGCGACCTACAAGCGCGCCACTTTGTTGTTCAGCAATAAGGAGCGCCTGCGTGAGCTGGTCAATCAGGCAGGGCGTCCGGTGCTTTTCCTGTTTGCTGGTAAAGCTCACCCGGCAGATGAGCCCGGGCAAAATCTGATTCGTCAGATTGTCCAGATCAGTAAAGAGTCTGATTTTGCCGGTAAGGTCATCTTCCTTGAAGATTACAATATGGAAATGGCCAAGTTGCTGGTTCGCGGTGTAGATGTTTGGCTCAATACCCCAACTAGACCCAAGGAAGCCAGCGGTACTTCGGGCATGAAAGCAGCCTTGAATGGCAGCATCAACTTTAGCGTACTGGATGGCTGGTGGGCCGAAGGCTACAGACCTGATGCTGGCTGGGCACTTCCTCTTGAAAAAACATACGAGGATCAGCATTTGCAGAATGAGCTGGATGCGGAGACCATCTACAATATTCTGGAAGACGAAATCATCCCCATCTATTTCGATAGAGATGCAGATGATGTTCCGACCAATTGGATGTCTTACGTCAAGCAGATCATAGCCGAGGTTGCGCCACAGTTTACTATGAAGCGCATGCTCGATGACTATTACGAGCGATTCTACAACCCGCTCTATGAGTCGGCTAAGGCCATTCGCTCTAACGATTTTCAGCCCGCTCGTGATTTTGCAGCCTGGAAGCGGCATGTAGAAAGGGCCTGGCCCAAAATTCAGGTGGTCTCTTTTGACGCACCTGATACCGCCAATCATCCCCTACCAGTCGGCCAGGATTTCAATGCCAAGCTCAAGTTGAAGTTAAATGACTTAGAGCCGCATGATGT
>JBCBVN010000218.1:0-7300 GCA_039817625.1 Bacteroidota bacterium
ATACCGTCAGATCTGTAGTCAGGCTTCCACCTGCGGAAGTCCCACTCACCATACAGCTGGCGATGGTATCTCCTGCCCGGGAGATTCATTTGCTCCGTTATTTGATGAATTGCGCCAGCGGGTAGCAGATACCATCGCCAGCTGTATGGTGAGTGGGACTTCCGCAGGTGGAAGCCTGACCACAGATCTGACGGTATTCCCAAATCCTGTAAGCAATTGGGTCACAATCCAAGGAAGTATAGAGGCTGATCTACCCGATAATCAGGTAGATTGGGAGTTGCTCGACCTCTTTGGCAGGCCTGTCCAAACCGGTACATGGCCAGTTAGTGGAGGACGAATTAATCAACGCATCGAGTTGGGGCATCTAGCTGCGGAAGTCTATATCTTGAAGATCGGCTCGGGTAGCCTTTTTGCTTCCTTCTGGATCGCGAAAGACTGATCACACCCTAAGCCTTGCCATCAGTTCTTCTTTCCTCCGTCGAGCCACAGGGACTTGCTCGCCATTAGACAACTCGATGACTAATCCGTCTGTGCGATCTATAGACCGAATCTTGTGCAGATGAATTAAATGCGATTGATGAACACGCAAGAAATAACTGCTTCTCAGCTGCCTTTCCAGTGCAGCCAGGTTGCGCGATATGGTCACCGGTTCTCGGTCATTTATGGAGAGGGTACAGTAACTGCCTTCACCTTTGACATGAATGATGTCGTTTTCTGGGATAAGCAGCATTTGCCGCCGATCAGATACGAGTAAGTTGTGGAGCATAGGACTGGTGTTTTCTGTTTTTTTAACTTCTTTCTGCACGATGCGCTGGAGTTCGGTAGGGTCTACGGGTTTGAGCGAGAAGCATGAAGTAGAATTAGTAGCTGGAATATGGTGGAAAGTGGACTAGAGGTAAGCCGATCGATTCGCCTGAGGGGGAGAAAATCTCACTTTTCATGAGTGAAATTTATTGGGTTTTGTCACACGCGCCAAATGATGGGAGAGAGATTGTAACAAAAGTTAGAGCTATGGAATCTGTAAGCCGCTGTTTTGATGACCAATGGCTCTAATCTGGTATCCATTATCACAATTTGATGGATGAGTACCGAATCTGAAAAAAGCTCGACCGAATTTGAAAGTATAGCTGACCGAATTTGAAAAACGCTCAATTGACCTTTCTCTCAGCCCTCATTTTTGAGATTCACCAAAACACCTCAAATCATGAAGGTCCTCTCAATACTAATTAATGCTCTACTCAGTTTCGCGCTGCTGGGTGGAGGCGTTTTACAAGCGCAAGGAAATGTGGCTCTTGACTTTACTAGTAGCCCTGATGGTGTTTCAATTCCCAGTCCGTTTGGAATAACAGACGACTACACCTTAGAATTATGGGTTTTTTCCGACAATACTACAAGCACTGGTTTACCTAGGATTGCCAATTTAGGATCTGGGACCGGTCGCATGGAAATAGGCGAAAGGGCCGGAGATTTTACTGTATTTACCTCTATCGCTGGAGATATATCATCTGGTGTGAATATTCGCGACAATAGTTGGCATCATGTTGCATTTGTTAGAAGTGGAAATAACTTCGAAGCATTTCTTGATGGTGTTTCCGTTATCAATGGCGTCTATAATTTTGATGGTCCTCCAACTATTAGAATTGGATCATTTAATGGAGATGATTTTGAAGGTAGCCAATGGAGAGGGCAAATGGATGATATTAGAATATGGAATTATTCGCGAAGTGCAGACGAAATTGCAGCCCAGTTTGAATGCCCATTAAGTGATTTTTTGCAAGTTGGCCTGGTAGGCTACTACACCCTTGATGAGGGGATTCCCGGTGGCAACAATACGGCATTGACCACGCTGGTAGACTCGAGCCCAACTGGTAACGATGCGCAATTATCCAATTTTACATTAGAGGGGCCAAACTCCAATTTTGTGAGTGCGGAAGGCCTCTTCGTGGAATGTCCTTCCAATTGTGGAACTGATGAATGCCCTTCGGTTTCTTCTCTAAATATCTCTACAGGTATTGATGCGTCAGGAAACTTGATCGCAGTAGGGCAGTTAGACCCGTTTTGGGAGCTGATCAATATCCCACCATTGACTGGTGGTGGCACTCCCGATATTATGGTTCCTGATGTATATGCCGTTGATCCCAATACAGTGGCTAGCAACTGGAATGTTATAACCGATCCAGCTTATCCCGCCTCCCAGCCGATAAATATTCGTAACGGTACGAGCTTGCCCAATAACAATTTAAACAGCCAGCAACCCTTCCGGATTCGCAGAGAGATTTGTGTTTGCGAAACCTCGACAGTTTGTATTGACGCAGTAACACGTGCCGATAATGCCGGTAAATTGGTGATTTACAGTGACTTTGACCCTGTTAATCCATTAGTTGATCTAGGTGGAACCACGACCTCTGGGAGTACGGCTGCTTTCACACAGGATTGGCCCATCAAGGATACTTTGACCCTGCTGCCCGGTACCTATCATCTGGAGTACGAGCTGCGAAATTTATCGGGTGTGGCGAGTGGTTTTGCCTTAGCCGGTACGATCGAAGTACTCTCCGGAGATATGACGCTGTTCAACAGCGAATCGTCTTGTTGTGGTGCGGGTGTAATCAGCCTTCAGAAAATACTAGACGAAGATTGTGATGGCGAACGCGATAATGGTGAACCGGGTCTGGCCAATTTTGATTTCGTGCTGACCAATGTAGCCACCAACCAGTCGATTAGTGCAACGACCGATCAGTTCGGAGAAATTATCTTCAGAGCTTTGCCGTACGGCACCTATACGCTTACAGAAATAGTCAACTACCCATGGGTGCCCACGAACCCGACCAGCGGAAGTACAACTATAACCATCGATGCTAATAATCCCATTGCTGCCACCACTTTCCTGAATAAGAACACAGAAGAGTGTAATTGTAGTCAAAGTGGCCTGGTGCTGGAGAATACCAGTGAAGATGAGTGTTGCTTCGATCTGAGCTTGACCAACCAGAACCTGGATGTCTTCTACGTGGAGATTGAAGTAACTCAAGGGGCTTTGATCGATGATCTTTCTGTCAATGTGGGCAGTGGCCTTTCGGTATGGGGAAGCAGCCCTACGTCTCGATTGATCGGTGCATCTACACCGGGAGCATTACCCGCTAGTATTCCAGATCTGATCGAGTTTTGCCTGACAGAAGTTATAGCTACTCCGCAAATTATTGATATCCGATATCTGAATGCGGAGCTGGAAGAAGTCTGTGTCGATATGTTGGCGGCATCTTGCCCGGTTAGCAATCCATGCCTGGATCTGGTAGAAGCAGATTTAGATTGTCATCCTGAAGGCTATGAGCTGACCCTGAATCTGGTGAATCCACCAGGAGGAGATTTTGATTCGGTTGGATATGTGCAGGTACATGTCACGAGTCCGCAAAGTCAGGCACAAGTCTTCGAATACACGTATAACCCTGCTTTGGCAGAAGGCGCAAGTATTACGCTCAATGAAATACTACCCAGCTCCTTCGATTTGTTTGGGGAAGACTTATGTATAGTCATTACGGCTCACGATGATCCGGAACAACGCATATGCTGCTTTGTCGATTCTCTGTGTATACCGTTTCCACTTTGTGATCCCTGCCCATTTGTGGATGTAGACGTAGTGACCAACCCGGAAGATAGTTGCTGTTACACCCTTACCGTCGATAATTTCGTGCCGGTTGCTGGCTATTTCGACAGTATTTATGTTGAAGTGACCAGTGGGCCCAATCCTACCCTGGCCAGTAGCAATCCGCTGTCGAGTTCAGCCTGGACGGGCTCTGTCGTTACCCCAGACCAAAGCTTCAGCTATGTGCCCGCTGGTGGGGCAACAACGCCTATATTCGATCTGCCCATTTTAGACTTCTGTGTTACTCCAGAATTCTCTATGGATTCTACCGTGCTGACCGTATTTTTCTTCAATACGGAAGAAGATACAGTGTGTATAGACTCAGTGGCCGCCATCTGTATGCTGGATGATCCTTGCCCAGAGATTGAGACGTTCTTAGTCAGGAGTCAGGAAGATGAATGCTGCTACGATGTAGTATTTGCCAATAGCTTTACAGCTGATCCCACCTTGCTGAAAGGAATACGCGTACAATGGATTGATGGCCCAGGTAGCGGAGGATTTGTATCGTATACAGCCCTACCTATTCCCGGTTGGAACCCACCGGCCATACAAACTCCGAACTTCGATTTTGTCTTTACCCATGCATCTGGTGCTCTACCCGTGACCTCGGGTACCACCCTCATGCAATTCTGTTTGGAAGAGACGTTCAGTACTGATTCCACTTTTGTGGAAACAAGTATCCTGACAGAAGCTGATACCATTTGTAATGATACCTTATCGGCTTTCTGCCCCGGCTGTTTGACCATAGAAGAGGATGGGTTCTCTTGTACCGACGATGGAGACTACATTTACCTTTTCTCCTTTACCAACAACAGTGATTTTCCCGTGAATCGGGTTGTCTTGTTGCAGGCAGATGGGCAGACCGGACTGAATGTAGAATCTATCATCGACCTGGGCGTAACGGTGCCTGTTGGTGGTACCTTCTCCACGGGGATACCTGTAGACCTGAGCGGACAAGCAGGAGATGAGGTGTGCTTTGATATCGTGCTGAGGTATGTGCTGCCCGATGAGCAGATCAATATTGAGTGTTGCTTTGTAACGCATTGTGTGATACTGCCAGACTGCGAAGAGGTATTCCAGCTGCCATGTCCGTTTATAGACTTTTTCTGGGCTGTTCAATGCCCTACGGATCAGGTTCAGCCCGTCTGCGGATGTGATGGTGTTACCTACGCCAATCCTTGTTTGGCGCTGTTTAATCAGGTTTTAGACTGGACGGATGGTCCTTGTGGTGGTGATGGTTCTCGTTCTTCGATCAGGGTTTTCCCAAATCCTGTTACGACAGAGTTGACGGTAGTTAGCAACCGACCCGAGCCCGCCCAGCTTAGCCTGGTGGATCTATCTGGTCGCCATAACATAAACAGAGCCGTAGACTTCAGTGGCGGAGCTGTTCGCTTGGATGTAAGCCGACAGCTACCAGGGGTTTACTCGGTATTGGTACGCTATGACGATGGCACCCAGGATGTCGTCCGATTCGTGAAAGAGTAATGATTCATGCCTCGTTGCGGCCATGCCGCAACGAGGCTATTTAAAGCACCGAAATCATGCGGACTTTCTTTGTAGCCCTGCTTGTATGGTGTACTTGCTCGATCTCTGCTCAGACTCGTCTGATTGCTAATCCCGATTCCACAACATGTTGCTTTACATTTGATTATAGCCTGTTACTTTCAGATCAGCCCATCAATAATCTGGAGGTCAGCTTGCCACCAAATGTCCAATGGGACAGTTACCAAGTCGATTTGGCCGGAGGATGGCGTATTTTCCCCATACCCGGACAGAATGGATTCCAGATCTTCTTTGTTGATAGCCAGAACAACCCACTGGATTTTCCCGAAGAGGGAATGGGGGTTTTCTCAGCATGCTTTGAGCTGAATTCCTTTGAAGATGAAGTTCCGCTAACTGTAGAATGGAAAAGAAATGCGAGTGTACAGGCAAGAGAATCGCTGTTTCTTAACTGTGGTAATTGTGCATTGCTGCTAAGGACTGAGGTCAGTTGCCTGGATGAAGGGGGATACGAGCTTAGTTTCAGCTTTGTCAATAACTCCGCTTACCCGATGGATGAAATCAGGCTGGCTGAGCTAGGAAGCACTGGAGCTTTGGCTGATACCAGCATACCGCTGAATACCATTCTTGCTCCTGAAGACACATCTGACGTCATTGTCATTAATCTTGCCCCAGCTGCAGAAGGACTGGATGAAATTTGTTTCTATTTGACTGGTAGCAGGTCAGAAGGCGAATTCAGGATAGACTGCTGTACGGCTCAGCGCTGTATAGAGCTTCCCGTTTGTGATCGCTGTTGCACCGACTTTGATAGCTTTGAAATGGATGTTGCTCAGGGTTTTCAATTTGACTTTTTTAATCAGGATGCCGATCCTGTCTGTGACAACTTCGATATAGAAGTTTCTGCTTTGGCACTGAACGACTGTGATCAGGTGACCTTCTCACTTCGCAATTTAGAGGGGGCAGGATCTACAATTTCTACTGATGTAGTGGGTAGAGATACGGCCCTGTTTGGCCCCAATGCCCTGCCTGGCTTGTTTGAGGTCTGTATGTCTGTGCGCAGGGTTAATCTCGAAGGAGAAGGATGCTTTGATGAAAATGTATTGCAAGTATGCGACACCTTTGATTTAACATGTGATCTGAGTTGTGGCAGTTTTGCAGACTTTCAGTCCGACGTAGAAGCAGGATTCATGTTTACTACCCTGGAAATAGGGACAAACTGTGATTCAGCTACTATAAGCCTGTTCCCAAATGGGATTAACCCTGATACAGATACTGTCCTGTTCTACTACACCTTTGAAGGTTCAAATGAGACTGATACAGCCTTTGGCGGCATAATGGATAGTTTGGAAAACGGCATTTATGAAATATGCATGGAGGTAACACGATATAATTCTACTGGTGATGCCTGCTTTGCATCTTTGATATACTGTGAATTAGTACCCGTAGACTGTATATCCAGGCTGCGCTATCTCGATGCCCAAGATCACTTCACCATTTACCCCAATCCGGTTTCGCATACCTTGTATGTCGAAGGTGACCGACCTGCGGAAGTCCTGGTATTGTACAATGCTATCGGGCAAAAAATCAGAGAGGAGCGGATTGTTCATACCAATTTTAGATATGAGTTGGCAGTGGGAGATCTAGCTGCTGGTGTGTATATACTCGTGCTGCAAGATGATACGGGAAGATCTTATCAGACACGCATAATATGTAAATGAAAAAAGCCCGATGGCTCACAGAGCTATCGGGCTTAAATCTTGATGGATCGACTAAATCCGTGTATGAGACGACTATGCTCTTTCGCGCATAGCTTCTTCGTACATTTTTTGCAGTTTCTTACGGGCGAAGAAGATGCGGCTCTTTATGGTGCCTAGTGGTGATCCCAACTGCTCAGCAATTTCATCGTATTTAAACCCTTGATAAGCCATCAGGAAGGGCACGCGGAAATCGTCGGGTAAGCGATCAACGAGTTCTTGCAATTCATTAAAGGTCACCTCACTTTCACCGTCATTACCCACTGTACGCTCGCTGCTATTTATATAATAGTTATTGGGCGTCTGGTCGATAATCAGATTACGACGCACTTTTTTGCGGTAGTTATTGATGAAAATGTTGCGCATGATAGTCACGGCCCAGGCTTTGAAATTGGTACCCGGATTATAC
>JBCBVN010000219.1:0-7282 GCA_039817625.1 Bacteroidota bacterium
AGGGGTCGTGAGTCGGGGGAGATTGTATTAGTCTTTTAGGGGATTTGGGGTTATGTCTTGGATTTGGGGCTGTCTGGTGGTTTGTGTTTTGGTCTTCAGATATGTGGGGGGAGTCTTTTAGTCTTTTAGGGATTTGTGGTGTATTTCTCTGGATTGGCGGACATATAGCTGAGTAGGCGGCCTACTTCTTCGCTGCGGGTTCGCAGATCGAAATATTCAGATTTTGAAACATATTTATAGCTGAGTGCAAAGTCAAGCCATACTTGGGTTTCAAAGTTTTCAGCTATACAATCTGTAAGCTTTGTATAAAAGTGTTTTGGGTAGGCGCGCTTGCCATAGGCTTCGCCTAAATTTGCGCATACAGACCGGGATGATCTGCGAATTTGATCAGTCAAGCTATATCGTTCTTCCTTTGGAAAACTTTCAGATAGCTGATAGATATCTTTGGCTAGGGTGAAACCTTTTCGGTATGCCATCCAAGTCCTAAATCTAGAGTTACTCATCTGCACAGGTGTTTGATCACCCAAACCTAAGCTTCGAAAAACACAATAGGTGTTTTTAAACGTTTTTAGTCGAATATACACGTTTAAAAACGATTTAATTGCTCACAATCAAATACTTAACAGACTAACAGACTCCCCACCCATCACCACCTAATGCAACAAATTCCAAGGCATTTCAATGAATCCAGAGCACCACCCTCACACCTCTAACAGAATAACAGACTCTCCACTCATCACCGTCTAATGCAACAAATACCAGAGTATTTCAACGAATCCAAAGCACTTCCCCCAACACCTCTAACAGACTAACATGCGCTACGCCATCTCAGACATACACGGCAACGCCAAGACCTTTGACGCACTGCTCCATGAAATTCAGCTAAGCCCGAGTGATGAATTGTACTTACTTGGAGACTACATAGATCGGGGACCGGATAGTAAGGGCGTGATAGACCGCATTATCGAGCTTCAGGAATCTGGATATCATATTTATTGTAACCGTGGTAATCACGAAGCCGAATCTTTAAGGTTGCACGCTAAATACAAAAACGATATCAGGCATTCAGACTGGTCGCGATACTGGGGAGGAAAAGAAACCCTCGATAGTTATTATTCAGATAGGATATCTGATCGGCATTTATCCTGGATGCATGACCTGTCCTATTACCAGTTGTTGAACGATTATATACTTATACATGCAGGCCTGAATTTTCGGATTCCGAACCCAATGACAGATACCAACCCAATGC
Source organism: Bacteroidota bacterium (assembly GCA_039817625.1). Classification (GTDB taxonomy): domain Bacteria; phylum Bacteroidota; class Bacteroidia; order Chitinophagales; family Saprospiraceae; genus Neolewinella. The sequence goes on from JBCBVN010000219.1 coordinate 1,253, forward strand.
TCTGGTTGCGCCACTGGTATGAGGATTTCACTACAGAAGCTTTGGATTGGCTTTCGGGCCGTACTATTGTCCATGGTCATGTGCCTATTTCTCGTTCGGAGATTGAGTTTTCTCTTAGCCCAGATTGGAAATTGCCGGTTATCAATATCGATGCGGGTTGTTATAAGGAAGATGCGGGGAAGGGCTATTTGTGTGCATTGAATTTGGATGAGAAGGAGTTGACTTTTTTAGAAAGGCTGGATTAAACAATTACCTTTGCGCCCGCAATGATCACGGCATCAGACATATATCTCCAATACGGCGAGCGCATCTTGCTCAATCATGTAGGTTTTACTATCGGCAACCGCGATAAAGTTGGACTGGTAGGCCGCAATGGTGCGGGCAAATCGACCTTGCTTAAGTTGATCGCTGGAGAGATTTCTGCCGACAAGGGGCACTTCGTTCGCCCACCGGGCGCGACCATTGGCTTTCTGCATCAAGATATGGATCTGCCGACGGGCAAAACCGTTATGGAAGAGTGTCTGACCGCTTTTGCTGAAATGCAACGGGTGGAGGCGCGGCTGGAAGAGATCAATGTGGAACTGGGCGAAAGAACCGATTATGAGTCGGATAGCTATGCGGAACTGCTCGAAGAACTCGCCGTACTCAACGAGCGATTTGCCACATTTGGAGGTGTCACCATGGAAGCCCAGGCAGGAAAAGTACTGATGGGACTTGGCTTTGAGGCCAAGGACTTCAATCGTCTGACGACTGAATTTTCCGGTGGATGGCAAATGCGGATCGAACTGGCCAAAATGCTGCTACAGCGACCCGATTATCTGCTACTTGACGAGCCGACCAACCACCTCGACATCGAGTCAATACTGTGGCTCGAAAGCTGGCTGGCCAGCTACCCTGGCGCCGTAGTGACCATCAGTCACGATCGCACTTTTCTCGACAACGTCACCAAGCGAACACTCGAAGTCGAGCTGGGCAAAGTCTATGACTATAAAGCCAGCTACAGCAAATACGTAGTCTTGCAGGCAGAGCGAAGAGAAAAGATGGAAGCTGCCTATGTAAACCAGCAGCGCGTACTAGCCGACAAGCAGCGCACCATCAACCGCTTTATGGCCAAAGCGACCAAGACGAAGATGGCCCAGTCCATGCAAAAGCAACTGGATAAGATCGAGCGCATCGAACTCGAAGAAAGCGATGAAGCCGTCATGAATCTCAGGTTTCCACCCGCGCCAAGATCTGGTGCCGTTGTGCTGAAGGGAGATGACGTCAGTAAGTCTTACGGCGCATTGGATGTCCTGTTGGGAGTAGATTTCAAAGTGGATCGCCAGGACCGCGTAGCCTTTGTGGGACAAAACGGGCAAGGTAAAACGACCTTAGCCAAAATCCTGATCGGGAAATTACCCGCTACGGCTGGTGATGTTGAGCTTGGCCATAACGTTAGTATTGGCTACTACGCCCAAAATCAAAGTGATTCACTAGACGGGAAGCTCACCTTGCATGAGACGATGGAGAATCACTCGCCACCAGAGATGCGCACTCGCTTGCGGAAAATTTTGGGTGCCTTTCTGTTTAGCGGTGAAGACCAGGACAAAAAAGTATCCGTGCTGAGCGGTGGTGAGCGTGCCAGACTGGCGCTGGCTTGTATGTTGCTGAGACCCTTTAACTTGCTGGTGCTCGACGAGCCGACCAACCACCTCGACATGGCCAGTAAGGATATTTTGAAGCAGGCCCTCATGGAATACGACGGTACTTTGCTGGTCGTCAGTCACGATCGCGAGTTTTTAAGCGGATTGACCAATAGGACCATCGAATTCAGGGATCATAAGCTCTATGAGCATCTTGGAGATGTCAACGTCTTTCTGGAAAAGCGGAAGATGGAAAACATGCGTGAGGTGGAGAAATCAACCTCATCATCGACAAACTCCAATGCAAACAGTAAAACCTCCTCCAACACAAAGAAGAGCACGCTGAGTGAAGAGGAAGTGCGCCAACTCAAGCGCCAGATTCACAAATCAGAGCAGCGGATCGATAAGCTGGAAAAAGAAGTCGCCAAACTATTGGCCAAGATGGGAGAACCCGGATTTTATGAATCTGGAGATGCTCAAAAGACGATAGACAAACATCAGGCCAAAGAAGCGGAACTTGCCACCGAGATGGAGCGTTGGGAAGAAGCCCAGGAACAACTAGAAAATTAGAGACATGCGCACCTTAGTTACCTCCGCCCTACCTTATGCCAACGGCCCACTACACCTTGGTCACCTGGCGGGCGCCTACCTTCCAGCAGATATCTACGTGCGCTACCTCCGCCTAAAAGGTGAAGATGTCCTTTGGGTTTGTGGTAGTGATGAGCACGGCGCAGCCATCACGCTCAGGGCAAAAAAGGAAGGCATCAGTCCCAGAGACATCATAGACAAATACCACGAGCTAAATAAAGGTAGCTTCGAGCAGTTGGGCATCAGTTTTGATTTTTATCACCGCACCAGCGAAGTTGTTCATCACCAAACCAGCCAGGAATTTTTCCTGAAGTTGCACCAGCAAGGTGATCAGTTCGAAACTAAAACTCAGGAACAATACTATGACGCTGAATACAATCAGTTTCTAGCCGATAGATACATTAAGGGAACCTGCCCGAAGTGTAGTTATGATTCGGCATACGGAGACCAGTGTGAAAACTGCGGTAGTGATTTGTCGCCTACCGAGTTGATCGACCCGGTATCAACCCTCAGCAATAAGACGCCAGAACTCAGAGAAACCACCCACTGGTATTTCAAACTCGATAAGCATCAGGACTGGCTCAAAAACTGGATTGAAAACGGAAAGCTGAATGGCGAATACCACCACGATCCAAAAGTATGGAAGAATCATGTGTTGGGTCAGTGCCTAAGCTGGCTCAACGATGGCTTGTCGCCCAGAGCCATTACCCGCGACCTCGACTGGGGCATTCAGGTGCCATTACCGTCTGCCGAAGGCAAGGTTTTGTACGTTTGGTTTGATGCACCCATCGGTTATATTTCCAGCACGAAAGCATTCTGCGAAGCCTACAATCGTAAAGAATTGGACTTCCGCGGGTGCGGAGCTCTGCCTAGTACGGGCGTGCACTCAGGTGCTGACCAGACCATCGATTTTAAAGATTACTGGCAAAATCAAGAGGCCGAATTATTCCATTTCATCGGTAAAGACAACATTGTCTTTCACTGCTTGATTTTCCCTGCCATGCTTAAAGCCCATGGTGACTATATTTTGCCCACCAACGTACCGGCCAACCAATTCCTGAATTTTGAAGGTGATAAATTCAGCAAGTCGAGAGGGTGGGGTATAGAACAGCACCAATATCTGGAGGAATTCAAAGATTTCCCAAATAAAGAAGATGCCCTGAGGTGGGCGCTCATTCGCAACCTGCCCGAGCAAAAGGATGCAGACTTCAAATGGGATGAATTCGTAGATTTCCACGACAAAGACCTGGCCGACAAGCTGGGCAACTTCGTCAATCGAGTGCTGGTCTTGAGCAAGAAGTATTTTGGTTCAGAGGTTCCTGTCGCTTCAGGATCAGATAGTCGATCAGCAGCTCTGGCAGAAGTAAGCGCATTGGTTGAGCGCATCCGGGAAAGTATTGAGACCTTCAAATTCAAGGATGCCGCTGTCGCCTTCGTAGAGTTGGCCACCTGGGGCAATGTCTACTTGCAAGAATCCGCTCCCTGGGCACTGGCCAAAGAGAATCCGGAGGATCCCAAAATTGCAGAAATACTGGAGGTGTGTATCCAAACGACCGCAGCCCTGTCGGTAGCGGCTTCACCCTTCATCCCATTTACAGCAGATCGATTGCGGAAAGTGTTGGATTTGCCCGGCTTGCAAAGAGGAGACTGGCAAACCCTGAGCGACAGCCTCAAATCTGGGGAGCCAATTATACCTGCCGGTCACACCATAGGAGAGCCACAAGTCTTATTCCCTAAAATTGCAGATCGCAAAGACGATAGTCGGATGCTTATCGTGCAAGCCCAAAAAGAAAAGTTGGATAGTATTTTGAAGCAAGCAGATAATGCGGAGCAGCTACAACCTGCGGAAGTCCAAAAAGATTATATCCCAATCAAGGAGACGATAGCGTTTCCGGACTTTGCCAAGCTCGACCTACGCACCGCTACTGTCACGGTAGCAGAGAAGCTGCCTAAGGCAGACAAATTGCTCAAGTTGACTCTGGATCTTGGTTTTGAAACCCGTACAGTTTTGAGTGGTATTGCCCAACAGTACAAGCCCGAAGAACTCATTGGTCAGCAAGTCGTTTTAGTGGCTAATCTGGCTCCTCGAAAAATGAGAGGTGTGGAGAGTCAGGGCATGATCCTAATGGCAGAGGACCAGAATGGTAACCTCAGGCTGGTGCAAGCTGCCGAAGGTGCCAGTAATGGAGAGCCGATTAGTTAGGGATAGTTTGAACAGATTAATTTTTTAATACACGAATATGTTCGTGTAGACGTAGATATACATCTACCAGTTTTTTGCCTTGAATCTTGCGGTTGGGGCCGATATATGGTTGCGTGAACGAGTCGCCCTGGAACTCGGTCTGGACTGGCGATCTGTGTTGGAAGATGATGGTTTCAACGAGATAGGCCTCCTAATTGGGGGGAGATTTTTGCTTGGTGATGGGACAGAATAGGAACTTTTCGTGGCCTTTGATTCATTTACCGGTGTAGCTGCGAAACCAAGTAGATTTGACCTATTTTTGCGGCTTAATCTGGAAACATGAGCAGCCCCAAAACCTACAGTAGTAAAGACGTTGAGCATCGCTGGTATCAGCATTGGTTAGATCACGACTATTTCCGGTCTGTACCTGATGATCGTGAGCCGTACACTATTTGTATGCCTCCACCCAATGTTACGGGCGTTTTGCATATGGGGCACATGCTGCAGTATACCGCTCAGGATGCGCTCATGCGAAAGGCGCGACTAGAAGGGAAAAATGCTTGCTGGGTGCCCGGTACCGATCACGCCAGCATAGCCACTGAAGCGAAGGTGGTCAAAAAACTACGGGCCAAAGGCGTTAAAAAATCGGATCTGACCCGCGAGGAGTTTCTACAAGAAGCCTTTGCCTGGAAAGAAGAGTACGGTGGCATCATTCTCGAGCAGTTCAAGCTTTTAGGAGCCGGAGCCGACTGGTCGCGCACGCGATTCACCATGGAGCCTAAGCTGAGTGCGCAGGTATTGAAGGCATTCGTCAAGTTATATGAAAGCGGGCAGCTCTACCGCGGGAAGCGCATGACCAACTGGGATCCAGAAGCCCAGACCGTATTGAGCAATGAAGAAGTAGTCTACTCAGACGAAAATAAGAACCTTTACCACGTTCGCTACCAGGTAGAAGGCACAAAAGAGTATATCGTAGTGGCTACCAGCCGACCAGAAACCATCATGGCCGATACCGGATTGGCCGTTCACCCAGACGATGAACGCTATGCCAAATACCATGGCAAAAAGGTCATTGTACCGCTGGTCAACCGACCAGTGCCTATTGTGACGGACACCTATGTAGATCCCGAGTTTGGCACAGGCGCCCTGAAAATTACACCGGCTCACGATCCCAATGACTACGAAGTCGGTCAGCGGCACGGACTAGAGGTAATTGACATCCTACATGCCGATGGCAGTCTCAATGAGCTGGCTCAATTCTTTGTTGGTGAAGATCGCGAAGAGGCCCGTATTAGTGCTGTAAAAAAGCTGAAAGAAACCGGTGATCTGCTAGAGACCAAGCAGTATCGCACCAGCGTTGGCCGCTCAGAGCGAACCGATGCAGTCGTAGAGCCGAGACTCACTTTGCAATGGTTTCTCAATATGGAAAAGCTGGCCGCTACAGCCTTAGCTGCCGTGAAAGATGGAGAGATTAAATTCCATCCGTCAGGCATGTTCAACATGTACAACAGCTGGTTGCGACCTGAAAATGTGCGCGATTGGTGCGTCAGCCGTCAGTTGTGGTGGGGGCAGCAGATACCGGCCTGGTATCATGAAGGTGAAACCTATGTTGCCGAAACGGCCGAGGAAGCTTTGGAA
>JBCBVN010000220.1:0-7260 GCA_039817625.1 Bacteroidota bacterium
TTCCAAGATGTAAAAGTTCATGATCTGGATTGCTACGTTAGAATGGTAAATGCTAGAAATAGAGAATTATCTAGATCACGCATAGATTATTTCTTAAACTCATCGGTAGGGTCGAGGACCGTAAACTCAAGACGGTCAAATACAAACTTATCTAGTAGAGGAACGACCACTAGAAGGTACTTTCGAGGTCCGAGGGGTGGTTGTTATTATATTAATTCAAATGGTAACAAAACTTATGTTGACAGGAGCTATTGTAATTAGCCCTAGCTAAAAACTTAGGAAAATTTTTATAGTACCTAACATTATTCCGATAGCTGAAACCATTTGGTATTTAAAGATGCTTACCTTTAAGCATGGCAAAGAATGATAATAAGACCGTAGCCAATGTGGATAGCGTAGCCAACTTTATGGCCACGGTCGAAGATCCGCAGAAAGCTGCCGACAGTCAAGTCATCCTCGACATGATGAAGGAGATCACGCATGAAGAGCCTGTCATGTGGGGCAAGAGCATCGTCGGCTTTGGCAGCTATCATTATAAATATGCCAGTGGTCGAGAGGGCGATTGGATGCTTACAGGTTTCTCTCCGCGCAAGACCAGCCTGACGCTTTACCTGCTGTATGGGCTAGAGAAATTTCAGCATCTGCTGGATAAGCTGGGCAAGCACAAAACCGGCAAAGGCTGCTTGTACATCAAACGTTTGAGCGATGTAGACCAAGACGTGCTCAAAGAGGTCATTGCAGCCAACTATAATTGGATGAAAGAGACCAACGGAGGTCAAAACACTTGACCCATTGCTCTGTTGGAGCACCAAACAACAACTGCTCCAATGCCCATAAGGCTACTCTTAAGTTCCGTCCTATTGCTCATAGGATTACGCGTTAAGGCCCAGCAAGTCGATGAAGACCAGTTAGGTGCCTGGTATATGTACTTCTACAATACCACCTTTGGCGACAGTCAGTTCGGCTGGCAGGGCGACGCCCAGTTTCGCTTCTGGGATTTCGGCAGCGACCTCGAGCAAATCCTCATTCGGAATGGCCTCACCTTTCAGCCCAAGGACAGCGGTATCAAATTTACCCTGGGCTATGCCAGCATCACGTCTGGAGTTCCCGGAGACAATTCCGAAACCAGCCACGAAAACCGCATCTATCAGGAAGCGCTGTTCAGCAATAAAATTGGCAGTCGTTTTCTGCTCACGCATCGCTTCCGTTACGAGCAACGCTGGGTGGCCGATCAAGACCTTCGCACCCGCTACCGATATATGCTCTTCCTCAATATTCCATTCAACAAAACTGATCTGAGCAAAGGAGCCATCTATCTCGCGCTCTATAACGAATTATTTATCAATGGCCAACGCGATATTGGGAATGGACGCAGCGTAGAGATATTCGATCGCAATCGTACGTACTTAGGCCTGGGCCATAGCTTAAGTGATCGTTTGCGGGTACAACTCGGCTGGATGAATCAAACCACAGATGCCTGGGCAAAAGGACAGGCTCAGTTTAGTGCCCATCATACCTTTTAAGGCGCGATTTATTGGGCAGATTTTATGGTTTTAGTATCTTGTGATCTAATCATATGATTAGATCATGGCCTACATCCCTCCTTATTCCATAGATGGGCAGACTCTAGAAAAACTCAAAAAGACTATCCGGCTTATTGGGCAAATAGAAGGCTATCAACTACTAGCTGGCAACCTAGTTCTCAGGCGCAAAAACAAGATTAAATCTCTGCATTCTAGCCTTGCTATTGAAGGAAACCGACTTACACAAGAACAAGTCACAGACATAATAAATGGACAACGTGTACTTGCAGCACCCAAGGACATTTTAGAAGTCAAAAATGCTATTCGAGTTTATGACAGTCTACCGGGAATTGACCCAAATAGTGAAGCCCAACTCCTGAAAACACATGCCCTTTTAATGGATGGACTTGTCGCGGATGCCGGAAAATATCGAAATACGGGAGTTGGAGTATTTGATGGAGGAAAGGTGGTCCACATGGCTCCGCCCGCGAAAAGGGTTCCAATATTGATGATGGACTTATTTGATTATTTAGTTAACCATGAAGAAGATATCATAATCAAAAGCTGCGTCTTCCACTATGAGTTTGAATTCATACATCCGTTTAGTGATGGCAATGGTCGAATGGGTAGATTGTGGCAGACTGCCATACTCAAGTCAGAATATCCAGATTTAGTTGCACTACCCATTGAGCGTATAGTTCACGAAAGACAGCAAGAATATTACGATGCTTTGGCTGAGAGCCAACGTGCAGGCAATTCTAATCCTTTCATTACCTATAGCCTATCTACCATCCACGATGCGCTACAAAGAGAACTATCACACAATACACAGTTAACTCAAGATTTTAGAGATCGGCTTGAAGCTTGGAAAATCCGTATTGATCAAGTTGACTTTACCAGAAAAGAATACATGGCTTTTCATAAATCGATTTCTCCAGCTACAGCAACCAGAGATTTAACTCAGGGCGTGGAAAATGGAATTTTAAAAAGATTCGGTACAATGCGCACCACCCGCTACTCCTTCAAAAGCTAGTACTGATGTGATCCATCTCCCTGTAGATTAGATCACAGATCAGAGCTGCCGCCAAGCGAGCAGTATGCCCATCCTGATCGTATTTGGGGTTGTGCTCGACCAGATCGATTGAAATAGGATCGCGATCCATCCGCAGATAGCGAATCAGCCTGCGTACAGTTACTGGATCCAGACCAAAGGGTGAGGGCGCACTCACCCCTGGCGCGTATGCAGAGGCAAATGCATCCAGGTCAATGGTCAGATAAGTCAAGGCACTTTCATCGGCCAGCCAACGAGTGAATGTGCTGTTGACCGGATCTGCCAGGTCTTCCGCTGCCTCCTCAGCAGTAACAATCAGCCCGTTGCACTCATCGTACATCCGACTGATCAATTGCCTGGTATTGGCCATCATCTGCAAGCCAAAACAGAAATAGTCGAAGTCATTTGGTCCAATCTCTTGAAAGAGTTGGTAGAAAGGAGATCCACTATGCCCTTCGCCATCGACCAAATCGCGCAGATCCAGGTGAGCATCGACATTTAGGATTTTTATTTTTTCGTGTACTTCGTAGTCTTCCTTCCATCTCCAAATGGCTCGTCCGTGGGCATAGGCCAGGTCGTGGCCTCCTCCTAGCACGATGGGCGTACCGCCTCGCTTGAGCACAAACTCGATCAAGGCCGACATCTGTTCCTGGGTCGCCTCCAGATCATCGTCTTCACAAAAGATATCGCCTCCATCTACCAGCCCTTTATACTCATGCAAGTGATTGGCGCGTATCGCCAACTGCTTTCTAATCGCCTGCGGACCATACACCGCACCCGGCCTACCCTGGTTTCTGATCACCCCGGCATCACAACAATAGCCCAGAACCACGAAGGCATTCTCCAACTCATCATTCTCTTTTTTGTACTTGCGCAGGTCGATACACTCCACGATTTCGTGTAAATACTCGTACTGCCCAGAAGTACGGCCGGCCCAAAGCGAGGGATCGGGTGGTCGATAGCGAGATAATATGACTGCCATGAGGTGAATATAGAGGAAACAAGTACATCAACCCACTATCCTCGGATAGTTTGCAAATAATAAGGTCTGATAGAAATCAAAATATTGACTTTCGCTTACTGACCAGAATTTAAAAGTCTCCGCATGTATACCGCGGTCGGAGAGCTTTGGGAAATTTGATCCCTCCGACAGCGAGTATATACTCGACAATGAAGGGGTTTTATTTCCCAACTCTGAGCCAAAGGCGATCACCGAAGGTAAACCACTTCGTTGTCGGTATAGTAAAAGTCTCATCTCGATCTTCGGCTACGAACAGCGAACCATGTGTCGAAACATTTGGAGGAATCTCCCATCCCGCTACTCGATCTGCAAGATCTCGTGCGAGGATGTCGAGATTCGGGGAATCTCTCCACCTGCGCCTGCCTGCCATGCGCCAGCAGGCAGGGAAGTCCAAGACACAAAAAACGCTTCCCTTAAACTTTCCTAAAGACCGTGCATCCTAAGTTACAGAACTGTTATTTAAGACTTTGTTTGCACACCTACCCCGTATATTAGTAAGCGTTTAGAAATAAGTACACATGCTGATCAACTGTTCGATTGCCGATGTGCAGCCATATGTGCCGTCGGTGTCTATGCCATGGGATCGTAGGCGAGCCATTCATTTGTATCGCCGAATGACGTTTGGAGCAAACGCAACGACTATCGTAGCTGCTTTAGACGAAGACCCACTCCAACTCGTAGATAACCTGATTGCCGAGGCGCAAGCCCTCCCGCTCACTCCAGAGCCCGATTTTGCCTTCAAGGATCAATCCCAATATGGGCTGGCTTTGTTGGAGTCTGTCCTAGAAAAAGACGGCTATACCCGCGAATGGATCCTCGCCTTACAAGGCAATGGTTTACGCGGGCGTATGGCGTTTTTTTGGCATAATCATTTTGTGACCAAATTCGACATATACGAGTCTTCCAACTACACCTGGCAATACCACAAATTGCTCCAGGAGTATGCGCTGGGAGACTTCAAGGCTTTTGTGCGCGAAATGGGCCTGACTCCGGCTATGTTGGTCTTTTTAAATGGCAGCGAAAACTTTTCCGGTTCTCCCAACGAAAACTATGCCCGAGAGCTATTCGAGTTATTTACTCTGGGCGACAACAATGGCTACACACAAACGGATATTGAAGAGACGGCCCGAGCGCTGACAGGCTATACGGACATTCCTGTAGCATGGGGCCCAATCAATTTTGATCCCACCACCCACGACGATGGTGTCAAGACCATCTTTGGCCAAACGGGCAACTGGGGTTATGATGATGTAATCGATATCCTTTTTGAACAAAGAGCATCTGAAATCTCTGGATTCATCGCCGGGAAACTCTATGCGCGCTTTGTCAATCCAACTGTAGATCAGGTCGTCGTCGATCATTTGGCACAAGTTTTTCGCCAAAGCGATTGGAGCATTGCCGCCCTGGTTCGCGAGATGTTTCGGATGACCCATTTCTACGACCTGCCCAACATTTCCACGATAATCGAAGGGCCACTAGAGAACAATCTCATCCTGTACAACGAGCTGGGAAATACCATAAATGGGCTTACCGTATTTGGAATCTGGTCGGGAGGAACAGAAGCGGGACAAGAGATTTTCAATCCGGTAGATGTCGCTGGCTGGCCGGGCAATCGTAGCTGGATCAATACTACGACCATCGCTACGCGCTGGAGTGCAAGCGAGAGTTTGCTGGGTGTTAATCTGGTTTTCGGTTTCGGTGAATTGGGAGAGCTCGCTCGCGCCGCTACCGAAGAAGAGGTAGATGTGGAAATCATCTGTCAGGATATCATTCACTACTTCCTACCCCAGGGCTTACAATTCGAAAGTGACTTTGAAGCAGCCTTAGTCACCTTCAAGGGAGATGTCCCACCAGATTATTTCACCAATGGCAACTGGGACATTTACTACTGGGCACTGCCTTTTCAAATGCATGCCCTCCTGCTCTTTCTCGCACAGCTTCCTGAATTTCAACTCAAATAGAACGCCATGACTCATAAGAACAATCCCAAGCGCCACGGCATGGATTTAAGTGACCAAAGCGCTCACCAACACGATCACCAAAGCTGGAGTCGCCGAGGCTTTCTACGCACGATTGGCCTGGCAGGAGCAACCAGCGTAGGCATCAGTGCCCTGCCACTTACCGGCTTGTATGGCTTCCCGCTGGCATCCGCCCTCAGTCAAGTCGATGGCAATAGAAAACTGGTACTGATCAGGCTAAAAGGAGGAAATGATGGCTTGAATACCATCGTGCCTCTTTACGCCTACGACCAATACGCCAATGCCCGGCCCAATCTGCGTCACCAGATGAGTGACCTGCTCATGCTGAATGACAACTTTGCCATGCCCAATGTGATGCAAGACCTGGAAAGTTTGTGGGCAGAAGACCAAATGCGTATTGTCAACTCCGTGGGCTATCCGGATCATAGCTTGTCTCATTTTACCGGAGCAGACATCATCGCTAGTGGAAATAGCAACAATGATGAAAATGCTGACGGCTGGCTCGCTCGCTATTATGGTCTGGTAGACCCAGACTATAGAGTAGATCCGCCCAGCGTGCCCCCAGCTATAAAAATTGGTGGCCCGACGAGCATCTTATTCAACGATGACGAAAGCGTCGATATCTCTGCCAACTTTGCCACACCGGAAGGCTTGGAAGAATTGGCCTCAACAGGTCGGCTCTTCGACGATCAAACAGCGCCTAACGATTGCTACTATGGAGACCAGGTGATTTTCCTACGCACGGTCGCCAATGCTGCCTACCGATATAGCTCTGCCATTTTCGATGCTTATAGCGCAGGTGAAAATGGCATAGCGTACACCAGCTCGCTTGGTGAGCAGTTGCGCCTGGTAGCCAGACTTATCAAGGGTGGTTTGTCCACTCAACTCTATTTGGTGACCCTGGATGGCTTCGACACCCACGTCGGACAAAACAATACCCACCTCGATCTGCTCACCAACTTAAGTGAAGCCGTTAGCCAGTTCTACCAAGACCTTGCTTTGACTGAAAATGATGAAGAGGTCCTCACGATGACCTACTCTGAATTTGGGCGTCGTGTATCGGAGAACGGAGTGGCAGGTACCGATCACGGCGCAGCCATGCCGGTCATGTTTTTCGGACCGCCTCTCAATGGTTCTGGAACTCATGGTCAGAACCCAGACCTGGCGGATCTCGATGTAACTGGAAACCTGAAGTTCAGCACTGATTTTCACTCCTTGTACGCCACCGTTTTAGAGAATTGGTTCTGTATAGATCCTGTAGATGTTGACTCCATTCTCGGTGGCACTTACAATCGATTGCCAGAGCTTGGCCTCCAGTGCAGTCCCAACTCCATAAGCGATCCTGGACAAGTCCGTATTGGCCTGCAAAGTCAAATCGTTCCACTGGGTGGTGGGCGTTATCGAATTTCCTTCGACATGCCACAAAGTGGTCGGGTACGCATTGCGCTATATACCATCGGTGGACAGCACATTACAGATGTGACAGATGCCAATTACGCTTACGGACCTCAGCAAGCTGACTTCTCCCTGGCCGCTTACCCCATAGAGATGCAAACTTTGGTGTATACGATTCAGGTCAATGGCGGCAGGCCGTCAGCGAAGAAGTTTGTTGGTAGTAGCAGGTAAAGTCGACTAGAACAGCTTATCTACGATTTCGTCATCTACCTTTTCCGCCCAGGTAACCAC
>JBCBVN010000221.1:0-7225 GCA_039817625.1 Bacteroidota bacterium
CCCCGGGAGAGTAGGTCGCTGCCAATTTTTTTACGAAGGGTCTTTCGGCAACTGTCGAAAGGCCCTTCTCCGTTTTAAGTAGATGCCGGGAATTGTTACAGAGGCTATAGGTAAAAGCCGCCACCTATGGCGCGACCTAACACAGCAGGCCGATTGAGTTTTCTGCCTTTATTTTGAGCTTCTAAAAGCCTCTGAGCGAGGTCTTTACCTTCAGCCCTTCACCTTTAACCGGGCTTGGAGAATCTGCTAAAAAAGGTTACAGATTGAACCCTAGTCTCACAAAGTAATTTCTTCCAAAATCAACCAGGCGGCTTCCGCTACCACCGCTATGAACACCGCCGGTTTGGCCTGAGGTCCGAATGCGTTGGACATCAAGTAAATTCTTAATGCCGATATTGATCAGCAGTTTATCGTTCCAGAAACGGCGACTCAAACTGGTATTTATCAAATCGAAGTTTTGGACAGTGCCTATACGGATCACGCCTTCATCGTCATAGTACAACCGCTCCTGCCTGCCGATGTGGCGGTGCTGAATACTTAAATCTACCTCTATCCAGGGAATCCGGTAACGCATTTGATTCTGCATTTCAATCAGCGTACCAAACTTGCTATCTAGGTTGACCTCTTCACCAGCAATGGTAAATTCGCGGAACGTAAGACCGAAACCACCGTCGAGGCTAAAGCGATTGCTACCATCGGTCAATTGGAAGCCTAGGTTGAAGCCATGGGTCTGTAAAGTGTCTATATTTTCATATCTGAACCTGGCAAAGTCGAACTCAGCAAGACCAATTTGATTTCTTATCCTATTGTAAAATCCACGTGCGTTTACATTCAAATTCCAGGCAGTATTACGTGTTAGTTCTCCGTCTACAGACGCTTCTAAGTGGCGGCTGAACTCTGGACTCAGATCTGGGTTGCCCAGGATAAAATGAACGTTGTCTATAAACCTGAAGTACAGCTCCTGCACACTAGGTGTACGGAATCCATGAGAGTACCCGACACGCAACTGCCAGCGATCCCTTAGATTATAAAACATATTGATGGCAGGTACCAACGGATAATTGGCATTGCGGCTATCATATCCTGCTCTAAGTGTGCCCTCTAGTCGCAGCTTGGTACCGGGTAATTCATATCGGCCGCCTATCCAGCTAGAGATGCCAACTAGATTCGGAGCCTCTCCTGAAATATCAGTTATGTCCTCAATACGGCCACCAGAGCCAGATTCTGATAGGAATTCAACGCCAAGCTGAAAATCCCAATTGCGATTAGTCCGGGTACTCAGGATAGTGCGGTGCAAAATCCCTCGATACAGAGTGGTGTCATTTGAATTTGGAACTTCTATAGTCGAATCAGCCTCTAAGAAAGTGCGTTCCTCTACGCTGGTGCGGTCAAACTCGTTAAAACCTAAAGTTGACTCCAGATACAGCTTCCCTGAACGCCCCCAGTCAATCCAATCTGTGTAGTGCAGGCTATGGCTTCTTCTCTGGGTATTGAATGTCTCATCAATGGCGTTGGGCCTGATTCTACTGGTTACTTCACCAAAGATGGTCAACTCTTCATCGAACTGGTCATACCCATAGCGAAGTAACCCTTCACTTCCCAGCTGGAATTGAAGGTTGGCATGCCAGCCTTCCTGCTGTTTGGGATTCCATGGAACAACCTTTCTGTCTATGATTTCTCCATCTGGAAGTTCGACTTCTTCCATCGCGCGGAGCGTGTCGGTAGAGCCTTTTCCAATATCGGTGGTCAGATCGCGATAGCCTACATCAAATTGAAGGCGACCTATCTGACGCCCTACAATGGCAGACCTGCGCTCTATACCTACAGACTCCAGTTGACCGCTTATATCGACTCGCCATTCATCGGGTTGAGTTTTTTTGCTGATGAGGTTGATCACCCCACCAGCGGCATTGCTGCCATACCGCGCTGACATAGACCCCGGTATGATCTCTATGCGGGCAACATTTTCTAGAGAAACTTGCGTCAGATCAATATCCCCACCCAGTCTTCCAACCATAGGAACACCGTCGATAAGTATCTGAATATTTTGTCCACCGATGCCCTGAATACTTAAGCCATTGCCCAAGATCGGATCTACGCCTACTTGCAGGTTCAGCTGCTGGTTTACCGCCTCCGATAAGGTATTGTAGCCTTGGCGCTCGATCTCCTCGGCTTGAATGGTCACAACGCGGTGAGTAGTTTGCTCAACAGCCGCTGGCGTGTACTGAGCCGTGACTACGATATCGTCGATGTCTATAGACCAGGGAATTGAATCTGATTCAGCAATAGCGGAACCGCCGTTCTGGGCAAATATACCGACCTGCGGAAGTCCTAAAAAGAGGATCATTCCACTTAATAAGACCGCATTTATTCGATAGGTTGTTTCTTGTATATTGCTCATATAACCTTTGCAAATATACGATGGGTATAGGCCTTATTATCAGGCAGTTTGTCGTCTTTCTGCAATTAGATTCTCTAGTAGATTTCTCCACTCTGTGAGCTCTGGAATGCCAGGTTTGCGAGCGCCGAAAAAATAGACAATGAGTTGTCCTTCCTTATCAAAGAGCTCGAGGCTGGTGACCATGCCATCGTCGGTTGGTTTGCGTACCACAAAACAGCGGTCTATGGCGGTGGTATCCAGATGTAGGTTGAACTTGGGGTCCATCACATTGTACCAATCGCCGTACCAGACTAATTTTTTGACTGGCCCGGAGTGGATTTGTACACAACCAGGGCTGTGCACAAAGCACATGATGGGAGTTTCCTTTTCGGCGGCTTTTTCCAAAATCTCGGAAACGGCGAGCCGGTCTACTTCATCAACCATTTCGGGTGGGGCCAGCCTAAATGCCTGGGTACGAGATACACCGTGCTTGCGCAGCATACCAAAAAACTGATGGGTATCGGTCATGTTGCGCCAGGCTTCCTGAAATGCAGCTACGTCTACTTCTGAGTCTGGCTTTTCTTCTTTCGGCTCGGGCTTACTGCGGTCCTCAATCAGAATAGGCGTTTGCTCCTGAGCTCGATATTTATTTATCAACTTGTGGTAGGCGTCCAGGTCCGACTTGGGCGTAGAAAATACCTTGTGTACGGCCTCTCCTCGCTCGTTGTAAAATTGGAAAGAATAGAGGTCCTTGCCCTTATCCCTGCGCATGATGACGGCCATGGCATATACCCACTGGCTCATGAAAAAGCGGAGATCTATATCGGGATTTACAGCGACACCCATATTGTGGGCACCTTCATAGAATTCGATATTGTCGTATACGCCTTTGCGCTCGTGTACGCAATGCTCATTGCGACTAAGTGCCATGACATAGCCCATTTCATGCATGTCGAGTAGCATACCTTTGCAGTCATCATTGAGCCTGATGATGTCATCGCTGAGTTCTAAGCTTAGCAATTCCAGCTCGCTGATGCCTATGCGTTCAGCCAATTGGCGGCTGCGCAGCTTTTCACCTGACTGGCGGATCTCAGCTAATTTCTTGCGGTACTTGGCTATGGTTTCCATGAATAGTGGTTATCAGCGGGCAATCGAGCGTTGGATGCCGCTGTATGATACAATCGATGTCGAATACCTGGCGTATGACGTCGGTACGGATGGTGGTTTCAGTACTTCCGCAGGTGGATACTTTTCCTTGCTTCAGGAATACCAACTCGTCGGCCAACTGAGCAGCTAAGTTAAGGTCATGGAGCACAGCAATTACACCTAATTTCCAATCTTTTACCAATGCGCGAATCCAGTCGAGCAGAAGAAACTGCTGCTCCATATCCAGAGCGGCTGTGGGCTCATCCAGCAATAAGTACTGTTGTTCTTGCTGTGAACGCCCGGTTAAGAGCTGAACCAGGCATTTTGCTAAGAGTACCCGCTTGCGCTCTCCACCTGAGAGCGTGCGGAAGTCTCTTTCCAGGAAGTGGTATAGTTGCAGCTGATCTACGGCCTGACTAACCATATAATCGCGCTCTCGGCGAGTCAGTTGGTTGTACCGGCCATAGCAACCCATTTCGATGAGCTCGTGGACCCGCAAATTGAAGCTGAGGTCGATGCTTTGCGCCAGTACCGCTCTTTGGAGAGCTTGCTTGGCTGGCGGGAGTTCTTTTAAGTCCTTGCCGTTCCAGATTACTTGCCCTTCATAATCGGTAATCTGGCCACTCAGGCATTCTAGTAGGGTAGATTTGCCAGCACCATTTTTGCCAAGCAGTACAGTTATTACGCCAGGCTTGCATTTGAGGCTGACATCCTGAAGGATATAGCGCCCGCCTCGTTTGACTCCGACTTGTCGTATGTCGATCATAGCATCGGAATTTGGCGTTGGCTGCGCAGCAGTAACCAAACGAAGAATGGTGCTCCAATAAGAGCAGTTAAGATTCCGATAGGTAATTCTGCGGGCGCCACGATCGTTCGTGCCAGGTTGTCGGCCAGTACCAGAAAGGTTCCGCCCAACAATGCCGAATATAGCAAAAGTCCGCGATAGTCAGTGCCCCAGAGTAGCCTTAAGAGGTGTGGTATAACCAGGCCGACAAAACCAATAAGACCTGTGACGGAAATGCAGGCGCCAACCACTAAAGCGGCTAGTACAACAACACGTTGCTTGACCTTTTCGACTCTAAATCCCAGATAGGCGGCTTCTTTTTCTCCCAGTAAGATGGCGTTGAGTCCACGGGCATCTCGCTGAATCAAAATGCTCCCGATAACGACTATTGGTCCAACTATGCTAAGTTGAACCCAGATGTCCCCACTAAGACTACCAAGGGTCCAGAAGGTAATGTCGCGTAGTTGTGATTCGTCTGACTTGTACACCAGATATCCAGTTATGGCTCCGGCAAAAGCAGTGATGGCGATGCCTGCTAAAAGCATACTAGCCACTTGAACTTTACCTTTTTGACTGCCAATTTTATACACCAATAGTGTGGTCAGTAGGGCACCTATGAATGCAAAAGTAGAGACCGTCCACTGCTGAAAAACGCTAGCCAGGTTGGATAAGGTCGTGCTCAAAAGAACTAAGGCTAAAACAGCGAATAGCATAGCTCCACTGCTGATGCCAACAATGCCAGGATCTGCCAGTGGATTGCGAAACAGCCCTTGTATGGCAGCACCTGAAATAGCCAAGCCTCCGCCAACGGTAGCGGCCAGGAGTACTCTGGGAATTCGGATATTCCAGATCAGAAAGTGGCTCATGTCTTCTGTCGGCCCAATAAGGGCAGCCCAAAGCTTCGCTCCACTTAGCTCATATGCCCCAACAAGGAGGCCACTGAACATAGCGGCCACCAAAAATACACTCAGTAGTGTAGCTTTTTGGATCACAATGAATTCAGCTTTGGGCGCTAAAGAATTATCCGGCTTCCGCTTCAATAGGCAGATGAAGGCCTTCTGCTAGTTCTATAGCCGCTTGTGTTGATCTTGGACCGAAGCCCGTCAGGTACAATCCGTCCATAGTGAGGATGCGGTCTTTTTGGTAGGCTGGAGTTGCACTTATACCCGGAATTTGCTGAAGACCTTCCTTGCCATCTAAGCTAGCTAAGCCACTGGTGAACATCAAGATGACATCTGGTTGAGCTTCTACCAGTGCTTCTGGAGTGAGGGCCTCAAATTGAGGAAAAGAGGTTATGGCATTTTGACCTCCCGCTAGTTCGATCATGGCTGAGGCAGAAGTCTCATTGCCTGCGGCCATGAGTCTGCCCATTCCTCGTGCATAGATAAATAAAACCCGTGGAGTTGAATCGACATTTTCAACTATGCCATTGAGCGTTTCCCTTTCACTGTTCAATCTATCTTGTAGTGTAGATACGGATGACTCGTCTATGTCTAATAAGTCAGTCAACTGACTGGTGACATTGATGGGGTTGTCTAGCGATTGGCCGGTTTGAATAGCTGAAATGGTGATGCCTGCTTGCTCTAGTTGGGCAATAGCCTCAGGAGCTCCACGTCCTGTGGCTTCATAAATGACAAGATCGGGTTCAAGAGCGAGTAATGCCTCGGTATTCAGCTGGCTCATATGGCCCAGTTTAGGCAATTCTGATGTCTCCCTTTCAGGATAGACGCTTGTAATGTCGACACCGACAATGCGATCACCCATATCTAAGGCATAGAGAATTTCTGTGAGCGTTCCGCTTAAGGATACAATACGCTCAGCTTTGGGTGCTTCCTCTTCTGCTTGTTGTTCTTGGGAATCTGCCTCAGAGGTACAAGAAGTTAGCTGAAAAATGAAGAGTACAGCTGCAATAGCTACGATGGGAAATGAGAATGGGGACTTTCTTGAATTAGCTTTCTGGCTTGGGACGCGCATGCGTAAATTGGTTTTGAAATTTGATCTAATTAGGTGATAAGTCTAATTAGATCAAATTTACATAGTATAGTGGCTATCGTATGAATAACGACTGGGTAAACTGTTCTGTTCCCCAGTTTAACCGAACTAAGTAGTGGCCGGAGCTGAGATCGCCTACGGGCAAATCAAATTGATTAATGCCGGAGCGTAATTCTACCATTTCTTCAGTTAGCTGGCGGCCTGTGTTGTCGTAGATGGTCAGTTGAGCTTCTCCGTTGTTGGGCAGAGAAGTGGCCAGGTCAACAACAAGAGTTGCCTGCTCATAGGCAGGGTTTGGGAAAATCGATGCTGAGGTCAGACTACTTGGCACTTCAGAAGTAGCACTAAGTATGCCAACGTTTTCGGTAGTGAATGCCGTTTCGCCAAAAGAGCTTCCTGTAAATTCATCGAAGATTAGCTTGTAGACAATATCATCTTCCTTTGATCGTATAAAGTAGGCCAGGTCTTCTACTATGACAAAGCTGAAGCCATTCAGTGCCTTCCAGTCCGTTCCAATGATCTTGATTCGATCCGAAAAATCGTCCGAGTAATCATTGAAATCTACAGTGGAAACGTCTACATTACGAGCTTCTGCAACATCTACAGAGTTATCGTTGTGTAGTATGCCAGTGAAAGGGTACTCACGAGTTTGACCAAATTGGGTGGCCAATTGAAAATATCTGGTGAATTTGAGATCCCATTCAGCCGGTTCTAGGTCCAGGACTTCATTGGTGGTCATATTGTAATAGGCCAGGCGCTTGCCACTAAAATTGGCTTTATCTACAGAGAAGTTGACTTCATCCGTTCCGTCCAGATTGGCATGTCTTCCCGTAAATACGCCATTAGAATAGCCTGAAAACTCAATTTTTCTAAAGCTTCCATCACGCATACCAATAATGAATACCCTAGTGCCTGTCGCAGAT
>JBCBVN010000222.1:0-7148 GCA_039817625.1 Bacteroidota bacterium
AATAGGATTAGGCTTTTCATGTAAAGACTTATTTGAGGTACAGCATGTATACCCGGCTTTTTGGGTGTTTATTGCACCCTGAAGTTATAGGTAATCTTACCGCACTGGCTATCAACAACAGAACCTTCAAATTTCCACTGCCGTGCAGATCTCAAAGCAGCTGCTTTCAGTCGGCTATCGCTGGTCGTTGAACCATTCTGAGTGAATTCAGCCTCGGTCACGTTTCCATTGGCATCGATACAAATACGAATAGCAACTACACCGGCTACCTGAGAATTTTCCTGCGGAACCGGCCCTCGGCTGCGAATACCGCGACCACCAAGACCTGAAACGGTACCACTGCCAGAAGAAATGCCATCTAAATTTTCGGCATTAGGAGAGCCATCCTGAACGCCCTGGTCTCCGGCTTGACCGCTGTTTCCCCGGCCATCGCCATTGCCTCCGCCGCCAAAGCCACCGCCGAGTTGCTCTCGGAGAGCAGCTGCCTCGGCCTCTTGCCTTTGACGCTCTGCTTCTCTTTGTCGTTCTGCCTCGGCTTCTGCTTCCTGTTGCCTTCTGATCTCAGCCTGACGCTGGCGTTCAGCCTCTGCTTCACGATCTCGCTGCTGCTGCTCCTGGCGCTGGCGCTCCAGTCTTTCTTGCTCCTGACGCTCGCGCTGCTGACGAAGCCTGATCTGCTCGGGTGTTTCCTGAGTCACGACCTCACGTGGGGGTGTCGGATTGGGTGGAGGGGTCGTCTCAGGCTCTGGCTCGGTTTCTACTTCTGGTGTGGGTGGCGGCGGAGTGGGCTCCGTCACAGGCTCAGGCTCTGGTCGCTGAACGGGTGCGTTGTCGGAATTGCTATCGCCCTGGCCAAAGTCCAGACCTAAATTAACCAGCGTTCCCGGTTGACCAGGAGGCGGAGTAATCTTCCAAAACAAGGGCGCCAATAAGATGCCGATCAGCAAAATCAGGCCGATCGTTGCTGCCCATTGACCGCGCTTGCGGTTGCGTTCTTCTTGTTGCAAAGTGTGGGCTTCCATGATAAATATTTTCTCTTTCGATGCTAATAACGCTGCAATTACACAAATGAAGACAAGCTTTGACAAAAATTTAGCGTTCGGACCTAAAAACGGGTCAAAAACGTAATTTTGTGCCCTCAAAGTCGATCAACTCTTTCCAAATGACCACATCCGTCCAAAACAGCCAGCACTACATCGATCTCGAACATCAATATGGTGCACACAACTACCATCCGCTACCCGTTGTACTCAGCAAAGGCGAAGGAGTACACCTCTGGGATGTAGAAGGAAAGAAATACTTCGATTTTCTATCAGCATACTCTGCTGTCAATCAAGGACATTGCCACCCCCGCATCATCAATGCCTTGAAGGAGCAAGCTGGTCAACTCACCCTGACTTCAAGAGCCTTTCACAACGACGTACTAGGACCTTACGAGCGTTTTATCACCGACTACTTCGGCTACGACAAGGTGCTACCCATGAATACTGGTGTAGAAGGTGGAGAAACTGCCATCAAGTTATGCCGCAAGTGGGCCTATGAAGTAAAAGGTGTCCCCACCAACCAAGCCAAAGTCATCTTCGTAGAAGGAAACTTCTGGGGACGAACACTCGCCGCCATTTCATCGAGTACAGACCCTAGCAGCACAACCGGTTTTGGTCCGTATATGCCGGGCTACATCATTATTCCTTACAACGATATCGATGCACTGCGCGAAGCTTTAAAAGACCCAACGGTGGCAGGCTTTATGGTAGAGCCCATTCAAGGAGAAGCTGGTGTTGTCGTACCAGACGATGATTACCTCAAAACAGCTTACGACCTCTGTCAGGAAAACAATGTCCTGTTCATCGCCGACGAAGTCCAAACGGGCATCGCTCGTACAGGTAAAATGATTTGCTGCGATCATCATGGGTTTAAGCCAGACATCTTAATCCTTGGCAAGGCCTTATCTGGCGGCGTCTTCCCTGTATCGGCAGTCTTGTGTAGAGACGAGATTATGCTGACCATTAAGCCCGGCGAGCACGGATCGACCTTTGGAGGTAATCCACTGGCTTGCGCGGTGGCTATGGAAGCCCTTAAAGTTGTCAAAGACGAAGATCTATGTGGCCGAGCCGAAGAACTAGGACAGATTTTCAGAAACCGCATGCAAGACCTTGTAGATCGATTCCCCGACAAACTAATTCTGGTCAGAGGTAAAGGTCTGCTCAATGCTGTAGTCATCAACGACAGCCCAGAAGGAGAGCGCGCCTGGAATATCTGCCTAAAGCTGGCTGAAGAAGGCCTGCTGGCAAAGCCTACTCACGGAAACATCATCAGGTTTGCACCACCCTTGGTTATGACCGAAGACCAACTTCACGAATGCTGCGACATCATCGGGCGCGTGATTGAAAACGATTAATATGCCAACTGCAGTACTGCACCAACCAGACTTGAAACTTCGGGTCCACACGCGGGTCATGCCCGCAGACCTCACTACTCCCCTACTCTTATTCCTAAGTCTGAGAGACAAATACACAGATCCCGTTTTACTGGAAAGTAATGAAGCCAGAGACAGTGAGCACTTCTACTCTTTTCTGGGCCTGGAAACCCTGGCCAGCTTTCAGGTAGATAGTGGCAATATTTATACCCACGTGAGTGGCCGAGGAGCCGACTTCAGCCCAGTGAGAGATAGTGGCGATGTAGCGAAGACTTTGCAGAAGTTTGTTAAGTCTTTCGACATCGAGTTTTCTGAAGTCGATAGCGAGAAGGGTGATTTCATTTTCAATGGCTTGATCGGGCACACCAATTTTGAAGGGGTTCAGTATTTTGAAACCCTGGATTTTCCTGTAGAAAAGAAAGAGCTTCGATCACCCGAAATAAGGTATCACCTTTATAGGTTCTACCTGGTTTACCATCACTTCAGAGACCAGTTGACCCTCATTGAGAATTGTCCGGCTGATGCACCAAGTAGGCTGGATGAATTAGTCGACAATATTCGTCAAAGAGGCGCGGTCTACCCTTTCGATATGGAAGGCCAGGAGAGCTCCAATCTCACCGATACGGAGTTTATGGAGCTCGTATCCAAAGGCAAGGAGCACTGTAAGCTGGGCGATGTCTTTCAAATTGTCTTAAGTCGAAGATTCCAGCAAGACTATAAAGGCGACGACTTTCAAGTATATCGGGCGCTGCGATCCATCAACCCATCGCCCTACCTGTTCTATTTCGACTACGGCGATTATCGCATTATGGGGTCAAGTCCGGAGGCCCAGCTAGTCATTAAGAATGGAATTGCCCGCTTGAATCCGATTGCCGGCACCTACAAGCGAACGGGTGATGTCGCTGTAGATGAAGCGGCTACACAAGAATTGCTCGCCGACCCCAAGGAAAATGCCGAGCACGTTATGCTGGTCGATCTGGCTCGAAATGACCTCAGCCGGCATACCAAAAAGGTACAGGTAAAGAGTCTACGCGAAGTGCACCGCTACAGCCACGTCATCCATCTGGTCAGTACGGTAGAAGGCGAACTAGCTGAAGACGCAGACACAGCCGCTATATTTGGAGACACTTTCCCTGCAGGCACACTTTCAGGCGCCCCTAAATACAAGGCTCTGGAGCTCATTTCTAAATATGAAAAGCAGCAAAGGGGGTTCTACGGTGGAGCAATCGGCTTTTTAGACTTTAATGGCGACATCAATCAGGCTATTCTCATCAGATCCTTCTTTAGCCAAAACAATACCCTCTACTATCAGGCAGGCGCAGGAGTCGTAGATGCCAGCGTAGAAGAAACGGAATTGAAGGAAGTAGATAATAAGCTGGGCGCTTTGCGAAAGGCGCTGAAATATGCGCAGCAACTATGATTTTCGGCGCGCTTCGCGCACCGAAAAAATGACCATCATGAAAATTCTAGTCCTCGACAATTACGATTCCTTCGTCTACAATCTCGTCCAATACCTGGAAGAAGAAACAGGTGGCGAGGTGGATGTTTACCGAAATGATCAGATCAGCCTGGATCAAGTAGACCAGTATGATATGATACTGCTGAGTCCGGGTCCCGGAGTTCCCAGTGAAGCGGGCATTATGCCTCAGATCATCAAACAGTACGACGATAGCAAGATCATTTTCGGCGTCTGTCTCGGTCATCAGGCAATAGGTGAAGCCTATGGGGCAAAAATTTACAACCTGGCCGAAGTCTACCACGGTATTGAGACGGATATGGTGCGTACAGATGCCGAGTCTGTGATTTTGAATGATGTCGCCAAAGAATTTCGAGCTGGACGCTATCACTCCTGGTCGATCAAGCCCGACACCCTGCCAGAAGATCTGATCGTAACCGCTTACGATGCGCAAGGAGCCATCATGGCCGTAAGGCACAAAGACAAGGATGTATTTGGTGTTCAGTTTCACCCGGAGAGCATCCTCACTGCTGAAGGCCGAAAAATGATCAAAAACCTGGTCAGCTATGTACGACAAAAATTAGACGTGCAAACCCGATAAAAGTACCATGCCTTTTGGGTAGTTTTATGATTATAAAACCACCCTAGACATGCGCATTTTTTTCCTCGCTTTTTGCTGTTTCCCACTTTTGCTTTTTGGCCAGGACTTTAAGAACCTGAACCTCAATGAACCTTGGGAAGCAGGAGACAGTATTCCGCCCTTTTGGGAAACACTTCGCCTCTCGACTCAACTGGAACTTGTGCAAGGTCCTGCCTCATCCGATGCCCAGCTTATTCTAAAAGATCTGGGAGAACCGGCAGGTGGTTACTTGTTTCAAAAAGTCTCACTGGATCCGGACACTTTCGCAGAGGCAGAAAAGGAGCTTATACCATACCGACTGAGTGCCAGGATAAAGGTTGACGTTTCCGACACAACCATTGTCATGTTATTTGCAAATGGCATCGGCGATGGTGAATACCTGGTCACACCCCGACAAAATCTATCTCAAACCGAAGACTTTGAGATGGTGTCTTTGGATATGTGGTTAGACAACCGTATTGACGAGCTTCAGATCGGACTGTATATGAAAGGTGGCGGTCAGGCGGTTGTATCTGATTTTAGACTTACGCAGGTCGAAACCACCAGCGAAAACGCAAATCCGCAGGTGCTGGCCTTTGCCGATGAGATCATAGATACCATTGCAGAAAACTCCCTATTTCGAGACTCATTAGACATTCCCAGCTTGCGTAGTCGATTATACCAGATGGCGTCAGGAATAAGTCAAACTGAGGACCTCAACAATGCAGTAGGTACCATTCTCCGCCTCATCGACAATCACAGTTTTATATTGTCATCAGAGCAAGTTCAAGCATGGCAAAACCAATCGGGTGCCAGTGAGGATTCTACCAGCGGAAGTCCATCTCCCCTACCCGATCTGCGTGGACATATGCTCGACAAAAGAGTGGCCTACATTAGAATGCCGGGGTTCAGCTCAGGGGATTCGACTCAATTGGTACATTTTGCAGATAGCTTGCAGCGATTGATTGCCGAACTGGACAAGCCCGACCTTGCCGGATGGGTACTCGATTTAAGGGGCAACACGGGTGGCAATTGCTGGCCCATGCTTGCAGGTATAGGCCCGATTTTAGGTGATGGCACCTGCGGATTTTTTGACGATGGCGAAAACCAGCAAGCCTGGTCATACGACGATGGATCCAGCTTCGCTGGGGAAAATAAGGTGGTAAGTGTAAGCCGAGAACCCTACATACCCTTCACGCCCAACCCCAAAGTAGCCGTCTTGATTGGCCCGCGAACAGCGAGCTCGGGTGAAGTAACCGCCATTGCATTTGCCAACCGGCCCAATACGGTGCTGTTGGGTAACCCAACGGGCGGCTTTACAACCGGAAATCGGAGCTTCTCCCTGAGCAACGGCAGTCTACTCTTTTTAGCCACTTCCGTATACGCAGATCGAAGCGGGCAGCTTTACCCCGAGCGCATTTTCCCCAATGAAGAAGTCTTTATTTACGGTGATTCTATGTCCTCAGAAGACTTGATTGAAGCCGCTCGAAGCTGGATCGTCAGTGACTAACAGCTTATTGAAAAAACCCTTTTCATTCTCAGTGATTCTCCTTACCTTTGCGCCCGTTTTAATTCTCTCATTAATCCCGGACCAATGTTCGCAATCGTAACCATAGCCGGTCAACAATTCAAAGTAGAGGAAGGTCAGCAGATCTTCGTCCACCGGTTAGAAGCCGAAGCAGGCGATTCCGTCAGCTTCGATTCGGTTCACTTGCTCGCTAATGGCGACAATGTAACCGTAGGCACGCCGATGCTAAAAGCCAAAGTAGGTGCTACTGTCCTTGAGCACGTCAAGGGCGACAAAGTGATCGTCTTCAAGAAGAAGCGCCGCAAAGGCTACAAAGTCAAGAATGGGCATCGCCAATCGTTCACCAAAATCTCTATCGACTCTATTCAGGGCTAGTCTCGGTTCTGACATTCAGTAAAGTCAAAAAGTAATCTAACCATGGCACACAAAAAAGGTGTAGGTAGTACAGACAACGGCCGGGACAGTATCTCGAAACGACTCGGTGTCAAATTATTCGGCGGGCAGGTAGCCAAGGCTGGGAACATCATCATCCGTCAGCGTGGTACCAAGTTCCACCCTGGTGTTAACGTATATATGGGCAAAGATCACACCCTCCACGCCAAAGTGGATGGTCGGGTCAGCTTCACCCGCAAGCGCTTGGGTCGCGTGTATGTCAACATCGAAACTGGTGACGCTGTAGCCACTGCTCCCCCACCCGCTGCAGTAAAGGAAGCTCCTAAGGTCAGTGAGCCAGCCACAAAGGCGCCCGTAAAGGCTCCAAAAGCTGCCGATACTACTCCGGTAGCCGCTGTGGCTGCTGATCCAGCGCCTGCTGCTGAAGAGAAAAAAGCCGCTCCAAAGAAGAAAGCTAAAGTCGAAAAGATCAAGCTACCTAACGGAAAGTCTTACAAGCTAGACGATCTCAAGATCATCGAGGGTGTAGGCCCCAAGATCGAAGGTCTGCTCAACGATGCCGGTATCAACACCTGGCGTGGACTAGCTGACGCAGATACGGCTTTCGTACAAAACATCCTTGACGAGGCTGGCCCCCGCTACCGCATGCACAGCCCAACAACCTGGGCCAAGCAAGCCGAAATGGCTGCCAACGCTCAATGGGAAGAACTGGTGAAATACCAGGACGAACTAGACG
>JBCBVN010000223.1:0-7140 GCA_039817625.1 Bacteroidota bacterium
GCTCAGTCAGCAGGCGACCAGGTCCATGTGGCCCGATATCTGTTGGAGCGCACGGCCGAGCAGTACGGAATTGCTATCGAGTACCACTGTAAGCCTGTGAGTGGTGACTGGAACGGTTCTGGTATGCACGCCAACTTCTCGAACAGCCTACTTCGCGAAAGTGGAAAGAAAGAAGATTATGATCGGGTATGCGAAGCTTTCGGAGCTTCTCCCGAAGTCATCAAAGCTTGTATCGATGTATACGGGCCAGATAATCACCTGCGCCTGACCGGCTTGCACGAAACTCAAGCCATCGATAAGTTTAGCTACGGCATCTCAGACCGTGGTGCATCTATCCGTATTCCAATCGCAACTGTAGAGCGTGGCTGGAAAGGATGGCTGGAAGACCGTCGCCCGAATTCTGCAGCAGACCCGTACAAAGTGGCTGCACAGATCATCAAGGTAGTTAAGTCTGCCTAAAAATCTGCTACAAGGACAATCTTGCCACATGGTGGGATTGTCCTTAGTACTGAACTCATCTAAACTTTTGTAATCCGACTGTGCACAAAGCTAAGTAGAACCTGGACTTCACCGTTTTTCTCGTCCGTAGCTATGGCTACGCACTCGAAAAGGCGGCTCGCCAGAACCCACTTGTCTTTGTGCTCGCCAGAAAGAAATAAGTTTTGATGAGTTCACTTATTATGTCTAACAGTATACACACATAACTGCTGTAGACTTTTTACTTTTGTTCGATGGGCTCGAGAATTTTACCCGAGCGTCAGCTGCCACCCGAGCAGCTAGACCACTATCTGGCACTTGGTTATCGAGTGGCAGGTCAGGCTATATACACCAGCGAGTATATCAAGTTGGGACTGGATAGTCTGGTCAGTGTATTACCAACGCGGCTTCCGCTCTCGGATTTGAGCTTAAGTCGCCACCTGCGGAAGTGCAAAAGAAAAAACCAGGCCCGTTTTACAGCTTCGGTAGGCCCGGCCAGGTTGGATATGCACGAAGAGCAGGTTCTGAACAGACGGTACCTGTACGAGAAGCCGGAAAAAGCTGTTCAGGACCTTGGATTTCATGTTTTTGGAAGAAGAGTCATCGCTCCGCTGCTCAGAACCTGGCAGACGCGCGTGTATGATGGGAAGCGACTCGTGGCCACTTCGTATTTCGATTTGGGCATGGAAGGCGCTTACTCCAAGCAAGGCATATACGACCCAGCCTACAGCAAATACAGCCTGGGGTTATATACCCTGATTCTGGAGATGGAATTTTGTCGTTGGGCGGGAAAGCGCTGGTTCTATCCTGGCTACATCGGTGTGGAAACGGATTTATTCGATTACAAGCTCAAGCTCAGTGACACCATGAGCTACTTCGATTTCAGAAGCCAACAGTGGCTTCCTTTTGCCGGAAAAGAAAATTTGCCCAAGCCTCTGGAGGATATGCAAAATAAGCTAGAAGAGCTTTCGCGCTATCTGGCTACTATGGGTATTCCATCTCGAGTGCGGAGATATTTGTACGGCGATGTACGCTACTCTCTGCGTCTGGAGGCCGATCACTATTTAGATGGCCCGTACTTATTGGAATTGCTGGTAGGGGCAAGGCCTATGGTGGTTACTTACGAATTGACGGGGACTCATCCATTTGGTTTGCTGGAATTGGAGCACCGATACGCTGCTCAGGAACATCCTAAGTACCTAATGGCTCAGGATACCTACGATCATGTGAGCCGCATCAGGGATCGCATACACTACAGCACGAATGCGAAGAGCATGGCCTTCTTTATTGGCCAAGTCATTTCGCACTCCAATTAGCACGCCTGAGAGCTCCAGGCGATTACAGAACGGTCAGTATCAATTATACAGGACGTAGAAGAGAACCAGTAGCGCAAGGGTACAACCCGCCGCTACAACAAAAAATTTGGTCAGCTTAGCTCTTTCGTCGGCCTTGATCTTGCGCTTGCGCTTAGTAGACTTAGACATGATGGTCGTTTTTTAGAAGAGTGAATTTAGTATGAAATGCAAGTATTTCCAACCGTTTAATTCCAAGAAATGAGTTTGCTGTAGTTCTATTTACCTTAGCGCCAAATTCATGCTATGTCAAACAATCTATTAGCCGGCAAGCGCGGCGTTATCTCTGGAGCCCTCGATTCAGAATCTATTGCCTGGAAAGTAGCAGAAAAGTGTGTAGAGCAAGGGGCAACGATCACCCTGACCAATGCACCTGTGGCTATGCGTTTTGGTCAAATCCAGGAATTGGGCGATAAGCTGGGAGCCGAAATCATTCCTGCCGACGCAACGAGCGTCGAGGACCTGGAGCAGCTATTTGCCAAATCGGAAGAAGCACTGGGCGGAAAGCTCGATTTTGTACTGCACAGCATTGGCATGTCTCTCAATGTGCGCAAGAAACGTGAATACACCGATGTTAAGCACGATTGGATGCTGAAGACCTTTGATGTAAGTGCGGTGAGCTTTCACAAAATGATGCAGGTGCTTTATCAGAATGACCACATGTCCGACTGGGGCAGCATTTTGGGGTTAAGTTACATCGCTGCTCAGCGTACTTTTCCCGATTACAGCGAAATGGCAGAATCTAAAGCATTACTGGAAAGCTTCGCCCGCAGCTTTGGCTATCATTTTGCAGAGAAGAACAAGGTGCGTGTCAATACCATTAGCCAAAGCCCGACTATGACTACCGCTGGCAAAGGAGTCAAAGGGTTTGATGAGTTTTTCGAATATGCCGAAAAAATGTCTCCATTGGGTAATGCATCGGCTGAGGCTTGTGCCGATTATTGTGTGGCGCTATTTAGTGACCTTACGCGTTATGTAACTATGCAGAACCTCTACCACGATGGTGGATTCAGCAGCATGGGTATGAGCCCGGCATTGATTGCGTAAACAATTTTGCAGGTTCTGCCGGCAAAATTTCATTTAGAGTTGGCTTTCGTATGTGGAAACCATACTGGACTTACATTCTGATTTTTTGGAATCTTGCTCTACAAGCCCAGGCTGGTTTCAATCCCGAAACGGCCTTTAATGACGGTACCCGAGAGCGGCAGCCTCAGGACCAGAGAGAGATTATTCCGGACACCTTTGGGGTCTTTGAATTTCGAGTGGACAACCCTGCTGAAGAACAGGAATTTGGAGATACCTCGTTGACGGGATTTGCCATTTATGACCCGGCTGATCGCATACCTTTTGGATTTGGCCACCTGGGCGTTGTTGGGTCGCCGGCTTATGCTTTTCGGTATCAGACCCAGGCGCGGCGTGGTTATCGGTTGGGACTCAATCACTTTGATTTATACCAATCCACAGGTGAAAATTTAGACTATTACAGACTCGCACGACCATACACCAACTTACTTTGGATGCGGGGTAGCAATCAGAACGATAGCTATATAGAGGCCAATTTTAGTCGCAATTTTGCCAATGGTATCAGTTTCGTCATCGACCATAAACGCTGGCGGCAATTTGGTTTACAGGACCAGTACACTCGCCAGCGACTACTCAATAACCATACGCGTGGCGGGTTTTGGATACACCCACCAGGCAGCAGATATCAGGCTTTTATCAGCCATGCAGCCAATAGCTACGAGCAGGAATGGAACGGTGGTTTGGAGATTCTGCCAGATGACGGAGACTTATTCTCCACTCCTCAATCGGCCGATCCATTTTTGGATAATACCGAAGTCAGATACGCCTATCGAGAGTGGATGCTGACCCAGTATCTGCAATTTGGCGGCCAGCGCGATAGCACCGGGCGCAGTAGGCGGGCATTTACCATTTCTCACCAGATGCGTTACGATAGGCAGCGATATCGGCTGGCATCTACGTATTCCGAGGCCGGCGACTCTGCTTTTTTTGCTCTCTATCCCCAACTATTCATTGATGAGCGGGGTCAGCGTTCATCCATTCAGTACAACATCTTCGAAAATAGTTTTCGACTCTCCACTTTTCGCGGCGGTAAATCTGACCGAGGTGAAGGTGTACAACGGGATTTGTTGGAGCTGGGGGTGACTCACCAATTTCACCGTTTGCGTGATGATGTGGACTTCCGCAGGTTGCAATCTTTACTCCTTCACACCCGTCTGGGTTTTCGTCCTAGTGATAAGCTGCAACTTTTGGTGGAAGGTCAGCTCGAAGCAGTCGGCCAAATTGGCGATTATCGTCTCGGAGCCGATGGCCTTCTGGATTTGGGCAAAGCGGGAAAGTTGGAATTCTCTTTTCGTAATCAGTTGTATTCACCTTCGCTCCTACAAAGCAATTACAGCCTAACGGGCGAAAGCATCTGGGATACCGATTTTCAAAAGACATTGGAGACGCGAATCGGAGGGGCTTACACCATTCCTATCTTAGATGTTCGGGCAGAGCTCAGCTTTGTTTTACTCAACAACTTTATCTATTTCGATACTACAGCTACTCCTCAGCAAGCGGGTGAGGCCATCAGTATGATTCAGTTGAGTCTGGAGCGCGATTTTGACTTGGGTGCGCTGCAGATCAGAAATAGAGTTTTAGGCCAACTCAGAGATACTGAATTATTGCCGCTCCCACGGCTAGTCAGCGAGCACTCCCTTTTTTACGATGGATTTTGGTTTGGGGTTTTAGATGTCAATCTTGGAAGTAACTTTCGATTCCTGGCGCAGTATCGACCCTACTATTTCAATCCGCTCATTCAGCAGTTTACGCTGAGCACCGTAGAGGAGGTGGAGACTTACCTACAAATTGAGCCCTACTTCAGCATGCGCGTAGGGAGCTTTCGCTTCTTCGCCAGATATGCTATGCTCAATACAGTCTTGTCAGATGATACCGAGCTCTTTTTTGCCACAGCCAATCACCCATATCCAGATGGTGCTTTGCGGATTGGCATTAGCTGGAGGCTGATCGATTAAAAAGAGCGACCCAAAAACACTTTTATCTGCTTCGGGCCGCTCTCAATGATGTTTTGGCTATTCAACCAGTATTCTTCTCGTAGTAGAAGCTTTGTCGCTGACCAACTCCAGTACATACAGGCCGCTCGGTAAGGCACTCAAATTGATGCTGGGTTGCATCATTGGACCTTCTTGCACCAAGATTCCTCGCTGATCGTACAACCTATACATTTGTACGCTCGCTACCTCGCCACGTAGATATAATTGATCAGATACTGGATTGGGAAATACCTGTATATCGGCTACCGGGTTCGCGTCTTCAGTACTGGAAATCACTAAAATCTCAGGCTTGTAAGAAATGCCGATCTGCATACCTTCATGTGTGATGGCCTCGATTTGCAGTAAGTTTAAGACGGGGTCAGATGGTGGGCTGAATCCTTCTGCTGCTTCGATGGAAAGGATGAGGTCTTCACTCATTACAAAATTGAGATTGGCGATCAATCCATAACCACTCACAGGCTGCCCATCTCTGCGCACAATAGCGACTTCCACGTGATTGAGCTCTGGTAGTTCTTGGTAGATCAATAGGAGCTCACCTGGCTCACCCAACCAGGAATCATTTAGATCGATAGAAAAACTTCCGGGATTAAAGAAGTTGACATCGGCCGTCATGGCAAAGGCGATTCCGTAAAAATCATTGAGTTGGTTGCTGGCATCACCAATTTCCAGGGGCAAGGAAACCGATTGATTGGCAAAGACTTCTTCGGGGACAATCAGTCGTAGATCAAAATTGCCATCATCTGCCAGTACCGGATCCAGATCACTGAAGTTGTTGTGGATTAGATTGTAATTGTTAACAATCACCTGAGCATCATCTGAATCGATAAGGCCGCTGCCATCTGAATCTGCGTGCTTTAGGTCCAGGCCATTGATCATGGATTGCCCCCAGTTCGATGTAGCCTGGCCGATCCATGAAGCTGAAGATACGCCTCTGGCCGGTCCTTCCTCTCCGTAGTGAACACCAATGGGCAATAGATCCCATGCATTGGCTTGACCGTCGTTGTTAGAATCGCCGGGATATAGCAGCGGATCATCGCAATTGGTGCTGAAGGGCTGGAAAGAGGCAAGGCCACTAGACACGTCATCAACGGCGTCAAATATTTGGTCAGCTATTTCTTCAGGGTCTTCAGAACACCAGCAATTATTGAGAATACTAACATTTAATGGGGTAGCTACGAATACGCCAATT
Organism: Bacteroidota bacterium; assembly: GCA_039817625.1. Taxonomy (GTDB): domain Bacteria; phylum Bacteroidota; class Bacteroidia; order Chitinophagales; family Saprospiraceae; genus Neolewinella. Next base: position 6,096 of record JBCBVN010000223.1, read on the forward strand.
TCATTGTTACAGATAACATTTCCCGTTACCATAGAACCATTGCCATCAAGCTGAATACCGATATCATTGTTTTCGAATCGGTTATTTAAGACAAACCCGTTGGTGCCAGTTTCTGTGGTGCGTAGGCCGATGCCGTTATCTGCGAATCCGCAATTGCGTATGTCTATCAAATTGGCGTAAACGGCGTGTATTTCGGATCCTATGAAAAAGGAATTCTCCGCCTCTACACTATAGAGCGTAGCTACGATGCCATTGTTCTCAAACACAGAGTTTCGGATAACGGCCGAGTTTATAACCGTCTCAGAATTGATGAAACAGACATCGTTATTGGAGAAGTAGCAGTCAATCACACGCCCACCCTCGTCAGGGGTGATGAAATAGTAGATGTCTTGTGTAGCGTTGACATTATCTAGGAATGTGCATTCAAAGAAGGATGCCCTTCCTCTGGTGCCAACGTTGTTATTCAAGAAGTCGCAATTGGTGAAGATCATGAAGTCATTGCCCTCATCTCCATCCACGACCCCTACATCATTAAATCGGAAGGTCGAATTGGTGATATTGCGATACCCACCTCCATTAAATTTGATGCCGGTCTCTGCATATTCCAGTACAATGTGACTGAAATTCATGGTTTGGAAGTTGCCTGGTGTGACGGTGCTGTAGATGCCTCGCCAGGTATCTCCCTCCTCGGCGGCGGGATCGATGGTGAATAGGATGGGTGATTCATCTGTTCCATTGGCTGTTATTGAGCCGGAGCGCAATTCAATCCCAACCCCAGCTTGAAATTGTACTTCAGTTCCAGGCTCAATGGTTAAGCTGGCACCAGGGAAAACAACCAGTTCGCTGGTAACCAGATAAGGTCCGTTGGCCGATTCCCATACAGTGGGACTGAAAATGCCTCCACTCACTGATGTTTGCGCCATCAGACTTAAGGAACTTAGAAAGGCTAGAATTAGGAGTATAGATTTACAATGCATAAGGCTGTTTTTCAATGTTTTGGATGTGTTCGGATGAGGTGCTTTTTTACGTTTGCAAATATTCAGCT
>JBCBVN010000224.1:0-7134 GCA_039817625.1 Bacteroidota bacterium
CATTTACTGGTATCTTGTTTGACATCCACAAGTATCCCCTCAAATACCAACTGATCATTCAGTCTGCCTGTCCATGAATCTTCGATTCCCAAACCGAAAGATTTAATTGGGATACTAACCGGTTTTTCAGTACAACTGCAAGCAGAGACTCCGAAAGGAAGATTGAACAATAAGACAGCTGAACCAAGTAATTTCAAAAAGAGCATAACAGAACTCTGGTTAAACGAAGGTACTCTTAGTAAGCTCTAAGAGACTTTATATTTTCGCCTTATCCAATATACCCCCACTTCTAATACCTTTGCCCCCTCAAACAACTTACCGCAATATGACGTATTCGGCTGCCATGGAAGAGCTACAGCAACTACTGCAAGAGCTGGAGCAGGCACCTACCGATATCGATAGCCTGGGCGAACGGGTGAAGCGGGCAAAGACCCTGATCGAGTTTTGCCGGGCAAAACTGCGAGATGTAGAAGCGGAAATCGAACAACTAGAGGATCAGTAAGACCAAAATAGATGAGTGATCAATCACAAAAAATTTCGCTAGTCACCGGAGCGACTAGTGGTATCGGATTTGCTACCGCGCAAGATCTGGCCCGCCGCGGGCACAAAGTTTTGCTGCATGGAAGGACAAAAGCAAAGGCAGAAGCAGCGAAGGCTCAAATACTAGAAAACTACCCACTTGCGGAAGTCCAAATCTACATAGCCGAACTCGGGCAACCAGACCAGGTTGACCGGATGGCCAAAGCCGTACTAGCCGATCATAGCAAGCTTGACAATCTGATCAACAATGCTGGCATTTGGAATAGCACCCTGGAAGTGGATGAACGCGGAGTTGAAAAAGTATTGGCTGTAAATCATCTGGCTTACGCCCAACTCACCTACCTCCTTATGCCCGCCCTGAGCGCAGCCGAAGATGGCCGCATCATCAACGTCGCCAGTGACTCGCATCGACAAATCAAGAGTATGTTTTGGGACGATCTTAATCTGACCAAAAACTATCACGGCCTGAAGTCTTATGCACAAAGCAAACTCGCCAATGTGCTGTTCACCTACGAATACGAAAGACGTAGAAAAGCTGATGATCCATTGATCTTTGCCGTGCAGCCCGGACTAGTACGCACCGATATCGGGCTCAAAGGCAATAAATGGCTACACCGCTTTGCCTGGCGTGTCCGCAGACGGATGAATGGCAATAAAACGCCACTGGAAGGAGCTTCATCCAATATCTATCTGGCCACCGAGCCCAATCTGGATGCCGTAAGTGGCAAATACTTCGACGATTGTAAGCCTAAGAAGAGTTTTTCCAGCTCATATGAGGAAGAGGAGGCCAGAAAGCTCTGGGAGTGGACCATGGAAAAGCTAGAAATTGAGGATTTCTTTAGCCATTAGGCTTTTCCTACCTCATTAAGCACTACCCCTACAGGCTCGTGGAAGGGGTCGCTATGAAAGACTCTAAGAAGATTAGGTAGTATAGAACATACCGGCAATGGTGCCTGTCATCAAGCAGGCGACGGTGCCCCCTATCAAAGCCATAATACCAAGTCTGGTCAGATTCGTACGCTGGCCCGGCGCAATGGCACTGATGCCTCCAATCTGGATGCCTATACTTGCAAAATTGGCAAACCCACAAAGTGCATAAGCCACAATCAAGGTACTCTTGGGCGATAATATCATCCCCTCGGCCGCATTTCGAATATCCTGGAATTCGGCATAGGCGACAAATTCATTGACCACCGTTTTAAGACCAAGCAACTGGCCGACTAGGGTGATGTCCTGACTTTCCACACCAATTAACCATGCTATTGGAGCAAAGATTAAAGCCAGAAAATAAGTAAAACTAAAGCCTTCGAAACGACCGCCCGTCGCTACTGCAATCTGCTGGTTCCAGGTTTGGTTACTATCGGCTAGGGCTTGCCAGCTTTCCTGGTTGAAGCCATTGACCATCCAGTTTAGGATATTGGTACCCTCCAGGAAGAAGGTATTGAGCATAAATACCAGGGCGGTGAATACCAGCAGCATGGCGCCCACATTTACAGCCAGCTTTAATCCGTCGGTGGTGCCCTTGCTGATGGCGTCTAGCAGATTGTCGCTATCGTCGGCGGCCATCTCCAGTCGCTTGTCTTTTGCTGGGCTATTCAGCTCGTCTTCACTGAGCGTATGCCCATCGTTGATGGCTTCGGGGTGACCTGTCTGGGCAGCGAGTTCTGCTTTGGACTCCGGGTAGAGCATCTTGGCACAGACGATGGCTGCCGGAGCAGAAATCATACTAGCCGTGAGCAGGTGAACAGCAAAAAACTGCCTGGCCTCATCGCGCATAAGGGCGGCAGCCTCCGGATCTAGTCCCGCAGGAATGGGAATACTATCTCCCAGCATACCGATATAGGCCACATAGACCGAGCCGGCAATGGTAGCCATACCACCTACCATGAGGCAGAGCAACTCCGACTTGGTCATTTTTTCCAGATAGGGCTTGACAACCAGGGGGGCTTCGGTCTGACCAATGAAGACATTGGCAGCTGCAGCTAAACTCTCCGGTCCGCTCAACCCCAGAGTTTTACTCAGCAGCCAGGCCATACCGTAAACTACTTTCTGCAATATGCCGAGGTAGTACAAGATGGCCGTCAGCGCACTGAAAAACACAATAGTGGGCAGAACCTGAAAGGCAAAAATGTACCCGAAGGTGTCGAATTTACCTGGATCAACGAGATTGCTGAATAAAAACTCTGAGCCTGCCGCGGTGAACTCCAGGGTTTTGCGAAAACCTGTTGCTATTACATCAACTCCTCCTTTTACAAAGGGTGCTTTAAGCATGAGGATGGCAATAACCACTTGGCTTAGAACACCAATCCCAACCAACTTCCAGTCAATCGAGCGGCGATCTCGGCTCAGCACGTAGCATACAGATAAGAGGAAGACCATGCCCAAGCCGGCACGAAGCAGATCATTAAGAAAGCTCATATGGTGGGCAAGTTAGCACATCTCCTTATTTTTCGCTCCCGTATGGAAAGACCTTACTTCATCGGGATTACAGGCGGCAGCGGCTCTGGAAAGACATCCTTCATAAAAAGGCTGCAGGAAGGCTTCAGCGAAGCGCAAGTGTGCATGATCAGTCAAGACGACTATTACTTGCCACGGGAAGAGCAAAAAACCGACGAAAAGGGCTTTAAGAACTTCGACCGACCCAAATCGATCAACAAAAAAGATTTTGTACGAGACCTGCGCAGGCTGGCCAACGGAGAGACCGTCCAGCGCATGGAATATGTCTTTAATAACGAGCAGGCCAACCCCAAAATGTTGACCTTTCGACCTGCGCAAGTCGTCATTGTTGAAGGTCTATTCGTATTTCACTACAAGCATGTTCGACGCATGCTGGATTTGAAAATTTTCCTCCACGCCAAAGACAACCTCAAAGTGGTCAGACGCATCAAGCGCGACCAAATAGAGCGCAACTACCCCCTCGAAGATGTTTTGCACCGGTACGAACACCACGTACTGCCCGCCTATGAAAAATATGTGGCCCCCTACCGGGAAATCGCAGACCTGATCGTCAACAACAACAGCGATTTCAATGAGGGCCTGCGCGTAGTGAGAAGTTTTTTGGAAAAGATGTTGGAAGGTGATCAGTCTTCGGCCAAATCCGATGCCAAATGATCCAGGTATAAGATGCCATTCAGATGGTCAATCTCGTGCTGGAAAATAACGGCGGTAAAGTCTTCGACCATTTCCGTATGATGGCTGCCATCCGGGCGGTCATACTCGATCAAGATGGCGTACGAACGCTGGCATTCCTCCCGTCGATCGGGAATGGACAGACAGCCTTCCATCCCCTTTCGGGTCAGATCCGAATATTGAACAATTACAGGATTGATGAAGACCTCCCAGGGCAAATCTGCTTTATCGAATCGCTGCACCCAAATGATGTTTTTCAGAATCCCCACCTGAGGGGCCGCAATGCCTACCCCCAACGACATACTATCCTGAACAGTCGTGAGCAGTCGGTCTATGAAGAGCTGGAGGGTGCGATCATTGGGGTTAATTTGTACCCTTTCGCTAGCCGTGCGTAGCAGGATGGAGTCTTCTCTATTGGTGATCTTGAATACGCGCATAGGCTCATCGGCAGCAGCTGAAGTAATGAGACTTCGCTGGTCGGTATCAAACTGATCCGCCGCAGAATTCCCCGTGCTAAGTTTAGGCGAACAAGAAGTAGCAATGAATAAGGTGACAAGAGAAAAAACGAATGTGAGACGCATATCAGTAAGCAATTGTCTGACTAAGTAATAGTAACGTGAGGTTGGAACAGTGGAACACTCGCAGGAGCTCGTCCCGATAGCCATCGGGAAAGCGGAGAGCTTGTAATCCTTCGAGCGTCCGATGTTTAACCCCCAACTCCACGTTAATAGTAGTGCAAAATTCGAGTACATCATTCAACTGTAGCATACAAACACATTCGAATCGACTCGCTAGCGATACAAAAATACACATTGACTGATCCGTCCATCGACCGCAAACCAGAATACAACTACCAAAATTTTGTTGCATATTTACACTTATGGAACAAATAGATTATTCCATTCTGGTTCTGGCTTTATTATTGGGCACGGTAATCGGTGCATTAATCGCCTGGCTGTATCTGCGGTTGCGGTTTCAAAACGACTATATCCCCAAGCGATTACTGACTAAAGAATACGTGCAGATGGGGCGTTTCCAAGACCTCCAACAGCAAGCAGACCTACACTATGAAAATCTTCAGGAGCAGGCCACACGAGAACAAGAACTGCGTCAAGAACTGGTGCGCATACAAACGGAACAATCGCTACTACAGCAGAAATTGGCGAATCAGAACGAGGAAATGACCCGCTTGCAAGCGGAAAGTCGGGCCCATTTCGAGCGTGTGGCCGACAAGCTATTAGAAGAAAAAAGTCAGCGTTTCAGTCGGCAGAATACCGAGCAGATGCAGCAAGTCCTGCAACCCCTAAAGGAGCGCATCAAAGCATTCGAAGAGCAAGTCGAACGGCGCTTTGTGGAAGAAACCAGAGATCGGGTAAGTCTGAGAGAAGAAATTGGCCATCTGCGTACCCTCAATACCCAACTGAGTACCGATGCCAACAATCTGGCCGGCGCACTTCGTGGAGACAGTAAGACCCAGGGCGATTGGGGCGAATGGCAGCTGGAAGGATTACTGAGAGCCAGCGGACTAGAGCCCGGAGTTCACTATCGATCTCAGGCAAGCTTTGCAGATGAAGAAGGCAAGCAAAAACGACCCGACTTTATCGTCAATCTACCCGACGATAAGCAGCTGATCATCGACAGCAAAGTGAGTCTCACCGCTTACGAACGCTATCATTCTGCCAAGGCCGACTCTGGCGAGAGGGCTGCTCATTTGCGCAATCATGTGCAGAGCATCCGACGGCACTGCCGCGATTTGAGTCGAAAAAATTATACCGATCTATACCAGATCAACAGCCCAGACTACCTCATTCTTTTTGTGCCGATAGAACCGGCCTTCAGCCTGGCCTTGCGCCACGATCGCTCCCTCTTTCTAGACGCACTCGATCTCCGTGTAGTATTGGTCACCAGCTCTACCCTACTCGCAACCCTACGAACGGTCAGTTATCTTTGGAAACAGGAAAAACAGAAGCAGCATGTCATTGAGATTGCCAGGCAGAGCGGCATGCTCTACGACAAGTTTGTCAACTTCGTGGGAGACCTCAAAGAAGTGGGTAAAAGACTTGATCAGACCAATCGCAGCTATGAAGCGGCTATGCACAAACTGACTAATGGCGCTCAAAAAGGGCATACTTTGATTGGGCGAGCTGAACGTCTGAGGCAGTTGGGAGCCAAGACAAAAAAACGATTACCCAAGGAGATTTTAGAGGAGGAGTAATGTTGAGTCAGTATAATTTGTACTTCATTTTATATTTTCGTCAATGAACTCATGTAGACTTATTTCTTTCTGACGAGCGCTAAGCAAAGTGGGTTCTGGCAAGCTGCCTTTTTGAGTTCGTAGCCTAAGCTACGGGCGAAAAAAACAGCGAAGTCCAGGTTCTACTTAGCTTTGTGCGTAGTCGGATTACAAAAGTTTAGATGAGTTCAAAAGACAGAAATTAGATTGAAGAAAACTGATGCTCTTTTTCAGCTCGTTAAGTCCCTGACGAAAGCTGAAAAGCGATACCTGACTTTGGAATCCCGCAAATCCGGCTGGGAAAAGAGTCGTTATTGGCGCTTGTATAAGCTGCTAAATGAGCAAGAGGTCTACGACGAGTCTCAATTGACTAAAAAGTTATCGGGTACCCTAAGTCACGACAAGCGCCGACTATATGAGACCATTCTGCGGTCTATGCGCAGTTACAGGTCTCAGCTTTCTCAGGCTGCGCGCATTAAAGAGCACCTACTCGATGCGGATTTCCTGTACGATAGAGGGCTGTACGAGCAGGCTTACGAACGCTTGCGCGATGCCCGTAGTCTGGCTCGTAAACTCGACGACCAGCTCGCCGGACTAGAGGTCAATAAAGAAATCAGGCGAGTAGCCAACACCTTGCTGGCCAGACAACAAACTGAAGAGCTTTCCGAGCTGATTTCGGAAAAAGAACAACTTATCGAAAAGCTGGAGCGCGAACTCGAACTACTCGATCAGCACGATGAGATTATTCGGGCCGTACAGGCCAAGCGAAGTAGAGCGGATGAAGCAGAGGAATCCAGCCTGCTAGACACCTATGAAAAGCTACTCAAAAACGATCAGCCCCCGACCTCCACTCAGGGTAAGCTCAGATTCTATCAATCTCGAGGCCTGATCGGCACCTTACTCGGCGATTATGGGATGAGCGTTGAAAATTACAAGGAGGTACTCAAAGCATGGGCCGAAAACCCGGCCTATAAGAACGAGGAATTCAATCGCTACCTCGACGACGCCTTTAATCTACTTTCGGCCAGTTTTCAGTACAAACCCGCCTTACATACGGCCCCAAAATTGCTCCAGGAACTGGAGGCAGAAGAACCTGCCAGCGCCCACGATCGTCGTGTACTTTTCCAGCGAACGGCCACCTACCGACTGGTCTATTACATCAACTACGACAACCAAAAACCGGCAGCCCAGGTCCTGGCTCCGATCAAGGACGGGCTCGAACAGTATCAACT
>JBCBVN010000225.1:0-7116 GCA_039817625.1 Bacteroidota bacterium
CATTAATTTCTTCATCAGCCTGAAGGATACCGTCCCGGCCATCGATCATACCAGGCGTACAAGCCGTATACTTCATACCTTCTATGACCAATTCTACGGCAAGGTTATTTCCGCCTGTTCCCAGAATCAAGTCATTATCGAAGCCATATTCTTCAACCATGGCCCAATACAGATCCCATAAAGTCGTATTCCAGATCTCACCCAGTGGGTGAGGAGCCGTGCCACTAAAGATGATGTCGTCGTATGCGTAGTCGTTGATCTCCAGATCAGTGGAGTAGCGCAAACGGCGTATACCTGCTCCTGTAGTACCCTGGCCTTGAACGTATGCTCCGATACTACGTGGCTCTGTACCATCGAGACTCAACTGAGGAGAAATGGCCAAGGCGAAGAAATCAGACCAGCCTTCGCCCATCTGCTCGTCGTTGAACAAGCACCCAGTGTTGCCAGGGCCACCGACCAAGCGGTTGCTGATACCGTGGCCAAATTCGTGGGCAATTACACCATTGTCGAAATCACTATCGCGAGCTATCTCTTCGTCTTCAGGACGAACCAACGTAGCTACTACATCATCACCTTCGGCAATGGCTGCTCTGAATAGATCACAAACAGTATTGTCTACCAAGAAAGAAGGGATACTTGGGTCTTCCAACTCGTCAACACCAGCCATACCACCAATGGGATCGCCTGCATTACAAATGAGTACAGCAACAGCACCTGCTGCTTCTGCATTGATGACTTTCTGCTCGAAGAAACAATCGCCTCGGAGGATCATAGCAATATTGCCATTTACCTCACTAACATTGGCTACATCTTCACAAACCAAAGCGGGAGCAGCGCTGGCATCAAAAGCTTCTACCAGATTAGCTGTAATGGGAACTGAGGTGATGGAATCGCCAAAATCTGCCTCTACACCGGTGTAAGAACCAGCTACTGTAGAAGGACTTGTAACGGTGAGCAGATCAACTGCACCTCCAGTCCAGATATACATCTGCATACGCCCGGAACTACCATCGGGTGGAGTTGCGAAGTTGGCATTGTTGGTTCCACTTCCATCCTGAGCTTCGGCGAGTACAGGGTCATTTCCTACGCCACCGTTGCCGTATGTATTTTGCTGGAAGTTTCCTGCTTTTTCGTCAAAGCCGTGGTGGTAAGCCAAATCGTGCATGACATTATTCATGTAGAACAGCTGAGTTACTGCTGCATTGATCTGTGGCTCAGGCTGCACATTGACAGAGAAAGGAAAGTCAAATTCCAGTGTCGCGCCACCATCTACCGCATCGGCTACACTACCGCTATTGTCGTTAGCGCTATCATCGTAAGCAAAAACGTTGTTGCCGCGTGTGTAGGTAAATTCAGCACCTGGCTGTCCGTTTACGTCGTGCCAGCCTAGCGGAGAAGCTTCTGGATCAGCGGGCTCCGTAACGAGTTCGCGCTCACCAAAAATAGGCGCTTCTACCCCTAGTGGAAACACTCGGTAGCTAGAGCCGTCTGTTACGGTAGGCTGCTGTGGTGCTGCGCTGTTGGCTACAGCCCCTGAGTGGTGATCGTGGCTGTGGTCGGTGCAAACGCCTCCATCATTAGAATGATCGAAGCTACAGTACAGCGTGTAATTGTAGCGAGCTAACTCGTTGCCGTTAGTACCGCTGATCTGCACCTGCCAGTAGTCAGGGCTGGTACGCTGATCCAGCTCGACACGCCAGGCCAGATTGAGGCGGCCATCGTTGTCTGGATAGTAGTTGAGTTTTACCGCAATCGGGCTGGTTGCAATCTCTTCCCACAGGTAGGTTTGTACGTAACCTTCCTGAGAAGTTTTTCGTGGACTGCTGCTGGCCTGAAGGCCTAGATACTGAGCGGCCAGTTGAAGGGCCTGCTCGGCTGTATTTAGCGGCTGAACAGCGGGGAGCTGCTCGTCGAAGCCGGATGCTAAATTGGATGTGAAATGCACTAGTTCTCCTCCGCGATAGTGAAGGCCGGCCTGCCCGTTGAAGACAGGAATACCACGATAAAGCTGGCCAACATAAACGTGGCGAGCACCACGGTCTGTGGTGTAATCATCGAGTATTTCAAATTCGGCTACATCTAAATCTCCTAGTTGTAGTTGCTGCTGCTGCGCACGAATGTCGTCGAATACTTTGACATCGATGCGGTCATTTTGCGCGACCAGGAAAACTTGGGAAAAAAAGCAAAGTAATGTGAGTAAATATAGCTTAGTCATGAGTTGAGTTGGTTGGAAAATCAAGCGAACGCTTGGAGGTGTCTAAATCAATAAACCACCTTTAGTCTTGCAAGGAGTCAAAGGTAGTGAAAGGGAGTCAACAAGATTTTTACAATGTACCTTGGGGACGACAATTTAGGAATTTTGCCGTGCGTTTGACAGAATTTTTACTGGCTAAAACACTAAATCGCAGTTACTATGCCTGGAATCTTCTGATTATCCGGGATGCATCGACCTGCGGAAGTCCAAATCAAATCTCGTGCCCCATCTTTTTGACGACCAATATTATCTATGAATTTGACCAGCAAACACAAGCAAATTTGGCTAATGGCCGTCTTTTTACCCTTTGCCGCAGCCTATTTTATGAATCTGGGCCAGGAGGTAAGCTCGCAAGAGCGAGAGCTCAGAGGTGTATGGATGGCCACGGTGCTCAACATCGACTATCCGAGCCGGCCAACCCCTCAGGCGGCTACCCTGCAAGCCGAAATGCGCGCCCAACTGCGCAGACTAAAGCGTCTCGGCTTCAACGCCGTTTTCCTACAAGTCAGACCAGCAGCAGATGCACTTTATCAATCCGATATTGTACCCTGGTCGAAGTGGCTTAGCGGACAACAGGGCGTTGCGCCCAGTAGTGGATTCGATCCCCTGGCTTTTGCTGTAGACGAAGCGCATCAACTCGGCATGGAGTTACACGCCTGGCTAAATCCATATCGGGCGGCTATGAGCCTGGACACCCTTGACCTGGCCGGAAATCACGTCTTTTACCAACATCCCGAATGGGTGGTTGCGTATGGCGATAGGAGATACCTCGACCCCGGCATACCGGCCGTGCAAGACCACCTATTGGATGTAGTAGATGAGCTGGTCACCAAGTACCCAATAGACGGCATTCATTTCGATGATTACTTCTATCCCTACCCCGTCATTGGGCAAGAGTTTCCCGATTCTGTGACCTATGTCCGATACGGTAGTCAATTTGCCGATCGCGGCGACTGGAGGCGCGACAACGTAAATCGCTTAGTGGCCCGATTACATGAACGCATCAAACAGGCAGACCCAACCATTCAGTTTGGCATCAGCCCCTTTGGCATCTGGCGCAACCAACAAGATGATCCGCGAGGAAGCCTGACTCGTACCCAGGCGACCAGCTACGATGACCTATACGGCGATGCACTGGCCTGGGCAGAAAGTGGCACGGTAGACTACCTCGCTCCCCAACTCTACTGGAGTATAGGCTATGAGGCAGCTGACTATGCCCATTTGCTGGACTGGTGGACAGAAAATACGCCTGCAAGTACACGCCTTTTGATCGGTCAGGCGGCTTATAAGGTGGGCAACAACCACGACACTCGCTGGGACAACCTGGAAGAACTTCCCCGGCAAGTAAACCGCAACCGAGCGAGCCAGCGCGTTTCTGGAAGCATTTACTTCAGCGCGCGATCAATCTTACAGAACGAAGTTGGACTCGACCAAAGGCTAAGCGACATGTACGCCCAGCCGAGCTTGCTCCCCGAACGAAGCCTGACAAACAGGCTACGTACAACACCGCCTAAACCCAAAGTTGAAAAGCTAAAAGACAGCGATCGCGGGCCTATGGTCGTCTGGTCTGTCGATAAAAAATTATCGAAAGAAGAGCTCCCACTGTACTACGGCATATACAGAAGGCCGACCGGAGGCAACTTATGGCAACTGATAGATACCACGCCTTTTGGGCAAGGGTGCTGGCGATTTCACTATTACGATGAATCGGCTGACCCGGAAGAAACGTATGAGTACCAGGTAAGAGCCATAGATAAGTGGCACGTATCCAGCCATGACGAAGATGAGGCTCTTCCCTAAGGTAGTCTACTAATCTGGATCAACGCCCCCACCCACAGCGAGATCAACCTGCTCGTCTTCCTGTAGGTAAGTCTGCGCAAGGCTTGATATCTCCTGACTGCTCATATCGTGCAGCGCTTCGATCAAATTGTGGAACGACTCGAATGGGGTTCCATCGAGAATATCTCCGCGGTAGCGATAGGTAATATTGAGCGGACCATCGACCTCGCCAATTAGCACACCAATCAGATAGGCTCGTAAAATACTCAGCTCAGAATCTGGCATCGGCTCTTGGCGCAGTTTGTCGAGCTCTCTCGATATTTCCTGGCGCACAGCCAACAGGTTTTCGTTGGCCACATCGGCACTAATCAGCCAATAGTCGGCAAACATGGCTGTTTCCAGACTAGACTCTATGCCATAGGTATAGCCTTTTTCCTCTCGAATGTTCTGCATGAGCCGACTCCCAAAATAATTGCCCAGGGCTGTGTTGAGTATCTCTAGCCCCGGCAAGTCTTGCCTGGCCGATCTCGGCAACAAACGAGCTTGCCTGATCAGGGTCTGTTTGGCTTTCGGCCGATAGATGCCAAATTGCCCCGTTTCATTGATTTTTTCGGCCAAAGGCAGGTCGGCTATTCTTTGCCCTTGCGGAATTTGCCCCAGATACTGATCAATGAGCTGCTCAGCTTTTGTGTTTAGCTGTCCTGACAGGAGTAGGAGCCCGTTTTGAGCAACATAAGCCTGTCGGTGAAACTCGCGCAAAGCCCCTGTCGTAAGGCGCTGATAGTGGCTCGGTAAAACGCGATACCCATATGGATGATCGCCTCCAAACAGTCGGAAGTTCAATTCTTCATCGGCTATGCTATCGGCATCCGTCTGGACTTCGCGCAGGCTCTGTAAGTTGCGCTTGATAAAACGGCCCAACTCCTTCTCGCTAAAAAGGGGTTGAGTGACGACCTCGGCCAGTACAGGCAAGAGGGCTTCCAGGTGGGGCAAGATGGTATATACCGTTATCGATGCCCAGTCGCTGGTTCTAATCAACTGAAGGTTGGTCCCATAAAAGTCGAAGAAGGCTTCTATATCTGAAGCTGATTTTTGGTGGCTCCCTTCAGCCAGCATCAGGTTGGTTGCCCGCCCCAAAACGGGAGCTGTCTCAAACGACCGGCCCGCTCGAAAAAGCAGCTCTATGCGCAGCACTGGCCGCGCAGCCCCTTCTATAGCCATAACCGGCATTCCGTTGCTTAGCGTCCACTGGCGGGCAGGCGGAAGTGCAATGCGACGAGGAAGGGATATGGGAGGGGGAGATATGGTCATTTCGAGCTTGCAAAGATACCTGCTTAGTGGCACTCCACATTATATGTGCTTCTACATTTCGACATCTCGCTAGAAAGCCTATTTTTGCACAAATGCCCGTCCATGAAGTTCAGTGTCTCTTCTGCCGATTTACAAAAAAAGCTCAGCTTAGCTAGCGGTGCGATCTCTTCCAACCCGGTACTTCCCATTCTGGAAGATTTTCTCTTTACGATAACCGGCAATCAGCTGACGATAGCCGCAACGGACCTGGAGACCAGTTTCATCACCCAGCTGGAGGTTAACGCCGATGGAGACGGAACAATAGCCGTTCCGGCTAAAATTTTGGTCGATACCCTCAAGGCGTTGCCTCAGCAGCCCATTACCTTCAATATCGACACAGAGACCTACGGAATCGAGATTACCTCGGCTTACGGAAAGTACAAGCTGGCAGGCGAAAACGGGGGCGACTACCCCGAAATCCCCGAAGCTGATGAGGTCGATACTGTAGGCGTAAGTGCGGCATATCTGACCGAGGGCATCAACAAGACCCTTTTTGCGACCAGCACCGACGAGCTACGCCCGGCCATGACGGGTGTCTTCTTTCAGGTAGACTTTTCTAAGTTAGTCATGGTCGCCACCGATGCGCACAAGCTCGTGAAATTCAGCTTGTCGAATGTAGAAGGCGAAGTGACCAGCAGCTTTATCCTTCCCAAGAAAGCACTCAACCTGCTTAAGGGAGCACTTCCCAGCACCGATGAGTCTGTAGAGCTGGCCTTCAACAAATCAAACGCCTTCTTCAAGTTTGGCGATACCACACTGATCTGCCGACTGATCGATGCACGCTACCCAGATTATAATGCGGTCATTCCCGTCGACAATCCCAATGTGCTGACCATCAGTCGCACCGATCTTCAAAACTCCCTGAAGCGTATTGTCATCTACGCCAATAAGACGACCAACCAGGTCATCCTCAATGTAGCTGACGGCAGCCTCACCGTTTCCGCTCAGGATCTCGACTTCAGCAATGAAGCCACCGAGCAGCTGGCCTGCAACTACGATGGCGAACCGCTGACTATAGGATTCAACGCCAAATTTCTGGTAGAAATGCTGGGCGTACTGGAAGGCGAAGAGGTCAAACTAGAGATGTCTTCTCCTACCCGCGCAGGTATCCTCATGCCCATCGAGCAAGCCGAAGGTCAGGACATTCTGATGCTGGTTATGCCCGTGATGTTAAGCAATTAATGATTCGATCTTTCTGATTCGCAGCCACAGAAACTGGAGCAATCCTCTGTATACCATAAACAAAGTCAAGCTTATCCAAAGCCCTAAGTTCCCCTGGTGCTGCCCCCACAAATAATAAGTCAATAGATAGCCCGCAAACGCGAGTATCATCGTCTGCGCCATGGCCTTTGCCGCCGTCAAGCCAACGAAAACCCCATCGTAAATGTAGCAAGGTGTGGCCAGCAGGCAGAATACAGCCACCAACGGCAGATAGGATTTGGCAGCTTCCAGAGCTGCGGCTGCGTTTTCTTCCGGAGCAAATAAAGCGACTATGGATTCGCCCAATTGCCAATAAATCAAAGCATAGACTACGGCCAGTCCCATCCCCCAAACGAAGCTTAAATTTATGGACTTCCGCAGGTCGGAACTTTCCCCGAAAGTTTCGATCCGCGTACGACTGCTAGCAGCAGGAGTAACGGGATGGTGCTCTTCCCCGAAAGTTTCGACCTGCGGAAGTCCATAAATTTAAGCTTCGTTTGGGGTGTGGGACTGGCCGTAGTCTATGCTTTGAT
>JBCBVN010000226.1:0-7105 GCA_039817625.1 Bacteroidota bacterium
CAGTTTACTATCGGTCGAACCCATTGCAGCGCTGCTCCTGACAGACAATGGTGAGATCGACACTAAAATCATAGCGGTCCCGGCCGATCCAGTACAACGCAGTCTGCCCGCCAGCAACTACCTGGAGCTACTACTGGAATACCCGGCAGCTCACCGCATCATAGAAGACTGGTTTCTGAACTATAAAGGACGAGAAGAAATGAAGTTGATCCGATGGGAAGATGAAGCCTACGCCTGGGCAGAAATCAACAAATGGCGGGTCAACTGATCAAAAATCAAATGCCAATCCGGTCTTAAACGTCTACTTCAAAGCTGATCTTCACGTTTACCCGATACTTGTCGACTTTACCATCTTTGACCGTCACCGATTGCTCATTGACGTAGGCCGAGCGAATGTGACGTACTGTCTTGGCCGTACCTTCTACCGCCGAAGAGATGGCGTCTTCGTAGCTGGTGCTACTTTCAGACATTACTTCGATGACTTTAATCACTTTTGCCATTTTATCATGTATTTGTTGGGCATGACCATTCGGCCTGCCCGGTGGTTTTAAAACTATTCTGAAAGGATCGAGAACACAAACAAGCCAGGGCTACTGCCACTTACAGCCCGCGCCCTGATGGCATAGTTCTGATCCAAACCTAAATTTTCATTGCTAAATAGCGGATAATTGTCTTCTGCGTCGTCTCCCATTATTTCATTGTAGCTGGCATCCAGCAGATGCAGGTCTGTATTGGAAAGGGTGCTTTGACTGGCTGAAACGATCCATTGGGTTCCGTAATCAGACCCCATATTCAAGTTTTCTACCGTACTTTCCTCGCCCGGATCGAGGTAAAATCCAAAAGAACTCCATTGGTTTTGGCTAGAATGGTAGGTTATTCCGGTCGTGATGGTATGCACATTTTCAGAACTGGAAATCAGTTGGGAGCTGATTTCCGTGAAAGAGGACTCATCGTAGTTTCCTCCCCCGGCTTGTAGGATGGCCACGCCCAGAAAGCTGATGGCGGCATCGCAACCTACCAGCTGCAGGCGAAGGCTGTACATTCCGGCTACATCTGGGGTGTAACTGACAATTGGCGTCCGATCATCCATGATGTCACTGGCTACTACCTCCTGTCGTTCACTGACGAGGTAGGCATCGAGTACGGTTACATCTTCATCACCTCCACCGATAAAAACGTACTCTACCCCTGCTTCCAAAAATAAGTCGAGCGCAATGGTTTCCCCCACATCTAATACGGCTCCTGCCAGGCAAAGCTCTGGTCGCCAACCCAAATTAGAATCGTTATTCGGCAAGTATACCGACAACTTGGAATTGATGTCCTCAAAGGCCTGAAGCATATAAACACCGGGACCAAACTCCTCTTCTTCCTGTGACCAGATATTCGTATTCGCTACGAATACTAAAATGAATAATGCTAGAAATAAACGCATGCTAAAGCGGGTAATGAATGATGCAACAATATAGGCACACTATTGCCACACCGCCAATATCGCTTCTACTGATCTTTCCGTTGCACCTTTGTTCGCGCCCATGTAAGCCTTGACTTGCTCGCTGGCTAGCTTGTAGTTGGTGGTATCGACGAGCTCGAGGATGGCATCGCGCAGCTGGTCGGGAGTCTCAAAAGTAAAGGCCCCACCTGCTTCGACCATAGTCAGGGCTTCGCGAAACTTGTGAATGCGCGGGCCAAAAAGTACAGGTAGGCCGTAGGCCATGGGCTCCAGCGTATTGTGGATACCAGCCCCAAAACCACCGCCTATCAGGGCCAGGTGACCATATCGGTATACGCGACTCAGCATACCAACAGTGTCCAGGATCATCGCATCGGCCGTAATATCTTCAGCTTTCTTTATTTGGGTATATCGCTGGGCTTTAAATGCTCTGGACCAGTCAAAAACATGCTGTTTGGTGATTTCGTGCGGAGCGATCAGCAGCTTAAAGTGATCTTGTATGGCCGGCCATGCACCCCTAAGTCGCTGGATGTCCGCTGACCATGCAGAGCCAACAATCAACAGCGGTTTCTCGCCCTGGGCAAAAGCACTGATGATGGGATCAGACCAGTCTTGGGTGGCCAGCTCGAGGGTGCGGTCTACACGTGGATCTCCACTCACAACGGCCCGTTCTGGCGGCAACTGCAATTTGTCGAGCAAGGCTCTGTCTTGCTGGGTTTGTACCAGCAGTAGCTGAAAGCGATCGAGCATATCTCGCCACCAAGCTCCCCATTTTATAAAAAAGGGCTGGCCCGAACGAAAAGCTCCAGCCACTAAAACGATGGGCACGCCTCTGGAGGTCAGCTCCTTCAAATGAAAATGCCAAAACTCGTACTTTACGAATAAGGCCAGATCGGGTTTGAGGGCCGCCTGAAAGGCTCGCGCATTCGTGGGGCCATCCTGAGGGAGATAAGTCAACAGGTCTGCCCCTGTATAGTGCTTAGCCTTCTCAAAACCGCTTGGGCTGTAGAAAGTGAGTACAATCGCCAATGCACCGTCAAATGATCGATGGAGGGCCTCTAACACCGGGCGCCCCTGCTCCCACTCACCCAGGCTGGCGCAATGCATCCAAACGGTTGGCCCCTTGTGCCTGGCAGCCTCTAGTTTCGACCACTCTATTGGCGCTCGCCTACCGGCTACCCAGGCTTTGGCTTTGGCGTTTCCGAGCCTGGCATACCATCGGATCAGCAAGTGATAAATGCCGATGGCCAGGCGGTAAATGATGCTCATCTATAGAAAATATCTTCGCCCTCACCCAGATAAAAAGGTATAATCAACCCTGCTCTGAAACCGATGCTGACATCAAATCTCGACTCTTCGAAAGTGCCTGCTGTTGCAAAATCGAAGTCGCGTTGGTTGGTCGTAAAGGCGGCGGTGCTCTCTATCCCGGCGAAGAAATTGGCGCGCCCGTCGTTACTCAATTGATACCAGCCTATGAAGTTGGTTACAGCCGGCCCAGCCACCAGTCGATCGTATCCGCTGCGATAGTCGCCAACGAGCTGATTGACCGTTTGGGAGGGATCAAACTGGATGCGAATGCGATGGGAGAATACGCCCGCTCCAAACCCCAGCTGAATACCGGCCCTTGGGTTTTTGCCCAGACTAAATAAACGGCCTACCCTGGCTCCGAAATACAAGCCGCGCATGCGAAGCTTTATATCTGCCGGCAGACGCTCATTCCCAATGATAAAACCTCCGGAAACGCGCAAACCGGCTAGTACGTCTTCTTTAGCATCATTGCCAAAAAAGAATTTCCCTTGAAAGGAGCCCATCCATTTGCTCTTCTTGGGGGTAAAACCGAGCTCTGCCCCTACCGACCAATTTGCCCCGAACCTGTCGGCTAAATCAGCCAGTGGTACTTCAGGGCCATAGCTTACAGCAAATAAAATAGCTTGGTCCTTATTTTTTGCCCCTTCCACGAAGGACTGACCGACCAGCGTAAGTCCAAAAGAAAGACACAGCAATGGTAAAATGTAACGCATGAGGCGAAGGTACGAGCTATGAGTACTACATGACACTTCAGACACTCCTTTTTGCGATATTTGTCGGCCTATGAAGCGTAAAATTCTCGTGACCGGTGGCGCCGGCTTTATTGGATCGCATTTGCTCTTGCGCCTGGTGCCGCGTTATCCTGATTACCAATTTGTCAATCTCGATGCGTTGACCTACGCCGGTAATCCAGACAATATAGCCGAGTTGGAAGGTAAGTCCAACTACCGATTTCAGCATGGCGACATACGCGATACCGAGCTGGTAAAGTCCTTATTCGATGCACATGATTTCGATGGCGTGATACATCTGGCTGCCGAATCGCATGTCGATCGGTCTATCGAAGACCCCACAGATTTTATTACGACCAATGTGATTGGTACCGTCAACTTGCTCAACGCCGCTAAGGCGCACTGGGCAGGTAACTTTGACGGTAAGCTGTTCTACCACGTGAGCACCGACGAGGTGTACGGTTCCTTAGGTGCCACTGGGCTTTTTAGAGAAGATACGCCTTATGATCCACGCTCGCCCTATTCGGCCAGCAAAGCCAGTAGTGATCATTTCGTAAGAGCTTATTACCATACCTACGGCCTGCCGATCGTCATGTCGAATTGCAGCAACAACTACGGGCCACTTCAATTTCCGGAAAAACTGATCCCGCTCATGATCGACAAGTTGAAGCGGGAAGAACCGCTGCCCGTATATGGCGACGGCAGCAACGTGCGCGATTGGCTATGGGTAGGCGATCACTGTACGGCCATAGACCGGATATTTCATCATGGGCAAGCGGGCGAAACCTACAACATCGGCGGACTGAATGAGCGCAAAAATATAGATCTGGTGCACCAACTCTGCGCCTTGACCGATGAGCTACTCGGTCGCCCCGAAGGAAGTGGCCGCCAGCTCATCACCTTTGTGGCTGACCGGCTCGGGCACGATAAGCGATACGCCATAGACAGCAGCAAGCTGAGAAGCGAGCTGGGCTGGAAACCAAAGGTTGATGTAGAAGAGGGACTGCGGAAAACCGTAGCGTGGTACCTGGAAAACGAAGTATGGCTAGAGCGAATCAGGACTGGTGCGTATAGGCAGACTTAGAGCTTGTTGGGGACTTAGTCCAATCGTATACCACTAGCCCGGATGGAATGCGCGGGTAGAAGCAGGTCGATTTGGGCGGCAGCAATTTGCGTTCTTCGATAAGGGTAAAAAAGTCATCGCCACTGATGGGATGCCCGGCAAAGATGGCATGATCGGGGTATTTTCTTGCCCAGTCCGTTAACGACTTACCGCGAGGCCCCATCGCCTTAGAAGAGATGCGCTTATCCGTTCTACTGTCGTGAATGTCGAACAGTCGCGGCAGGATGCAGTCATTAAACCAGATGGGATCTATGCTATGCTGGTCGGCATCAGCTTTGCGTCTCAATTGATATACACGTCCGCTCAAATACAGCAGCCAATAGCCGTGGGTCATTGTTTTTTTTGCACTTCCGCGGGCCTCATCATCTGTTTCAGGTCTACTCGTTTGCTCGGATTCCAATGGTCCGAGGTCAGTTAGTTCGAAATACGCACCGAGTTCCTCCAGCAATTCGCCAGCCGTCTGAGTAGGATGAGGAGTAATGATGCGATAGAAGGTATCGAGTGTCAACCACTCGTCGGCCAGCAGCAGGGCAGAAAAGTAGGCAGGTGCACCGGTTTCCGGCTGCTCCTGCAAGATGACCGAACTGGCCAATCGGTGATGCCCATCCGCCACCAGCAGCTGGGGATTGCACTTGCTCCATATCGATTGTAGCTCTGTAATTTCTTCGCTCCCCTCCAAGGCAAAATACTCGTACCGATAGCCCAGATACGTCCGGTCAACCACGATTTTCGCCATTGGCAATGCCCGCTCCAATGCCCCTTTCAGGATGTCAGACTGCCGATAGGTGAGCAGTACGGGTTTGGTCATGCCCTGTTGGTCGCATAGCGCCTTGATCTGGGTAATCCGGCCTTCTTCGAGGGTAGCTTCGTGTGGCAGTATGTCTCCACGCCCATAAGATGCGGCCGGCAATAGACCAAGCAAGCCATAGCCTAGCTTCCCATCGGGGTTGGTCAGCCTCAAAATATAAAGGGCCTGACTAGCGTGCACCTGAAACTGACCCGCTTCCTCCCATTTGCGAAATTTGTACTTGACATCTTCCACCAGCTTGGAAGTCTGCAACAAATCAGCCATCGGCAACGAAGCTGCAAAAGGGATTGGTTTCATAGTGGTTGGTTAGTGGGTGCAAGATAATAGTCATCACATAAATACCTTAATATGATGCCCCCAAAAGGTCACACTTAAAATTCCTATGTATTCTTCTTTAGCTCCGTGAAAAAGCTTATCTTTGCGCCCACTTTTCCGCAATGGCTCTGCCAACGGGCAGCATAAAAGTAAATTTGGTTAGACCATGAGTGTCTTGCAAGCATACGTCATACCTGTGCGCGGCCTACATACGGGCCGTCATGAGTACGAGTTTACCATCGACCATGAGTTCTTCGGGTCCTTTCCCGATAGCCCCATTCAAAAGGGGAATCTGCAACTCACCATCGATGTAGACAAACGTCTGCGAGAGCTGGTCATCGAGTTTAGATTTGAAGGTACGGTACATACCGAATGTGACCGATGCCTTCGGGAAATTGATTTGAGCATTTCAGGCGAAGATGAGCTGCTGGTCAAGATCACCTCCGATCCAGACCAGGTTTCCGACGAGCCCGAAATGATCTATCTCTTTCAGGAAGAAGCTTTTCTCGATCTGGCACCCTTTGTATACGAGTTTGTATTACTGGCGGTGCCCATTTCCAAACTCTGTCAGGATGCCGATCCACCCAATGAATGCGACCCCGATATGCTGGCAAAAATCGGCATGCAGGAAGCAGCTCCGGAAGCGGAAAGTGAAGATACCACAACTAGCTCCAGCCCCTGGGATGTTCTCAAGGATTGGAAAGAATCTTAAAAAATTAAAGAACCATGGCACATCCTAAATCACGGATTTCCAAGCAACGCAAGCGCAAGCGCCGTACCCACTACAAGGCCACTGCCCCCACAACCTCTATCTGCCCAACTACCGGTGAAGCTCACCTGCGCCACCGCGCCTACCAAGACGCTGAAGGCAACACCTACTACCGTGGCCGCATGCTCATCAAAAATGAGTTTGAGGTATACGAAGACGAAACAACCGACGAAGACTAGCTTTCCCTTTCTGGAGCTAGAAAAGCATCCATTGGCCTGGGCTGATGGATGCTTTTTATTTTGAAAACATATCCGTCATGAAAAACATGAGATAATCAATATGGATTTATTTGCGGTTTTAGGATGGCCGCACCCTCATCCCCGGTCCTTCTCCCACTGGGGAGAAGGGGGACTTTCAAGCTTGATATTTGTGATACCCATATTATTTATCGGACGAGGCGCTATTTTCGGCCTATGAAAAGTATTGTAAATACCCCCAATGCGCCTGCTCCCGTTGGCCCCTACAACCAGGCGACTCGCCATGGCGATACCCTCTACATCAGTGGCCAGATTGCGCTTGACCCGACCACTGGCGAGCTACTAACCAGCGATATCGAAACCGAAACCCACCAGGTGATGAAAAACCTGGAGGCCATTCTCAC
>JBCBVN010000227.1:0-7071 GCA_039817625.1 Bacteroidota bacterium
GCACCGATCAGGATAGTGGCCTGATCTTTGAGGACCTCGAAGATCAGGCCACTATCCTGATCGGTGCGCAGCAATTGCTCTCCACGACCCTGACTACCCAGGCTGATGTAGCTAAATGCGCATGGCGGATCGCCCTGATCCAGCTGCTTCATTTCCTTTAAGCTCAACTCGATACATCGGCGAATGATCTCATCGTTGATCTCGGTCATGATGGTGGAGATGTAGCTGATACTCACCTCCTGCTCGAGATACTGCCCCAGTAAAAACTCGGCTCGCTCGCGGAGTTCCTGCAAGTAAGACGGCTCTTTGGCGCGCCTGATTTCCTGTATGATGACGGCTGGGTTATTGCCCTGCCTGACCAGTAAATCATGGTCGGTAATGACGCCAATGACCGGACTTTGATTGGTCCCGTCTTCCGTAACTACAACGTGGTGAATGTCGTATCGAAGCATAGCGATCTGGATATCCGCCACCGTGACTTCAGGGCGAATGCAGACGACGGGCTTGGTCATGACGTCGCCTACAGGAAGAGAACGACTGTATAGTCCCGTTGCAATATTTCTTCTGATGTCGCGGTCGGTAAATATGCCGAGGGGCAGATCGGATTCGTCGACAATTATAATAGAGCTGACCTCCTGTTCGGTCATGATTTCGGCCGCTTCTCTTACGGTGGTCGTTGGACTACAGACAACCGGTTCGCGGGCTCGCTGTATGGACTGTAGCTCTAATAAATCGGTAGATCCGACTTCATTCGATGCGTACAAAAAACGCTTAGGACGCGGAGTGATGTCATCGGTGGGGTATCGACTATAATGGTAGCTTCTGCGGCGGCCAAGCACGGCCATACTGTTGGCCAGGTAACTGAGCACATCCGGGTACTTTTGGAGTACTTCTTTGAAGCCTTCCGAGTTGACGGCATAGAGGAGGCTGTCTTCGGCTGCGCGGGCCAGCAGGGTATAGGTGTCTTCGGCTAGTAATGGCCTGATGCCAAAGATCTCCCCCTCTCCACATCGTTCTACCAGTTGCTCTTCTCCCTCTTCGTCGGGCAAGACGAGCTCTACGGCACCTTGCCTGACCACAAAGAACCGTTGCTTGGGCGATTCACCAGGTCGAAATACGATATGATCTTTGGGTGCATATTGCACTTCGATGCGACCCGAAACCCGTAGCAGCGCCTCTTCTTCTACAAAGGTGAAGGGAGGAATGTCCTTTAAAAAATCGTAGACCCGCCTGGCTATGGTATTGCCGTTCATAAGTAGTTGAGCCCGGCGAGAATGGTCGCCAGGCTCAACAATTATAATAAATTCATGCTACCTGCCAGCTCATCCTGTAAGATGGGCTTGAGCTGTTCGGCTGCGAGCAAGATTAACGACTCATCTGCCGGGAAGGGTATGGGGCTGTTGCCCAGGCGCTGGCGGGTCTGACTACTCAATGCCCTGCGGTCGCCCTGAAAAGTCGATGCGTAGTTCTCGAAGAGACCTTCGGCCGTGAGCTGTCTGCGTTCCAATACGCGACCGGTATTCAGATCGGAGATCTCCAGGCTGCCACTCACTATGGCATTCTTGGTTTGGAGTACTTCGACCACATCGGCGCGGATGATGATCTGGCGTGGCTGAGTGATGTCGTTACCCAGGCTGTCTTTGGCGACGTTGCCATTCTCATCCAGCACATACTCCTCACCGTCGGTGATTTCCTTTTCGTCGGTGTAGATGCGCTCCGTTAGTCGCTCCGGACTTACGGCAATGTCATCTATGGCCAGTATCGCTCTGTAGTCGTAGGTCTGTCCACGAACGGGCTGCAGGTGAAAGCGGCGCCACTGGCTGTCCATATTGACATGGCGCAGATTCAGTAGTTCGCGCTCGAATCCAGCAGGTAAAAAGGCACGGCTGCGATTCTCTAGCTGAAGCACCACATACACCACACCTAGGTCTTCGGCTTCTCTGAGCAATTCGGGCGTATCGCGGTAGCCCGCCATGTAGTAGTTGACCTGCTCGAGGGTAGCGTATGCCTGCCGGGCAGCAGCTTTATTGCCCAGGCGGCCTTCAGTCAGCAAAGACTGTGCATCGGCATAAGTCTGGGCAGCCGCATTTTGCCGGGCTTCGGCCAGCAGGGGCTGTACCCGAACGAGGTTGAATCGAGCTTCGCGTCCATCCTTATCGACCAAAGGCAATAGGGGCCGTAAGGCTATTTGTCTGCGATTCAGGTTGTCGTAGATGCGAAATACAGCAGTCCAGTCGGCAGACGGGCCACGGCGCTTCAGGTCGCTGGCTCTTTGCACATCACGGGCATTGGCTCTGTTGACGGCTTCTTCGAGTGCCATCACATAGCGAGGGTTTTTCTTCTGGCGGCCAGTCAGGTTGCGCTGTGCGCGTTCGATGGCCGCTTCATAATCGCCCGATTCCACCAACTTGTCGATGTTGCCACAAGCTGGAAGGAGCATCAAGGCTGCGAAAAACAGTAAGAGGAAATGGGCTTGATATTTCATGGTGTAAATGCTTTCAACAAACATAGGCGAGAGGGGGTGCCCATTTAGTGATGGATTGGTTAATCAGCATTTAAAAAGTGTTAAAATCTACAGGGTCACGATCGGGTAGGGTAGCCTAAATGAGTGGAGCCCGGATTGCTGAAAACAGCCATCCGGGCTCCAAAAAAGGACGTTTAGGAACTAAAAATCAGTCTCTTTCTGCCTCAATTTCCCACTGTTGACCAGAGAATGTAGCGGTCATTTCGAGCTCATCTCCATCCATTTCGATTTCGAACTCCAATTCGACGCCTCCGGGCTCTCTCATCTCCAGTTCCATACCCATAGACTCTACCTCGTAGGCAAACTCTATTTGCTCGGATAAGGAAGACAGACCGACCAGATCCCACTCGACTTCGCCGTCGATAGGACCATCTTTATCGAACTCTATGGTAAAGCTGCTGTAAGATGTTCCAATCTGTTCAACGCCGTCTGTGGTGAACGATTCAACTTCCCACTCGCCTTCCAGGCGATTGTTCATGTCTTCGTTTGGATCGATGTCCTCATCATTGTTGCAAGCGGTGGCCAGCATCAAAATGGGGATCAGTAAAAGGAATAGGGGACTCTTGGTTGATGGTAACATAGTTAATTGGGTTTTGGCAGTGAACTCATCTAAACTTATTTCTTTCTGGCGAGCGCAAAGCTAAGTGGGTTCTGGCGAGCCGCCTTTTCGAGTGCATAGCCTTAGCTACGGACGAGAAAAACGGCGAAGTCCAGGTTCTACTTAGCTTTGTGCACAGACGGATTACAAAAGATTAGATGAGTTCAGTTTATGCCTCCGACCATCGAGTGTGTTACAGCTGATCAAAAAGTATGGTAAATTTTGATTGATCGGTTTAGCTTCCAGACTCACTAGACGATATCCATCCATTGCAGCTTTTTAGGTCTCCTACCTATTCAGTGAACGAGCTCTTCTCAGTATCTTTGCGAAAAATTATTTTCGTGCAGTACCTTTTTTATTTAGGACTTCCGCTGGTCGGTCTTTTAGCTTGTGGAGCGAGTGGCCAAACTCCTGCTGATGAACCAGTTGTCTCTGGCAATACCCAATTAGAAATGAGCATGCGGGGTGTGCCCTCTGGCGGTAAAGCTTATCTGATCGGTGTGTATACAGAATCTCGCTTTCGGCTAGACAGTGCAGAAGTTATCGATGGGGGTAAAGCGGTATTCAGCAGCAATTCACCTTATCCTTACGGCTTCTATTTTGCCTACTTCCCCGACGGCAGCAGCTTCCAGTTTTTGATGGATGGCGATCAGGAGTTTAGCATGTCCACCACCAAAGGCGATGTGGTTGGTGCTATGCAGGTTGTGGGTAACCAAAGCAATGAATGGCTGTACGAGACGCTGAGATTCGAGGCGGGTATCCAACCGCGATTCACAGAAGCCAATAACGCGCTCTCAGGTGTTGAGCCCAGTGATCCCAACTACGCGGCCCTCAAAGCCAGACAAGATGAGCTGGTCGCCGAGCGCGACAACTTCTTGCAAGAGATGTTCTCCAGAGACCCCAACAATTTCTTTGTCAAATTCAAGCAGGCAGGCCAAAATCCACGTTTGCGCACGGAGCTTACCCTGCCAGACGGTAGCCCTGACAACGATATGCAAGTCTACTACTACCGCCGGGAGTTTTGGGACAATGTAGACTTCAGTGATACAGCCTTAATCCGCACACCGGTTGTGGCCAATAAGCTAGACCGCTACATGACCCGGCTTACGCCCAAGAATGCCGATTCTGTTATCGCTTCGGCCGATTTTCTACTGCAAAAGGTCATAGACTATCCCGAGTATCTCAAGTACTTCGCCAACTGGATCACGCTGAAGTACGAGCCCGGTGAAACGACCCTGATGGATGGAGAAGCGGTCTACGTACACATGATTCAAAACTACTTTACCTACGATCTGGCATTTTGGTCGGATTCGCTCAACATTCAGGGATTGCAGCAGCGGGCCAACGAGATGTCGAAAAGTCTGCTCAAGCAGCAAGCGCCCGATGTGTCCGTACCCGATCAAAATGGCACGCCCCAACGTCTGTACGATGAGACCGCCCCTTATGTAGCTGTGTTCATGTACAATCCGACTTGCGATCATTGTATCGAACAGACACCACAAGTACGCGAGTTGGCCCGCCGAAGGCCCGATTTAAAAATATACGGCATCGCCATAGATACGGACCGCGAAGCCTGGCTGTCTTTTGTCGACCGTATGGGCATCAGCGATTGGACCAATGTGTTTGACCCCAGCAACCGCAGCATTTACGGTACTTATTATGTAGATCATACGCCGGAGCTGTATCTGCTCAATCCCGATCGAATCATCATCGGTAAGAACCTGAAAGCCAATCAGGTAGAAGAGGTGATTCGCAGAGATCAGGAGAACCGATAGGATGTCCGATATCCAAATCAGACCCGCTGGTTCATCGGATTATGCTGGAATATTTGATTTGATTGAAGCTGCTTTTCGCGATGACCCACATAGCGATCAAAGCGAGCAGGATCTCGTCAGTCGATTGCGTCAATCTGAAACATTTATTCCAGAATTATCGCTTCTTGCTGAGCGACATGGACAGCTTGCCGGTTACATATTGCTCACGCACATACGGATTAGAGATTCAGCAGACCGTGAATACCCAACGTTGGCCTTGGCACCGGTTGCGGTCCATCCCAATATGCAAGGTGAAGGAATCGGAAGTGAACTGATTCAATTTGCTCACCGGCGGGCATTGGAGTTGGGCCACTCATCGGTCGTTTTGATTGGTCATGAGCATTATTACCCGAGATTCGGCTATCAGCGGGCTGATCGATATGGCATTACCTTTCCATTCGATATTCCTGCGGAAAATGGCTTTGCCGTGGAGCTTATTCCAGATAGTCTGGCAAATGTTTCAGGCGAAGTGGTTTATCCCAAAGCCTTTTTCGGCTAAACAACATATATAATTCCAATTTAGCCTTGGTGTGAACATCAAACCCGATTTTGGGATTATCATGCTATGTTAGACCGCGATACAGACCGCATCATCGAGATGGCCTGGGAAGACCGCACGCCCTTCGATGCCATCGAAGCACAATTCGGGATACCGGAAAAAGAGGTCATCATACTCATGCGACGTGAGCTCAAACCTAAGAGCTTTCGCCGTTGGCGCGCTCGTGTACAAGGTCGGTCGACCAAGCATGCCCGCAAGGGGGATGGTCAGCCCGAAAGATTTAAGAGCAATATGCAGCGGTATATTTCCATGAATAAGAAGTCAAAATGATGTTAATAAGTTATTAGAGATTGACGAATAGTCGGTTCTTTGCAGTTTCCAATCCATCCCTGATAATTTTTTTCATCCCATGCCCAGCATTTCAACCCGCGCTAAGACGGTGCCTTTGTCTCCGTTCAGGAAGCTGATACCCATTGCCGATGAGGCTAAAGCCAATGGAGTGCATGTGTATCATCTCAATATTGGTCAGCCCGATATCCTTACCCCGCCAGAGGCCGTCCAGCAATTCAAAGAGTTGGATTGGGACATTCTTCCCTACAGTCCCTCGAAGGGAATTTTGAGTTACAGACTTGCGCTGGTCGATTACTTTGGGCGCTACGGGGTAGATCTACATGCTGATCAGGTCGCAGTAACTACAGGAGGATCCGAGGCTCTACTCCTGCTGTTTATGGCTTGCCTGGATCCAGGTGATGAGCTGATTATTCCAGAGCCTTTCTACGCCAACTACAATGGTTTTGCCCATATGGCCGGTGTGCACATCGAGCCCATCAGTTGTCGGATTGAGGATGGGTTCCAACTGCCGAGCCCTGAAGAGTTTGCTCGTAAGATCGGCCCCAAGACCAAGGCCATTATGATCACCAACCCCAATAATCCGACGGGGGCTTGCTATTCACCGGATCAGCTGGAGCAATTGGCCGACATTTGCCGGGCAAATGGTCTATTTTTCTTTGCGGATGAGGTATACCGCGAGTTCAATTATACCAGCCGGCCAAGTTCGTTATTGGGTATTCAAAACTTGGATGATCAAGCGGTCGTCATCGATTCCGTCAGTAAAAGATACAGTGCAACCGGAGCGCGTGTAGGTGCCATTGCCAGCAGAAATGCAGAGGTTATGGCAGCCATAGACCGATTTGCGAAGCTCAGACTCAGCCCTCCCGGTCTGGGACAAATGCTGAGTGAGTGCATGCTCCAAAACGACGATGCCTATCTCGATGAGGTGCAGGAAGAGTATCGCAATCGTCGAGATTTAGTCTACCGCCGACTACAGGCTATGCCCGGTGTGTTCAGCTATCGCCCGGGTGGTGCCTTCTACTGCTTCGCGCGCTTTCCGATCCAGGACAGCGAACACTTCTGCCACTGGCTCTTGAGTGAGTTCAATCACAAGGGCTCAACGGTTATGCTCAGTCCGGGCCCCGGTTTTTACGCGACCCCCGGACTCGGGAAAGACGAATGCCGGATCGCCTACGTACTCAACGAAACTGAGCTCGATGCCGCTATGGATTGTCTGGAGGAAGCGCTCAGGGTGTATGCCAGTGAGGAGAGTCTTGTGACTCAGTCACTGAGTATGGTAACCGGA
>JBCBVN010000228.1:0-7059 GCA_039817625.1 Bacteroidota bacterium
TCTGTCACTGATGATCATGATTTCATTTATGTAGTTATTGAAGATGATGGCGCAGGAATATCCAGAGCCCAAAGAATCGAGAGTGTAGGCTCAAGAAAAGGAAGAAAAATGCTCTTAGACCTGGAGAAAATTTTCAATGCCCGAAACGATAAAAAACACATGACTAAATTTGAAAGCGACCTTTACCCCGACCCTCTCTATCCTGGAGAATCTTTCGGTACGCGGGTAAGTCTAACCATACCTAAAAACTATAGCTATGAATTATAATATTATCCTTGCAGAAGACATTCCGGCAACGCGTAGAGAAATTAAGTCATTACTAGAGGAGCATGACCAATTTCATGTGCTAGAAGATGTAGAAAGCGTTGATCAAACTATAGCCGCCTTCCACAAGTATGATCAGATTGTTGACGCACTTGTACTCGATATTACGCTAATGAATGGAACTGCCTTTGATATACTAAAACAATTGAGGTCTGATAATGTCGATATCCCACCTGTCATAATAATAACAGGCAACACAAGACCGGAGTATCAAAAGCAGTTGGTAGAGTTCAGGGAAATTGTCGGATATATTCACAAACCAATCTTAGACAAATGGAATGAATCAATAGCAAATTGTCTAACTTCCATATCCTCATTCTATGCCAAACAGCTTCAGCAAAACAGCGATATGACTCTAGATAGTCATCATGCAAATCGCCTTTTAGCAGAATCAGATAAAAAAATTATTCCCATAGAATTCAAAGACATCGTATATATGAAATCCTGTCCAGACACAGGCGGAACACTCATATACGCAACCAGTCAGAAAGGCATGGTTTGTGATACACGCCCCAGTAGTCAAATCGAGAAGCTCCTCCCCCCCCAGGTTTTTTATCGGATAAACAGGCAATACATCATAAACGCTAAAAAGATCTCTGAATTCAATAAAGGTGAGCGAGAAGTCTCCCTACAAAATGGAGAAGTCATACAGTTACCAGTAGCATTTCGGCGAACTTCAGGCTTGATGGATGCCATGAAATGGTAATTGTGATTCTCAAGCGTTTTTCATTTTGATTTAGCCTCGATACAAAACCACACCTAAGGTCCGGTCAATGCCTCCAGCATTTGTCTACCAACATCCCCTTCTATCTTCATATCCTCAGCGACCTGGCGAGCGGCCTGTTTGTATGAAGGGTTCTGGAGCAATACTTCTAATAAGGGTGTGAGTGTCTTTTCATTAACGCGCTTGATTGGAATACCTGCTGGTCCTACACCGAGGTCAGCACATCGCTTATTCCAGAAAAATTGATCGATAATATGGGGAATAACTAATGAAGCACAAGCGTGCTTCAGGGCCGTATGGGTGGTGCCTGCCCCTCCATGATGGACAACTGCATATATCTTTGGGAAGATCCATTCGTAGGGAATAGAATCAACAACAAAGATGTGATCTGGCAAGTGATCAGGTCGAGCTAGCCCACCACTAAAGGTATTCAGAATGGCAGCTGCTCCTAACTCAGATACCGAGTTGATAATAGACTTTGTGATGGCTTCGGGACCACTATTCACCATACTACCAAAAGTGAAGAATAGTATTTTTTGATCGCGATGTTTTTCTAAAAACTCGATTAGGTCATTACTCGGTGACCAGTTATTGGTCTTGACTCGCTCCAAATAGCCCATTACTTTAGCGCGATCTGGCCAATTTTCGGGTCTTGGAAAAAGCGATCTGGAGACCATATAGAAAACCTGCTCATGATCTCTCATGTGTCTATACACTGCCCGACCGGTAAATGGCTTAGTACCTAAATCCTCTCTAAAGGCCTTCCCCATGCGCACAGTCACTCTGGCAGTCACCCAGTTGATGGCCCGATAAGTCCATAAGTTCCCACGGCGACCTAAGTTTTTATTAATAGCTACATGAGAATAAGCTTCAACCGGATGAAGCCAATTTGCAATTGGGCTTATCGCAAAAGCTCGTCTGGGATACCGCATACCAAACATTCGTCCATATAAAGCTTTAGGATGGTAAACTACCCGATCAGGTTCAAATTCAAGCAGGTAATCTCTTTGCTCTGCAATGAGCTTGTTCTGCAATTTGATAGACTGACGAGCTAGTCTAATGTACTGCCGAATACGGCTCCACCAACCTCCCTTCTGCCCCATAATGGCTTGTCCTTCCGCTGTATCCAAAAGCTCTAAAAACGCTCGATCTAAGGGTCGAAATTCCAGGTCAGTATCTGCTACCAATTCTTCAAATTGAGCAGGCATGACACAACGCACCTCGTGGCCGGCCTGCTGTAAAATGTCGCCTATGGCCAGCAAGGGTTCCATATCACCCCGGGTACCAATAGAAAGAAGGAGGAATTTCATTGAGCAGATATATACATGTATTGGTTCCTGAAGTGCCTGGGGCTTTGGCCCATCACCGTTTTAAATTTCCGATTGAAATAGCTCAGATTGTTGTAGCCGCTTTGGTAGCAAATTTCTGCAATATTCTTTTTCGTATTGATCAGCAAGCGACAAGCGTGATGAATCCTAAACTCGTTGACTATTTCGACATATGTTTTCTTGGTATGCCGCTTTACAAACTTATAAAAACCGGCCTCTGAAAGATTCAACTTGTCAGCTATCTCTTTTACCCGTATGCTTTGGTGGAAATGCTGCATGGCATGTGCGTATAGAATACTAACCCGCCCGAGTTGAGCCTCGTTGAAATCGAGTGCATATTCCTCAGAACATATGCCGAGCACATCCTTGGTGCTTGCCAAAAGCTGTAGTAACTCAAGTAAGACCAGCAACCGACCAAATCCTTCTATTTCCAGAAGCTTCTTTATCAATTTAGATGCCCGCTTTTTGCAGCGCTTGCCAAACTGAAGGCCTCTCCTGGATCGGGTCAATAACTGTCTGATCTCCCACAACTCAGGTCTTTTCAAAAATTCATTTCCAAGAAAGTCTTCGGTCATCTGAATGACAACCTGCTTACAGAAGACGTCGGTGGTAAAACCGTGAGGCAAATTGGGACCAAACATGACCAGGTCGTTCGGCTGATAGTTTACGATCTGGTTGCCCGTGAATCTTCGTCCAAAGCTTTCTACAGTAAAACAGATTTCCAGTTCGGGATGAAAATGCCACGCTTGACTCAAACTCGGACGGCTATCCCGTTCAACAACTTTGACAAGAAAAGATTGCTCCGGTCCTTCGATAATCTTCTCATAATCTGGCTTCACGAGTACTAATCTTTAGCTTATACAGCTAAAAGTAAGTATTAAATTATAGTATAGTGTCATAATTGGATAGAATCAGGTCAGACCACCCCACCATTACCAATATAATTTTGCCAAACAGCTTTACCTCAAAACATTAAACGAACAATCTCTCGTTTATCAACTAATTGATTATGCAACTTAACATACCAATATTTTTCAAGGGTCTATGTAGTATTCTACTCGGGCTTGGTTTCGCAAGCTCTGTAATGGCACAGGGCACTCTAAGCGGTACCATAACTGATGCAGATGGAGAAGCCTTATTTGGTGTAAACATCCTTATAGAGAGCAATTCCAGTGGAACAATCTCAGACTTTGATGGCAACTATGAGCTATCTATTCCAGAAGGTGTTCAAAACATCATTTTCTCTTACACTGGGTATTCGACCTATGAGTTGAATATTCTTATCGAGGATGGAAAGAGCTACTCGCAAAATATCAGTCTCAGTCAGGATGCCCTCCTGCTCGATGAATTGGTCGTGACTGGCACCTTTAGTGGGAGAACCCAGAAAGAGTCTCCTATGTCAATCACACTATTGAACGCTTCTCAATTGCAGCGACTCAGTAGTAATTCTCAGGCCGACATTCTTCGTACCATTCCAGGAATAACAGCAGAAGGTGGCGGCGGTGAAGTAGCCAGCAATGTGTTTGTCCGAGGTATGCCCTCTGGTGGTCAGTACCAATTCACACCACTTCAGGTAGATGGCTTGCCTGTATTGAGCACTTTCGGACTGAACTCATCTGCCCATGATGTCTATTTCAGAAATGATATAGGCATTCGAAATCTGGAATTCGTACGTGGTGGTTCTTCTACTCTATTCGGTGCAGGTAGTGTAGCTGGTATCATTAACTACAGCAGCATAACCGGCACAGCAACACCTGACAATAAAGTTCAGCTCGAGTGGGCTGACGGAGGAAGAGTTAAAGCAGACTTTCTGTCTTCAGGTCCATTATCGGAAAATACCTTCTATGCAGTTTCTGGATTCTATCGGTACGACGATGGTCCACTAGAGACAGGTATGGCCACCCAGGGATACCAAATCAGAGGTAACATTAAGCGCTTATTCAATAATGGCGAAAGTTCATTTACGATCTACGGCCAATTGATCAATGACAATGTTCAATTCTACCTACCCTATCCGCTGGCCAATGACAATGGTCAACGTGAACGCCCAATCGGAAATGACGGTGAAGAGATTTTCACACTACTGACAAGCCAGGCTACAGACTTTTCGTTTGATACGCCTTTTGGCAGATTTGAATCACCAATCGGGAATGGTGTAAGTACTCGTGGCGGGTATCTCATGCTCGATCTCGATCATACATTCGGCGATGGATGGAGATTGTCAGCCAAAGCCAAAACGGCCTCTTATGATCACTTCTTCAACCTCTTCCTCGACGGAGATGGCGTCAACAATGTACCTGAAACACAGGCTGATTATCTCTCAAGTCGTGACTTACCATCTGATGCCGTGCTCACTTATGCAGACGATGGCAGCCGCCTCGATGATGGAGACCTCTTATTTCAGAACAGAATTCTCGATCGGGAAAGGCCTATGAATGAATTGGTTGGCGAAGCTTATGTGACCAAATCCGTTGGCAGGCACAACATCAGTTTTGGAACTTTTCTGGCCAATACCAGAGCTGACGACAACAACTGGATCAGCAACTACGTCGGAGATTTCAGAAATGCTCCAAGGATGGTGAATATCAATTACACAGACAGTCTGGGCAACCCGGTAAGCTTCTCAAGTAGTGGATTCATTTCAGGAGCTCAAACTGCAAATAGATATCACACCAGCAGTAAAGTAGCTCTCTTCGTAGGTGATGAGTACAAGGGCGATGGATTTAATCTGGATGTCGGTCTTCGCTGGGAGCAAAATACAGGTACAATTGTCAGAGAGACGGGTGTTGGCAGTAACACATTTCAGCGAGGAGAAGTACAGACAAGCGATATAGCGGTAGCCATTGCAGGCTTGGTCGAGCTCAGCAATACCACAAACCTCTACGCCAACTTCTCGCGTGGGTTTTTCTTCCCTCAGCTCAGGTCTATAGCTTTCTCTGCCCCTGGTCGTCCGCAGTCTTTCGAGGCAGAATCTATTTTGCAGGGAGAAGTTGGTCTTAAGTACGGCAATGATAAATTGGCCATAACAGGAGCCATCTTCTATGTGGGCTTGAGCGATCGAAGAAACGTAGACTTCATCAACGACCCCAATAATCCTGGGGAAGTAATCGAAGAAGTCTTTGTACAAAGTACCCGAACATTCGGTATCGAGACCAGTCTAAACTACACCCTGTCAAAAGGCCTTAACTTCTACGGCAACTTCACCTTCCAGGATCATGAGTTCACCGAAGTCGAAGGCAATGAAGACCAAGTAGGCAATGAATTGCGCCGCCAGCCCAACATCATGGGGATGGCAGGATTGAGCTATGAGCAAAATGGATTCGACGCCAATCTGTCCAGCAACTTCCTGGGCAGCAAGTTTGCCAATGATGGCAATACCGTTGAACTCGATGGATTCAACATCGTAAGACTGGATCTTGGCTATCGCTTCTCATTAGGGCAGGAAGAAAGCCTGCGTTTAGGTGTCTCTGTTTTCAACTTACTAGATGCTGACGGAGTCACTGAAGGATCACCCAGACAAGGTAACAGCCAAACCGGAACCTCTGAGTTTTTCGTTGGGCGGCCTATATTGCCCCGCAGAATATTCTTGCGAGCCGCCTTTGATTTTTAAACCTTGACGATTAAACTTTAATCAAGACATTAATCGCTTTCATACACCTTAATGGAGGGTAAAAGTCGAGGAATCGGCTTTTACCCTTACTTTCTAGCCGCCTTATGGAACATGCTAAATTAATAGACGAAGCTCACCAAATACTCAAGCTAAACTGGCGAGATGGCTTTACCGTGCCAACAACTAAACTGTATCCCTTCCAGTGGAATTGGGATTCAGGCTTTACGGCATTGGGCTGGTGCCATTTTGATCTCAAACGAAGTCAGCGGGAAATTGAATCCCTGTTTTCGAGTCAATGGGCAAATGGCATGATCCCCCACATCGTTTTCCATTCAGAGACGGAAAAGTCATACTTCCCCAACTGGGATTTCTGGAACAGCAGTGTCAATCCGGGTGCACCCCAAAAGCCTAAAACATCCGGCATTACCCAACCGCCTGTGCATGGTTTCATTTTAGAGGCACTTCTGGATCGATGCCCAGACGATGAGCAACTGATCGACTTTGTAAAACGGCTGTTACCTAAAGTCATCGATTCGCATCGATTCTTGTACACCTTTCGGGACCCGGAAAAAGAAGGACTATTTTTTATTTATCACCCGTGGGAGTCCGGAAGAGATAATTCTCCACTTTGGGATGAGTCCCTTGATAGAATACACATAGATCCGGCTCAAATTCCAACCTACCAAAGGCGTGATTTACAAATTGCAGATTCTGCGCATAGACCCACACAAGACCAGTACGACCGGTATGTATACCTACTAGAGCTGGGCAAGAAATACAAATACGAAGAAGTAGGTATTTTTCAGGAAAGCCCTTTTCTAATTCAGGACAGTTTAATGAACGCCGTTTTGATCAGCTCAAATGCATCATTGATCAGATTGGGCAAGCGATTCGGAATCGACACTGCCGAAGTAGAGGAGTGGCAGCAACAGTCTAAAAGAGCATTTCAAGAAAAACTATGGAATGAAGAACTTGGAGTCTTTACACCATATGACAGGAGAGCTAACAAGTCAGTAAATCATCTTGAAATAGGTGGCATTGCCGCTCTTTTTGCCGAAGTAGCTACCCGAGAT
>JBCBVN010000229.1:0-7052 GCA_039817625.1 Bacteroidota bacterium
CTGGCAGTCGCCTTCGTTCGTTCTAATTACTTCGATGGGATTCGAAAGATCAAAGCAGCCTTCAATGTCATTGGCGTTTAAGCCAGGCTCAAGTCCAGTGACTTCACCGTCAAAGCGGGAGTACCACACCAGGCAGTTACCGGCACCAGCTCCGTCGAAATCAACTACGGAGAAAGTCGGTGGTAGACCCAGGATGATGCCGTTCGCATCCGTTACAATCCACTGGAAGTTCTCACCTTCAGAACCAGAAACCGTAATACCATCTTCTGGAATCATGTCGGGGTTACCGTCGCCTGAGGTAAATTCAAATGGGCCGCCTTCTAGCAGGCCGCCGTCTGGTTGGTTGCGGTTAGTTTGAATGAAGTTTGATAAATTGAAGCAACCATCCAAGTCCATAAGATTTTCTCCTTCTGCGAGGCCAGTCAGTCCATCTTCGAAACTAATGTGGTAAACTAAACATATGCCCGGGCCAGCTCCATCCAAATCAAATGGAGGACTAGGTGGGAGGGCAAGTATGAGTCCGGTCAAATCCGTAATGACCCATCCAGAGTTTGGTCCACTTTCACCAGATAGATCTACATCAAAAGCATCTGAGACACCATCGCCAGCACATATTTCAATGACTGTTTCATCAGTTCCGGCGATAACAAGATCTCCGCCTTCTACCTCGCAAGGGATATTGCAATCTTCTCCTATACGGCGTACGACAAGGATATAGTTCGACAAATCGAAACAGCCGTCATCGCCGTTGAGATTACAGATGTTATCTCCTACTCCGATATCGCCTGTAAATCCGTCTTGAAAGGATAAATTGTACAAAAAGCATGCGCCATCGCCAGCTCCTTCGAAATCAAAGCTGGGACCCGGAGGCACCGCTAAAATTTCGCCGACACTGTTAGTCACCAGCCATACCATATTCTGACCGCTGGAGTTGGTCAGTACTGGCGTGAATACATCAGACTCACCGTCATCAGCACAAATCACGTAGCTGGTCTCACCATCTTCAAAAGAAAGATCTCCGCCTTCGGCTGAGCAACTTCCCTGAGCAGAGAGAATATTGATTTGAAATACCAGCCCCAGACTGCAAAGGGCTGCCAGCTGCACAAATTTTCGGTGCGGCACCAGCAAACCCCAGAAGGCCGAAACCAGCTCAGGCAGTAATCCAGGTGAAAAATTTAAAAAGTTTGATTTTAGCATGGGTATTGATTTTGCTTAATATTTGATTCGGCAGCAAAAGTATTTCCCACACTTACCCCATTTTTCACAGATTAATAAAGGAATCATAAATCTGCGCCATGCCATCATAACTCTTTGACAATGAGAACTATCTACCTGCGAAAGTCTGAAAAAAGACACCGTTTCCAGCCTTAAAATGTCGGGCTACGACACTTACTTTTCACATTGTGTCACAATCCGGGAAAATTGAATTACAATGTGTACGAAAGCATGATCACCTTGTGATAATTTGGTGATATTTGATTACTTACTTTGTCATTTATGAGTGGGCATACACTACATCAAGAGCCAAAAAGGAAAGCTTTGATCGTCGAAGACGACAAAGACATTGTGGCGCTACTGCGCATACATCTACAAGACCTTGGCTGTGAACTCACGGTTGCTGAAGACGGGCGAACGGGATTAGAGTATGGGCTTAGTGGCGCTTTCGACCTCATAGTTTTAGACATCATGCTTCCAGGTATGGAAGGAACCGAAGTCTGCAGAAAACTTCGCGGTAAAGAAATCAGCTCTCCCATATTAATGCTGTCTGCCAAGTCTGAAGAATTTGACAAAATATTAGGCCTTGAATTAGGCGCTGATGACTACATCACCAAGCCGTTTTCCATCAGAGAATTTATAGCTCGTGTGAAAGCCATTTTCAGAAGGATGGAGCGCGAACGGGAGCATCGAGCGGCGGGGATGGGACCAGTTTTGAGGTTTGGTGACCTGAGCATTGATTTAGATAAAAGAAAAGTCAGTTCTGAAGGACAACGAATAGAATTATCTCCAAAAGAGTTCGAGCTATTGAGTTTACTGGCTTCAAACCCCGGCAAGTGCTACGACCGAAGCAGGATTTTGAATTTAGTTTGGGGCTATGACTTTGAGGGCTATGAGCATACCGTTAATTCTCACATCAATCGCCTGAGGGCGAAAATTGAACCGGACATGCAAAAGCCTATGTACATATTGACCAATTGGGGCGTGGGCTACCGCTTTAACGAAGACCTGGCATGAAAGCAGTCAACAAACTATACATCAAGCTATCGGCGATATTCTTGCTCATGTTGCTCGTTTTGGGCGGCATCTACGTAGCTATTTCCCACTACATCAGTGCGGATTATGTTTCAGAAGTCAATCAAGAATTATACGGAGATATAGCAGAGTACACTGTGCGTGAGGTGCAACCCATGATGGATAGTCAGATCGACACCAGTGAGGTGCAAGAGATCATGCACTCTATGATGGTGATCAATCCCAGTGTAGAAGTGTATCTACTCGATCCTGAGGGCGAAATCATCACTTATGTCGCGCCCTATAAGAAGGTGGTTTTAGATCGGGTGAATTTGGCCCCCCTCAAAGAATTCATTGGTGCAAATCCTGAAGACAGACCATTTATTAAAGGGGATGACCCCCGCAAACCGGGTAGGGAAAAGATATTCTCAGCAGCGGAAATGCGAGATGAAGCTGGAATCCTAAAGGGCTACGCCTACATCATTCTCGCCTCGGAGGAGCAAACTGCGGT
Source organism: Bacteroidota bacterium (assembly GCA_039817625.1). Classification (GTDB taxonomy): domain Bacteria; phylum Bacteroidota; class Bacteroidia; order Chitinophagales; family Saprospiraceae; genus Neolewinella. The sequence goes on from JBCBVN010000229.1 coordinate 2,741, forward strand.
AGTGAGTTACCTGCAGGGATCTTACATGTTCAGGTTGGGTAAAAATTTATTCTTTATCAGCTTGCTGGCTGCGTCTATCATCGGTCTATTCGCACTTTGGTATCTGACCAGAAACCTCCGGCGGGTAACCGAAACCGTCAGTAGATTTAAGGCAGGCGACTACAGCGCCAGAATCCCTGACCAGAGAAGGGGCGACTTCAAAGAGCTCGCAAATACCTTCAATGATATGGCAGGCACCATAGAATCCAATATCGACGAACTAAAATCTGTAGAGAAATTACGCCGGGAGTTGATCGCCAATGTTTCCCACGACCTGCGCACACCACTGGCCATTATCAGGGGTTATGTAGAAACTATGCAAATGAAAAATTCCGATCTATCGGAAGAAGAACGGGGCGAGTATTTGCAGACGGTTCTAAACAGTACCGAAAAGCTTTCTGGTCTGATCGAACAATTGTTTGAGTATTCCAAACTGGAAGCCAAACAGATTGAGCCCGATTTACAAGCCTTCCAGCTGAGCGAATTGGCACAAGACGTAGCCAACAAATTCGCTATGCTGGCCAAGGAAAAGGAAGTAACCGTGGAGCTGGATGCCCCCGAACACTTACCCCTCATCTTTGCCGACCTAGGCTTAGTTGAACGCGTGCTGAACAACCTGATGGATAACGCCATCAAATTCACTCCACATGGTGGTTCCGTAAGATTGACCATGCACTCAAATAACGACAGCGTGGAAGTCAGTGTAGCCGACAGTGGTCCCGGCATTCCAGAAGAAGATCAGGCACATATCTTTGATCGGTACAAGAAAGCCTACCGAACAAGTGGTGGAAAAGCCAATCAAGGGGCTGGACTTGGATTAGCTATCGTGAAAAAGATATTGGAGCTCCACAACCAGAGTATTCAGGTTAAAAGTCAGGTTAGAGAAGGGACAACCTTCATATTCAACCTGCCCGTAACTGGACAACTATCTGTTTGAACCTCTCACCATCAGCATTCGTAGATTAGCTCCATTAATGCCTAGCAAATGGTAACTGGCATGGGAGCCATTTATGAGGAGGGCATCTCTGACACGACCGTTTACAAAAAGAGGTCTAGGAAGATCGGCATCATTTGTAAAGTAGTCACTACTCAGTGACCACCCCAGAGATGCATCGTAATGACCTCGCTGAATATTTGCCCCTCGATCTTGCCCGAAGAACAGCCAGTCGTTGTCCAATCCAGGTAAGATAAGCTCTACCGGGCCAGATTGAATATCTGCCGGTAATTCGTGAGCGGTCCATTCGCCATTCCCCAGGTTCTCCAGCCAGATGGAATGCGTCTGATCTAGAACAAATTGCTCGGCCGAGGCTAGTTGATTTGTTGGAAACAACTCCTGGAGGTCCGCCGAAGCAAAACTGGTGTGATCGGGTACAATTTGGCGAAGGCCCGGTAGCTGAGAAATTATCTCCTCTCGAGTTGCAAAAAGACGCTCCCCTAAGCGAGACGTGTAGGTAATGAGCTGTTCCCTACGACCATTCCCATCGAAATCTGCATAGTACATCTTTACCGGGCGATCAACTGCTGCGGCAAGCTTACTATTCGTTCCTAGGTTTCCAGCCAGTATATCTACATCTCCATCGCCATCGACATCTGAAGTTGCCAAAGCTGACCAGAGTCCGTTTCTGGAAGGTAGGACTTCCGCAGGTCGGAAACCATCCGCGCTACCCGGCAAGAACACCATCGGCCCCCATTCAGAAGCAATAAGCAGATCGGGCCAGTCATCCTGATTTACTTGTGCTACAGCTAAATCTCTGACCAAACCAGCACCTCCTAATTTTGACCAGTCTACGACCAGCTGTTCCGTTTGTAGCTGCCCTTCATTATCGCGAAATAAGCGATACATGGGGGGTGCTTCTCCATAATTGTCCAGCACGGTCCTTGCTGCGACTACAATCTGCCAATTCCCATCTGGCTGATTCAAAACCACCATGTTGCCTCCGGTTAGTCTTAGTGGCTCTGGAAGGGCTTCTTCGTCCTTGCTGAGCGTACCGCTTGGATTTTGCTGATAAAACCGCAATTCATTCGCTTCGTGATCATCGGGGAATTCGGAGCCACCAGATAGCACCAACAGATCTTCCAAGCCATCCCCGTTGTAGTCAAGGACCAAGGCATCCACATCTTCTGAGCGAGCATCGGCTTCCAGGGCAGGAGTCGAGACGGACTCGAAAGCTTGCTTTGATTCTGACCAGGTGTAACAAATACCTGACTGCCATTTGGCTCCGCCCATAAAAAGGACTTGCTGTCCACCAAGTTCTATTTGAGCTAGTGCAGGACCTTCCCGACTGGTCATGTGCGGCTTGAGGGCTTCTCGGTTAAAATCGACAAAGTCGAGGTTTTCGTCATGTGTAAAATCAAGGCCAAAATCTGTAGCAGCAAGCGTGGAATACCAAGTTTGCGCAGGTAGATAATCGACCCTGTCAAGCGAGGGGTTCCACGATGTTCCGACCCCGATATTCGAGGGGTTCCGCGATGCTCCGACCTGCGGAAGTCCCGACTGAGCATCAGACGCCGATAAAGACACCCTGCCTCCGCTTTCAATATCCAGTTTGCTATAGGTTCCTTCCGGCCAGACCACACGAAGACTTGCGCCAAGTCTTTCAGCCGTAAGTGGTATGATTAGATTACCCGGATCAACGGAAGACTGGAAACCGCGTACCGGCTGATTCTCCTGGCTGAAGAGTACCTCATTGCCTTTTCTAATCTCTATTAAAGCACCGTATGCATATGGATTGCCCGCACCACCTGCGAGCTGCACCCTCAACACCTCGACCGAATCTAGCTGACTTGTGTGGTTCTCATAAATACCCGCAAAGTCATTGACATTATTAACAACTATGTCGAGATCTCCATCCCCATCGAGGTCTCCATGGGCAGCTCCATGACTAAAGGTGGACTCTTCAAATCCCCAGTCTGAGTGAACGGGGTCGAAGGTGCCGTCCCCATTACTGCGAAACACCGCATTAGGCAGTTTGATGACTGGCATCCGATTAGCGAGAACCAAATCTTCTTCATCGACCTGCATGTCCTTCAAGCGGGACTGAATGGCGTCTTCAGATACATAATTGATGTAGTCCATATCATTGGAACGCCCCAAAATTCCATTGGAAATAAAGATATCTCTAAGGCCATCCTGATCGTAGTCTTCCATCAAGACCGACCAACTCCAGTCCGTGGCATAAACGCCAGCCTGAATTCCCCGGTCGCCAAACCTTGGCAGGCTATCTCCTGCTGGCATACCCAAATTGAATTGCAAATTGTTTCTGGAGAACTGCGGCCAGTAGCCCTGCCCTTGCTTCATGTGCCATATGTCATAAGGATCTTCAGCAGCGGCAGCTTTCAGAACCACTGGATCATCTGGCAGCATATCCAGGCTCATAATCTCCGGCCGGCCATCATTGTTAAGATCAGCGATATCGGTACCCATGGTAAAGCGGCTCGTATGAGGCATCATCTTCCTCAACTCATCCTTGAAAGTGCCGTCCTTTTGATTGATATAGGCATAGTCGTCTTCGTGAAAGTCGTTCCCTACATAGATGTCTGGCCAACCATCGCGGTTGATATCGGCTATACTTAAGCCCAATCCATACCCCAGGGCCATTTGCTTGATGTTGGCGCGTATGGAAACATCCAAATACCCATCGTCAGTTTTTTCCAGCAATCGATCTCCAGCCAACTCAGAGACGGTCCCCATTTGGGTAGACCGGCGTTGAAAAGTACCCAGGGCATGTACGCTGTGATTGAGCTGATAGCAGTCTAAGTCACCATCGCGGTCAAAATCAAAAAAGGCTGCTTGGGTACCATATCCAACCTGATTTAAACCAAACTCGGCTGCAGCTTCTCGAAGTAGAAGCTCACCATCCTGACTTTCGTTGATGTATAGGCGGTTGTGTGCATTTGGATTTGTGCTTACTGGGGTGGCTACACTAATATAAATATCGAGCAGACCATCTGCGTTGACATCCGCAAAGGATACACCAGTAGACCAATCACCGTCTGTAGCACCCAACAACTCTGATCGATCTTCAAACTGCATATCTCCTAAATTGAGATAGAGTTTGTCAGCACCCTGGTTGGAGCTAAAATAGATTTCGGGTAGCCCATCGCCATTCAAATCGCCCATGCCTACCCCACCCCCATTGTAAAAATAGAGGTAGTTAAAGATGTTTTGCTCAGGATTGGCGACCAAGTCATTGCGAAATTCGATTCCAGTTGCCGAAGGAGAAGTCAGGGTAAACCTACTTTCAGTTTGCTGATCCTCAGATGCGCATGATGG
>JBCBVN010000230.1:0-7017 GCA_039817625.1 Bacteroidota bacterium
CAAATACTGCTGAACCACTAACCCCCTTGCTATCGGTCATACCGCTTCAGCTGCTTAGCTACTATATTGCCGTCATGAGAGGCTGCAATGTAGATCAACCCAGAAACCTGGCTAAATCTGTGACTGTAGAATAATGCTATCTTTGCAGCCACAAGTGCCGATAGGCACCACAGCTGCAGTTAGCACCCAAAAGCATAAGTCGGTGCTCGAAGCAACCGACCTGCGGCAGTCCAAAAAATAAAAACGTACATGTCCAACCTAAAGTGGGAAATCGAGTACAATACTCAGAAGGACGATCTGCTCATTAGTGAATATGGGCGCTTGGTGCAGGAACTGCTGCGCAAGACCAACGAGATCGAAGAAGGAGAAAAGCGCCAGCTCTATGTTGAGCGGGTCATTAGGTTGATGTTGCAAATGCAACCCCAAATTAAGCAGCAAGAAGACTACAAGTCAAGATTGTGGCGCCATGCTTTTCGCATTCAACCCGACATGCAAGTCACGGTACCAGAAGGTATAGATGTTTCGCCCAAGGCCGACTCAGAGTCTGAACTGCTGGAATACCCATCCAAGCCCATCCCCATGAGGCACTATGGCAACCACATCAAGCAATTGATAGATGAGGCTGTCAAAATGGAGGAAGGCCCTGAGAAAGAGTACGCAATCGTCACTATAGCATACTATATGAAAGTCGCCTATAGCACCTGGAGTGACGCCAGAAATGCGACTGAAGAAATGATTCGGACCGACCTCTACGAGCTGAGTGATCGCCAGCTGGTCTTGCCACCAAATGTAACCCTGGGATCACCCAGCGGAAAGCATCCGGCCCAGCACGCAGATCGCAGAAAGAAGAAAAAGAAAGGCGGATACCGAAATCGCCGGAAGAATCGGCGCCGATAAGCACAGTTTTTTACCTTTAGCAGGTGCTTAAGTTTCTACGGTCATCTTCGTCTAATCGCGATGAGCAATTGAGCGATGCTCAGTTGTTGGAAACCTTCCAGCGCAATCCACACGCAACCAACTTAAGCCCCCTTTTCGAGCGGTACCTGGAGTTGACCTACGCGCTCTGTCTTCGCTATCTCGGCACATCTGCCAGGGCGGAAGATGCCGTTATGGATATTTTCGAATGGCTGGTCAACAAGCTCCCTGAGCAGAAAATCTCCAATTATAGATCATGGCTCCAAACGGTAGTGCGCAATCATTGCCTGATGCAGCTTAGGAAAGAGAAGCGAGATAGCCTCCAAAATAGTGTGGAATTTGATGTGCAATTACACGATATGCTGCATCAAGAAGAAGATGATGATGATCGTGCATTAAGGATGGCTGGACTGGCAGATTGCATCGAGCAGCTGAGCAAACAACAAAAGCACTGCATAGAGATGTTTTATCTACAGCCTGGACATACCTATCGCTCGGTGGCCGATCACTTAAAACTGGACCTTGGCCAAGTGCGATCCTTCATCCAAAATGGCAGGCGAAACCTCAGACTTTGTCTGGAGTCTAATGCCCCTAGAATCAATAATCGTGAGTAAGCTAGAATCCACATCGAATGAAAGTTTGCTTCGCCGATACCTGAGCGGCGATGTAGGCCCTGTGGAGGAAGCCGAATTGCGTGCCCGGGCACTGGAAGATGAAGCCCTGGCTGAGGCACTGATCGGTATTGACAATCGCACAGATGAGGATCATGTTGCCGCTATCGAACGCCTGCGTAAGCAGTTGCCACAAAAGCAAAAAAGTCGGGTCGTCACGATACCGATTTGGGGTCGCATAGCCGCCTCGATCTTAGTTCTGGTGGCATTGGGCGGCTTGGTTTGGTACCTGCCACTTGGGGCAGGTCAGGAGGGAGCTACTGCTATGGAGCAGCAAGCTGATGATGAGGCAGAAGCAGCGACTTATGAACCTCAGCCAGAAGAGTCGGATAATACTCGAGAGTCCGCACCACTAACAGAGACCAATCAGCAGGCAGCAGAAATATTGGATGACTTGGCAGAAACACAGCTGCCCGTCGACTTGGGTGATCGGGCCGAGTTGGTCCGCGAGGAACAGGCTCTAGCCCCACCTCCGCCGGCCCCTCAGCTGGCCAGTAGTGCCGAGGCCCAACCCTCAGCCGCCGATGATGTGCCAGAGCGAACTGACTTCCTGTCGGCTGATGTCGAGGAGCTGGAAGAACTAATGCCCGAAAACTTAAGCGAGCAGGCAGAAGAAACCTTAGATGCAGCTCGGAGTCGTCGGCAGAGTACGAGAACGGCCCCGGCAGAAGGCGTCATCACCATGGACGACGAAGACATCAGTGCCATCTTAGCCGAAAGTGCCAATACGGTCTTGATAGAAGGATTCGTAACCGACACCAATGGTGTCAGCATTTCCAATGCCACGGTTCGCATGTCGAGTTTGCCGCTGGGGGAGATTACTAATGGGTTCGGCTATTTCAGCATGGAAGGTGATGCCTCTGTATCGAGCATCATCATCGAAGCTCCCGGATATGAAGCCCAGGAATTTAGACTTCCGCAGGTCGGCACCTCTCCCGGCAGTGGATTGTCACCTCGACCTACCCGCAAGCTGTCCAGAGAGGAGGCATTCTCCAGAGGTCTTCAGCCCGGTGATCCCGGTACCACCGGAGCTCCTCAATATACCCTGAATCAGATCAACCCTTCGGATGTTGCCAGCGAAGATTCTTCTGGCGGCTCTGGGCCCGTTTCCAATTCCATATCTTCTTTAGTCAGAGTAGAGGGAGGTATGCAGGGCCTGCGACAGAGAATTGCGCAGAACAAGCCCGACGAATTGGGAGGTGGTAGAATCAGAGTTAACCTGACCGTCCAGCCTGATGGCCATCTTACGGATATAAGAGTTCGGGGAGGAAATAGAGGCTTGCGAGATTATGTGGAAGACTTTCTAAGAAACCAAACCCAATGGCAAATGCTCAGAGGGGAAACAGCAACAGAGCTGAGTTTTGAATTGAGATTTTAACCTATGAAGAAAAACCTCCACCTGATCACGGCCTTGCTTTTTCTGCTCTTCGGATATTGGCAACTCAACGATCCAGACTGGTATTTGTGGCTTCCGGCCTATGCTGTCGTAGCCATACTCACCGGATGGCACGCTTTTGGCAAATCGCCAGCCAGGCTTATGCTGACTGCTATAGCTGGCTTCGTGATTTGGGGCTTAATACGGGTGCCCGACCTTGTTGACTGGATCCGCCAGGGTGCCCCTTCAATCGTCGAGAAAATGAAAGCAGAAGCCCCGCATATCGAACTGACTCGCGAGTTTCTGGGCATCGGTATATGCCTATTGGTACTGGGTGCCTATTACCTGGTTCACCACAGAAGGAAGAAGTCGTAGTCTATTCGACGCCTACACCCCTAATACCCCACTCTAAGCGGCAATTGATATTGGTTGAGGTCGTCTCTCCAGGCCTTAAAACCAGCTCAAACTGAAACTGACCGCTGGAGACCAGCTCTTTAAAGTTTCGCAAACTTGGGTTTAACCTGATCACCTGATCCCGGCGCCCAAAAAGGTTGTCGGCTGTAAACAGAACATCAAACTCCGAGCAACCACCAAACTGATCCACTGGGCAGATGCGAATTTCCGCCCGGCGCAATTGCCTGAAATCATCTGCCGACAAAGCGGTCAGGCGCGCAAATAATCCACCTACCTCATCTACCTGATCCAGATTGACATTGGCCGAAGCAATGGCCTGATCAAATCGACTATCGACTGTAGGCCTCGACACCACAAAACCCTGGAAGGAAGGCCAACCAGCCTGGAATACGAATTCTATGGGTTCATAAGTGATCTCAAAAAGGCTCTCCCTTTGGTCACGCGCACAAGTGGCCAGCATGAGACAACAGAGACCTACCAGCAATCTGGAGTAATTAGGCATAGATTCTGAATCTTTAGGACAAAATGCACATGGCTGTCCTCTCGGTGTTTTACAGCAAAGGTAATTCTCGCTGTCTAACAAACGATGCACCCACCTGCGGAAGTTCAAAAAACTCATATATTAACAACGCAAACACGCAATTATGGGAGAAGAAAAAGTAAGCATCGCCAAAGAAGAGACGATGGGGCTATTCATGCGCAATCTGCTCCACGATGTCCAGGCGATGGAACACATGCTTAGTCAGGACTGGTTTGAGACAGACACCATACGCATTGGTGCCGAGCAAGAGATGTGCCTCGTCGACAAAAAGACCTGGAAACCAGCGCCGGTCAATATGCGCGTTCTGAAGAGGCTTAAAGACTACGACTGGGCAACTACTGAAATTGCCAAATTCAACTTAGAAACCAACTTATCACCTCAAGTATTCACTGGTCAGGCACTGAGTAATCTGGAAAAAGAAAATCTGGAGCAAGTAGCCATTGTCAGAGAAGCAGCGAAAAAATCCGGGGCCAAAGTTATACTCACCGGTATTCTGCCCACTTTGCGCAAGTTTGATTTGGCCAAGGAAAACCTGACCCCAAAGCCACGCTATCACGCGCTCATTGATGCGATCACGGCCCACTCCAACAGCAGCACCTTCGAGTTGAGGCTACAAGGCATAGATGAAATATTACTCAAGCACGACTCTCCCCTACTCGAAGCTTGCAATACCAGCTATCAAGTACACCTACAGGTTACGCCAAAGACCTTTGTGCCACTCTACAACATTGCCCAAACACTGGCTGGCCCGATTATCGCACTCAGTGCTAACTCGCCCATGGTCTTTGGCAAACGGCTCTGGCACGAAACGCGTATCGCTCTCTTTCAACAAGCTTTGGATGTGCGTTCCAGCAGCAATCACCTTCGCGAGCGCTTGCCCAGGGTGAATTTCGGATCCGGCTGGCTAGAGAATAGCATCCTCGACATATATCGAGAAGACATCAGCCGATTCCGGGTTTTACTTGGCACAGAACTAGAAGAGGAGAGCCTAGAGAAAATACGTCAGGGGCAAGCTCCAAAACTCAAAGCCCTCCAAGTACACAACGGCACGGTCTACAGATGGAATCGCCCTTGCTACGGCATTTCAGGCAACGGCAAACCACACCTTCGGATAGAAAACCGGGTAATTCCGGCCGGGCCTACGATCTTAGACCAAACCTCGAATGCAGCCTTCTGGCTAGGTGCCATGATCGGTTTCGGTGCTCAGTATAAAGACATCAGAGAACACATAGGCTGGGCCGATGTACGAGATAATTTCCACAAAGCAGCTCGCTATGGCATAGACTCTAAGTTTACCTGGTTCAATGACAAAAAAGTATCTGCTCTAGACCTGATCAAAGAAGAGCTACTACCCATAGCCCGCCACGGACTGGAATTGCAGAAGATCGATACTGCAGATATTGATCGCTATCTGGGCGTAATAGAAGAGCGAGTGAATCGACAGTGTTCGGGTGCCAGATGGATGCTCCGCTCCTATACCAACCTGCGTAAAGAAGTAAATCAAGACGAGGCCGTCAGTATTCTCACCGAACGCATCCATCACCATCAAAGCACTGAGAACCCAGTCCATCTCTGGCCATTACCCGCTAAGGGAGATCTCAAATCATACCGCCCTATAGGCCTGAGAGTAGACGAATTTATGAGTACTGACCTCATGACGGTGCAAGAACAGGACCTGCTGGAACTGGTCGTAGACATGATGGATTGGAGAAAACTTCGCTACCTTCCGGTAGAAGACAAAAACGGCCAACTCGTTGGCTTAGTAACCACCAGAAAACTACTTCGGTATTTCACCAAGCACGGCAGAGAAGCTTTACCTGGCACTAAGGACATGATCCATGTTCGAGACCTTATGATCAAGGACCCCTATCAGGTTGGCCCCGGCACTACCATAAAGGAGGCCATGTACATCATGCGCGAAAAGAAGATCGGCTGCCTCCCCGTCACACAGGAAGGAGAATTGGTTGGTCTCATCACGGAAATGGACTTTCTCCAGGTAGCAGCTACCCTGATTGAGCGAATGGCCTAGCGGGTTAGTCCGGCCCGCTACTTGACCTTTTTATAGGCATACAGCGCAGCACCTACTGTACCTGCTTTATTGAGCATTTCGGCAGGAAGTACTTTAGCGTGTAGTTTCAATTCTCCTTTGAACTCGCTAAAAGACTTACTCGCTCCTCCACCCAGAATAATGGTATCAGGGGAGAATATGCGCTCGATGTGCTGTAGATAAGTGTTGAATCTACGTCCAAAATCCGTCCAGCTCAGTTCCTTATCCTTGCGCACTTTGTTGCTCACATAGCGTTCTGCGATGACTTTCATATCGCGCAAATACATAGAGCCGAACTCCATATTGGGCACGAGCCTACCATCAATAAATAGTCCGGCACCCAGTCCTGTACCAATGGTGATCAGGATTACGGTTCCGTCCTTGACCTTAGTTCCAGCGCCGAAGCCCATCTCGGCCAGGCCAGCGGCATCGGCATCATTAAGGGCAAAAACAGGGCCATCGACGTGCTTGCCAAAAGTCTTTTCAATAGAGGTTCCAATCCAGCTCTTGTCAATATTCGTTGCAGATTCCGCAACCCCTCTTCGAACGATGGCCGGGAAGCCAACACCCACCGGACCTTTGTAGTCGAAATAATTAACCAGCTCAGCAAAAACATTCGCCATAGCTTTAGGCGTTGCAGGTTGCGGCGTCAAAATCTTCTTTCGATCAGTAACCATTTCTCCCTTCACTGGATCGACTAACCCGCCCTTCATGCTGGTTCCACCAACATCAATTCCAAGTAACTGTTTCTTCGGCATAATCTTAAGCTATTTATCCAAGAGCTGGGACCCGGCATCCCAACTAGGCCGCAAGTTAGCTTTTGTTATTTGTACTTCCGCAGGTCGGCAACCAACGAATTGCACCAAATAGCTACTCATTCTATTTAAGCAATCACTTTTCTATGCATCGCTACTACTTTTTGCTCCTGGCCATAGGCTACACCTACCTGACAGCTTATGGCCAATTTGAAACTCAAAGCGTCACGGTTTTCAAAACTGGTCAAGCTTTTTACCACGAGCAGGCTACTGCTCCTGCTCCTTCTGGCACCATCGAT
>JBCBVN010000231.1:0-7010 GCA_039817625.1 Bacteroidota bacterium
GCTCGAACAGTATCAACTCAATGCCGTCTCTGAGCTGACCATCCGATTCAATGCCGCCGTTTTGCACTTTCTGCAAGACAATCCAAACGATTGCGAGGAATGGCTTATGCCCATCATAGGCTCCCGACGTGGAGACCTGCGCCCAGACATCGTCATCGCTAGTCGGATCATCCGCATCACAACCCTGTTTGATCAAGGCGTCCCCTTCGATTTTCTGGAAAGTCAGCTGCGATCGGAAGGCCGCTATTTGCAGCAACAGCAAGATCAAAAACTCAAAGAGTTTGGCCGCTTCTGGTTTCGCAGTATTCGCCAGATCAGTCAGGCTCCTTCAAAGAGCGAGCGCACGGACCTACTCAAGAGTACCCAGGAAAGCCTGCAAAATAGCTGGTTGGCTTTGCCACTCGGTTTAGACCAACTGCTACATGCGTGGCTTAAAGCCAGGACTTCCGCAGGTCGGCTACTTGAATATTTAGGCTAGGGAACTGGTGCTATTTAATTTAGTGTTGTACTTTCGCACTTCCAATATCTAATGCAGCTCAAACTGCATCTCATTTGCCCGAGTGGTGGAATTGGTAGACACGCTGGACTCAACGGAGTTTTTCGTTTGCTTTTTAATCATCTTTGTTTTACTTTCATCAAATGCGGTATAAGTACGACCCAGATGAACTACGAAAAGCTGTTATTGACTCTTACAGCATTGCCGAAGTTTGCAGAAAACTTGGCATAAAAGCTGCTGGTGGAAATTACTCTACTCTGAAACAGCGCTTTAAAGAATGGAATATCGACACTTCACATTTCCGAGGTCAGGGCTGGAACGTTGGGCTTAAATTCAAGCCTAATCCGCGTAAGCCTCTTTCGGAAATCCTTACTGAAGAATCGACCTACCAAGCTTACAAGCTAAAAAAGAGGCTACTCAATGAAGGAATCAAAATTCATGAATGTGAAAATTGTAATCTTACTGAGTGGCAGGGTATGATAATTCCACTAGAGTTGCATCACGTAAACGGAATTAGAACAGATAATAGATTAAAAAATATCAAGTTATTATGTCCTAATTGCCACGCGTTGACAAGCAACTATAGAGGCAAAAACATTAGGGTTGCCCGTAGAGAAATCTCGGAGTAGAACTCGTCAAATTCGGTGAACGCTTTTGCGGTGACGCATCTGCCAACCCCGAGCCAAGTCCTATCGAAGATATCGAAAGGAAAGGTGTAGAGACTTGACGGCGAGCACCTGACCGTTCCAACTAAATTGGAATAGAAGGTGAAGGTAAAGTCCAGACCACAAACGCCAAGAAGCATAGGCGGCGGCGCAAGTCGTAGTTGGTACGTAAAATCCAGTGGCCATTATGGCCGTACGGGTTCAAGTCCCGTCTCGGGTACTAAGGGGAGTCAGCTCACGCTGATTCCCCTTCTTTTATCCCATCATTGCTTGCACATCAAGCACCAGGCTGACTAGCATAATCGCAGCCAAAGCCAGTCCCAGTATGCGCATCCAGCCGGCATTTTCTTTGCGAAATTGCTCAGATCGCTCACGGACCTCAGGACTCCCGAAGCGAATGAAACCCCGGCTAAACAGGTAAACGTAGACGCCGAGTGCAAATAGAAGTAGGTTAATGACAAAACCAACCCAGGAAAAGGCCATAGCGATAGATTTGGAAGTAAAAATCCAATACAAAAGTAAGGAGGGGCCAGGAGATGATAACTAGGTCAGTTTCTATCTATAAGGTCTCTGAAGCCTCTAACCGCTCATATGGCTGACCAGCACCTTCACTCATTAGCTATAAAACCGTAATTTCCCGCTCAAGCCTTACCAATATGACCAACAAAGAAATCGCCGCCAACAGCTACGAAGACAATATGCTGCTGTTGCTATCCAGACTCAAACATAGGTTTGAAAAAATAGCCGAAGGCGGTGGACAAAAGCGAATCGCCAAGCAGCATCAGCTCGGTAAAATGACCGCTCGAGAACGAATTGTCGCCTTGATCGATCCAAAAACAGATTTTCTGGAGATTGGTGCATTTGCCGGCTACGAAATGTACGAAGATCACGGCGGCTGTCCGGCAGCAGGTGTGATCGTAGGGCTTGGCCGGGTTAGCGGAAGACTATGCGTCATTGTGGCCAATGATGCGACCGTCAAAGCAGGAGCCTGGTTTCCAATCACAGGCAAGAAGAACCTGCGTGCCCAGGAAATCGCCATGACCAACCGCTTACCAACCATTTATTTGGTAGATAGCGCAGGCATCTATCTACCACTTCAGGATGAAATCTTCGCTGACGCCGATCACTTTGGACGGATTTTCAGAAACAATGCGGTCATGAGCGCAGAAGGCATTCCACAGATTTCAGCCATCATGGGAAGTTGCGTAGCGGGCGGCGCCTATTTACCCATCATGTCAGACGAAAGTCTGATTGTAGAAGGTACAGGCAGCATATTCCTCGCTGGTCCTTATCTCGTAAGAGCGGCCATAGGCGAAGATGTAGATAAAGAAACCCTGGGCGGAGCCACTACCCAAACCGAAATCAGCGGTGTGGTCGATTATAAGGTACCCGACGACCAAACTTGCATAGACACCATCAGAGACCTGGTCAGTCACTTGGGCGCACCTGAAGATGCTGGTTTTGATCGCATTGAACCAGTTGATGCCCCCGGAGAAGAAAACGATCTGCTGCGAGTCGTCCCTGACGACCCAACCAAGCCCTACGACACCAAACAGCTGTTGAAATTACTTGTCGATGGCGGTAAAATGACCGAATACAAATCTGGCTACGGCAAATCCATCACCTGTGCCTATGCCCGCATAGACGGGTGGAGCGTCGGTATCGTAGTCAATAACCGGAAAGTGACCAAGACCGCAAAAGGAGAAATGCGCTTTGGCGGTGTCGTTTATAGCGACAGTGCTGACAAGGCTGCCCGATTTGTGATGCTCTGCAATCAAAAGAATATCCCGCTCGTCTTCCTGCACGATGTGACCGGTTTTATGGTCGGGTCTCGCTCAGAGCATGGCGGCATCATCAAAGACGGTGCCAAATTGGTCAATGCCATGTCGAATAGTGTGGTGCCTAAATTCACGGTCGTCATCGGCAATAGCTACGGGGCAGGTAACTACGCTATGTGTGGGCGCGCCTACGATCCACGGCTTATGGTTGCCTGGCCCAATGCCAAAATTGCCGTGATGGGTGGTTCTCAAGCCGCCAAAACCCTGCTGCAGATTCAGGTCAGAAGCCGCAAAGCCAAAGGCGAAAAGCTTTCGGAAAGAGATCAGCAGCAGCTACTAGATAAGATCACAGCCCGATACGATAGTCAAACTACTCCCTACTACGCTGCGGCTCGCCTTTGGGTAGATGCCATCATCGACCCCAGAGATACCAGAATGTGGATTAGCCGTGGTATAGAGGCAGCGAGTCAGGCCCCGGGCGGTGAGTATAAGACGGGGGTTATGCAGACGTGATGTGGCTATTTCGTAAGCTCCGTAACAAATTTCATATTCTCTTGAGCATCGAATATGGCAGCTACAGGTAGAACAAGGTCCTTCAAGACCAGACAAGTCAAAACTTCATCTATACCGAACGTCCCTTGAAGTTCAAATTTATCTTTAGAATTTGGTTTGGAAACTAAAACAAATTGCTCTACCAGTTCCTTGACCGGATCTATAATCCAATATTCCCCTACACCGTGTGATTCATAAGAGACATACTTAGTATTTCTGTCTCGATCTTTTGTACTTTCAGATAAAATCTCAATGATGAAATCTGGTGCTGGGTGAACCATCATATCATTATCCCATTCAAGGGTACGCTCCTTAAGCCAAAAAGCTAAGTCAGGTTCATAGTCATTTCTTCCAAGCTCAATGAGCGCCTTTTCTATAGATACTTCTCCCAGATTGTGCTTCCTTGCGTATAAACCAATAATGTAATGTAGGTTTTCAGCAACTCTGAGGTGTCTTCTCTTTACTGGCGAGTGCATAACGATCTCTCCATTAATAAACTCTGCTTTTACCGAAGGGGTTAACCACTCCCTGAAATTGGCTCTGTGCCGAGCCTCCTTTTCCATAGCCTGGTTGGCCCGTTCTAAGATTTGATCGGCTATGGGATGCTCCATAATATCATGGAACAGATCATCTTGCTTTGGGCTATTCGACATCTTGTAGCAATAGCTATTTACACTAAGATAACGACTTTTCAAGACTTTAGATCACCATACACTCATGACTATTATACTTATCTGCCCTATAAAAGATGATGGTTGAACACTACCCTTCTCCCAACCAAACCTTCATTCTACCCGTACCTTCGTCATATCTGCCGTAGAAGACCAGATTGCTGTTTTTGTCGACCTGCAATCTACCGGACCCATCACCGTAGATGGTGCGTTCTTGTCGACGATTCACGTAGCGACGGCCGTTCCATACCCTTTCTTGTCCGGTGTAGACCGAAGCAGAGCGGATGCTATAATTGTAGGTACCTGGACGCATACGCATGCGCATGGTCTGCTCCCGGCGGCGATTTTCACTCAGCCTAAAGGTGTATTTGCTGCCATCGATAGTAAGCTCAACGGTTTCTGCCCGCACAGATCGACCAAGACTATTGGTGATACCTACCTGATAAGATGCCGTTGCAGGCGTGCTGGTAGAGCTTGTGGTACGATCATTTCCAGCTGTCGCTTTCGTATCATCTCGTCCCTCTGGCGTGGTGCTTCCCGTTGGTCCGAAGAACCTCCTACCTGGATAGGCTTGGGCAATAAAAGCGGCATCGGTAGCCGAAATGGTGGTATTTAAACCAACCTCGAAATTGCCCCGGGTCAGCTGAGTGGGAATGGGATAATGCATGATAGACTGGGCATCATAGGCCGAGTATTGCGTCTCATCAGCATTTTGTCTGGCCATCACATTCTGGTAGGTCGTCTGCTGATTCCACCCTTGAGTACGCCAGTAAAAATCGTAAACCGCTTGCTCATTCCAGGGAATACCGCCCACCGGGTTCTGATGCTCGTGCAAGAGCCCCAAGGCATGGCCAAACTCGTGCAAGACCGTGCGGCGAAATTCGTACTCGGGCGTACTATCGGTAAACCAACCAAAATTCATAGTCGGTCGATTGGCCGGCGCATTCAGAGCTTGTCTGCCCAACATAGACCAGGAGCTTCCATTGCGATCAAAGGAAATACGAATATCTCCAGTGCCTGAGGCCACAAATTGAAAATTGATATTGGCATATCTCGTCCACTCTTGGGCATATTGAACCACCTTCTGGCGTACGAATGTAGAACCGCCTAAAAACTTGACCCTAATGGTACTACCCGCTGGCCAGTAGTTGCTTCTGAAACCACTATTGCCAGGGCCGCCTAAGGCTACCGCGCTTTGCGCTCCACGCGGCAAATTAAAGCCAGTCGAGCCATTTAAAGCACTAGGTGATGCAGGCGCAGGCATGACTACGCACGCATGAATCTCCTGAGCCACAGCAGTTTGACCCGAGGCCAAGACAAAAAACAAGATAAACAGGCGGTATGTGATAGCAATGCTCTGTTTCACGGTTTGAGGGATTTTGCATGAACTAAATACGAGTGTAGAACTAGTGAATCACCGTGAAGTATATGCGTCTTAAGGCCTTTTAACTTGCCAGAATTCGCATTTAAATGTTTTTAACATAAGAGCTTATTTGAGACGACACTTTCACCCTTTAGCCGTCCATTCTTGACGTCTGCAGGTACTCAGGCAATGGGAAAAACCAGTCCTGTAAAACGCCCAATTAAGCTGCTTTTCAAATTCGAATCTCTAAACGGCCGCCCCTGTACAAATCGTATCTATGCCTGGAACAACAACTTACGATCCGGCCATGATCCGAAAAACTTACTTGAAGTGAATGATCCATCCTGCTCTCCTTTAGGTACGTGGCTCTATCATAACACATTCAAGAAAAGTACTCGATCCCATTATTGATTGGCAGGACCAAAACGGGGATCTCACACATTCAGGGAATGCGTTCGACCTGCGGTAGTCCTAAACAAAAACTAGCCCTACCTTTATACAAATCGCCGCGAAAGAATGAATAAGGACCATTTCCCACAAAAATTCCAAGATGGAGTCATCGAGCACATGAACGATGACCACAGAGATGCCATGGTCGATATACTACACGCCTATTGTGATGCCGACTGGGTGACTGATGCTGAAATGGGGCCTTTTGATAAAGAAGCCATGGAGCTTATCGGGCTGGGCCCTAATGAAAAACGAGTGGCTTTTACTGTACCATACGACAAGCCCATCGACAAACCCCAGCAATTCAGGCCGCTACTTATTGAAATGCTTAAAGTGGCTAGAATCAAACTAAAATTATAAAAATGTGATTACAATCACGTTTTTTACGTAAATTTAGCGACTATAATCACATAATTTACGAATTTTGATAGGTAGGCATCTGCTCCCTCAGCTAAAAAAAGACTTATTTAAAGGTAAGATTATCTCCATCCTGGGGCCAAGGCAAGTAGGGAAGACCACTTTAGTACGCGAGCTTGCAAAGCAAATTGAACCCGGGTACTTGTACCTAAATGGAGATCTGAGTTCAGTTCAAGACCTATTAAGCTCAAATAGCCTGGCTAATCTCAAAGCTGCAACCCAAGGAGCAAAACTGGTCGTACTAGATGAAGCACAGAGAATTTCAGATGTAGGCTTAAAGCTAAAGATATTAGTAGACGAGCTCCCGGAAGTCCAGCTATTAATTACCGGATCTTCTTCTCTTGATCTTGCATTTGGCACAAATGAGCCACTAACTGGAAGAAAATTTCAGCATTACTTATTTCCAATATCATTTAGTGAACTTGTAGATAATCAGGGCTTTGCAAAAGCCCTGGATCAACTAGAACAACGACTCATATTTGGAAGCTACCCGGAAGTCATCAACGAATCAGGGCAAGAGCGTAGATACCTTGAGCTAATAAGCGAGAGCTACTTGTATAAAGACCTCTTGCATCAACCGGGGATAAGACGAGTCGATCTGCTCCAAAAAATACTGCG
>JBCBVN010000232.1:0-6979 GCA_039817625.1 Bacteroidota bacterium
TCAACCATGATGGTCCGTGAAGACTTAAAAGACGTATCCGATACCGACCAGCAAGGCGTTAAAGAGGTTGTACTCAGCTTGCGGCCGGCAGCAGAGCGCCTCGGACTTAGTCTGGCAGGCGTGATGAATCAAGTGAGGACGGCATTTTTCGGCTCCGAGGTGCAAAGCGTTCAACGCGGAGAAGAGGAGATTGAGATCTGGGTGCGCTACCCTCGCGATGAGCGTAGCTCGGAAAGCAGCCTGGCAGACATGCGGATTCGCACACCCAATGGAGGCAGCTATCCGCTCCGCGAAATCGCTCAAATCGACTATGGAACAGCCAATCAGGTCATCAACCGGCTGGAGGGAAAGCGAGAAATACGTGTAGAAGCCAACGTAGCCAATATGCAAGTGAGTGCCCCAACAGTGCTTGGTGAATTACAAGCCGGTGTGGTTGCCGACCTACAACAGCAATACCCAGACCTGGCTTTCACTGCCGAGGGGCAGAGCCGTGAAAGCGATAAGATGGGTGCCGGAGCAGGCGTAGTCTTTCCGATCATTCTGCTCATTATGCTGGCTTTAATTGTGATCAACTTCAACAGCTTCAGTCAGGCCTTGCTCACTTTTGCGCTCTATCCCTTTGCATTTATCGGAGTCATTCTGGGGCACTACATTCAGGGAGAAGCCCTCAATGTGTTTTCCATTATCGGTACGATAGCGCTCATCGGGGTATTCACCAACAACAGCCTGGTGCTGATCTCGACCTTCAATCAGTTGCTGGAAGAGGGCAACGACTTTTTCTCCGCAATTAAGGAGGCAACCGCCAGCCGATTCCGGCCCATCTTGCTGACCACTGTCACCACTGTAGCTGGCCTGGCCCCTTTGCTCGCCAGCGGTTCTTTACCCGCCCAATTCCTCAAAGGCCCTGCCATCGCTATGGCATATGGGCTGAGCTTTGGTCTCTTCAATGTACTCTTTTTGCTTCCCGCCTTACTCGTCATTCTCAATCAGGGCCGTAGACTAAAAAAGCGGATAGCCACCCGTGGCAAACGAAAAATAAGCGGAGCAGAAGTAGAGCCTGCCGTAAGAGCCAAAGCCTATCAGTTTTAGTCCTCCATCGCCCAACTGAATTACAAAAGAATCATGTACACTTCAATATTTCCTCCTTCCTTCTCATCGTGGAAAGGGCCCAAAGGCTATAGCTATAGACCACACAAAGGAGTCGCTTTGCTCATCGGCCTGTTTGTCTGTATTTGGACTTCCGCAGGTCAGACTCCCCTCTCGTTGCCCGATGCTGTAACTATTGCTTTAGCCAATAATCCGGAGTTAGCCGTATTAGGTTACGACAAGCAGATTTCCGAAAACAATATTGATCCGGCCCTCGTCGGCTTACAACCTCGAATCGATATTCAGTCCCAACTTCTGCTTGGCTATGGGGACACCCGCACAGAAACGGTCAACCTGGGCCCTCCGGGCAGTGAAAATCCGCCTATTGAGTTGAATGGCCTTCGCCGGGGAATCATCATTCAGCCAGAAGCCAGCTGGCTGGTCCTGGACGGTGGCCAGGCAAAAGCCCGTCTCGAACAACTCAGATTAGTCGATCAGGCTACCGCAGACCGGCTGACTTTAGCCCGAGATGAGACTACAGTGGCTGTCATTCGAACTTATCTGGCCGCTAGCTCGCTGGCCGACCAACTACAGCTCGCTTCCGACAATATTGATTTAAGTAACGATAGACTGAGTCGAATCGAGCGCGCTGGTGAATACGGTACG
Source organism: Bacteroidota bacterium (assembly GCA_039817625.1). Classification (GTDB taxonomy): domain Bacteria; phylum Bacteroidota; class Bacteroidia; order Chitinophagales; family Saprospiraceae; genus Neolewinella. The sequence goes on from JBCBVN010000232.1 coordinate 1,753, forward strand.
GCCAATAGTCTGGCACGCTTGCAAAGTCAAGTGGATCTTCGAACCGACAGCGTCGCTTTCCAGCAACTCAACCTCCAATTGGCGAATATCAAAAGAGACCTCAATTTCTTGCTGGGAAGAGACCCGGAAACCGAGTTTTCGCTAGTCCCTCTTTCCAGCAGCATGGAAGTGCTTTCGTATAATGACTTAGAAGCCGACCTGCGGAAGTCCAACTCCGGACTCGCAGCCGCTCGAACACGCATCCTGCTCCAAGAGAATGAACTAGACCAAGCCCTGAGAGCGGGCAGGCCCGTCCTTAGCCTCTACGCCAACGCCAACTATCTGAACCAGCAAGACGACGCCAACTTCTTACTCGAAAACCGAAACTTCGGTGCAGAAGCCGGCCTTCGCTTCTCGTACAACATTTTCGATGCAGGTGCTCGCCAAACGCAGCAGCAGAATGCCAGAATTCAGGTAGCGCAAGCTGCCAAACGGTACGAGCAAACGGAGCTACAGTTGGTTACCCGGCTAAGGCAAGCCTATGCCAGCTATGAAAACAGTCTCTTTTTGCTGGAAACTGAGCGCCGCAATCTTCCCACTTTCCAACTCAACTTCGACAAAACCCAGGAAGATTACCGATTGGGGCAAGTCGATGCCACGCAGTTGCGCAACGCCCAGGTTAATCTAAATGCCGCCAAAACGCGTATTTCTTTGCTAGAGCTTGAGGTTCGGACGGCAATAACAGAGTTAATGCTACTGGCAGGTAGGATAAACGGATGATCTATTGATCATTCTACTTTAAAGGAAGAAGCAATACCATTTCGTCAATTTCCAGTTCGTCCAGATGGCCCATCTGGTTGCCATTTTTTGAAATTAGGTGCATATGTAAATAGGTATCGTGATGGGTAAAAACGCCCTGATGCTCAGTAGAAAAGAATCCGATCACCTCCGATTGTTTATCATATAGATTATACTTGACTTGCCCGGAGTGAGCCTCGGCCGGCGAAGACACCTTAGCCCCTTCAGGAAGATTCTGGATGTGGATCTTTGCGCTTTTTGCTCGGCCAATCAACTTGAAGACAAAGGGTCTCTTTGCATTTATTGTTTCTTGATCTATAAATGTCTCCAGATCTCGTATGGTCTTGATGTTGGGCGGTAGTCTAAGCTCATTCCATTCATTTACATGGGTGTACACAAAAAAGGGTGCGGAGACTGCACAAGTCTGTTGCATCTCAATGGTGGAATCATCAACTACTTTGGATACGTAACAAATACCATCATTTATAAGGAGTTCGCCTTGTAAACCACTCAGTGGTCCCAGACCATATAGGCCTTTTTTGCCCGAAATAGTATCCAGGCCAATGATTCCGTTCAGTTCGCCCTTCCACATCACATTGCTCATCGCTCCAGCAATTTGGACATCTGGGTAGGTATTGGTCGTTTCTTCGCTTTCTGTTCTGGATGGACTACCGCACCCTGCGAATATCGCGACTGATAAGACTAGGATAAATTGGGTGAAGGACATGTGATGATAGTGAAGTTCTAATGGTTCCCATCGCCAAAATCATTCTCTGCGGCTACGCGTACACCTTCGGCTACGCGCCAGGCCACTCGCTCATCTAAGGTGGGCGGAATGACCATATCTGGAGTAGGATTAGGCAGATGAGCGGCAATGGCTCGTGCGGCTGCCAGCTTCATACCCGGCGTAATCCGCGGGGCACGCGCATCGATAGCCCCACGAAAAATCCCCGGAAAACCAAGCACATTATTGATTTGGTTGGGAAGGTCGCTACGGCCCGTACCGACGATGGCGGCACCTCCGGCCAGTGCTTCTTCAGGCATAATTTCGGGTATCGGGTTGGCCATAGCGAAGATAATGGGGTCAGGTGCCATGGTGGCAATGTCTTCCCGATTGAGAAGATCCCCGACGCTGACACCGATGAAAACATCTGCTCCATGAAGTGCGTCCTGGACGGTACCACTTTTGTCCTCTACGTTGGTGTAACCGAGTAGGGCTTGCTTAGCTTCGTTGAGGTTGCCTCGCTGACTGGAAATGATGCCCTTCGTATCGCAGACAATGATATCAGCCACTGGTGTACACTTACTTTTATTATCCATATTGTCTACACAACGCAACAGCCTGGCAATGGCCACCCCAGCCGCACCAGCACCATTGATGACGACTTTGATGTTTTCCATTTTACGGCCGGTGATCTTGCAGCTATTCATCAAAGCAGCCAATGTGACAATGGCCGTGCCATGCTGATCGTCATGAAAAACGGGAATACCGATGTCTTGCAGACGGCGCTCGATTTCAAAACTCCTGGGTGCACTGATGTCCTCCAGGTTAATACCTCCAAAAACCGGGGCCAACAGTTTGACCGTTTCTACGATTTTGTCGGTGTCCTTGGTGTCCAGGCAGATCGGGAAGGCATCTAAATCGGCAAATCGTTTGAAGAGCATAGCCTTACCTTCCATAACTGGAATAGAGGCCAGCGCACCAATATCTCCCAAGCCCAATACTGCCGAACCATCGCTTACGATGGCTACCGTATTGCCTTTAATGGTGTAATCATAAGCCGTTTCGGGATCGGCATGGATGGCCTTGCAGGGCTCGGCTACGCCGGGAGAGTAGACGAGAGATAGGTCATCTTTGGTACGCACGTCCATTTTTAGGCCAGTGCGGATTTTGCCTCTCAGCCTTTTATGCAGATTAAGGGATTCCTTGAAGTAATCCATGAATGGTTAGATTTGGTGGGGGACACAAATGTAACCCTAAACCTCACATAAAATGGCTAGCCAAACGCACAGCGGCGAGCTAATGATGGCTTCTAGACAAGATTGAGCGCAATAATCTTATCTGCCAGTTCCTGGCCGATATTGGCTTGCGCTTCTACGGTACTAGCACCGGTATGCGGGGTAATGCTAATCATAGGATGTTCCAGCAACTTGCGATCCGGGTTGGGTTCACCTACAAAAACATCAAGACCGGCACCGCCTAGCTGGCCACTTTCCAGCGCATGCAGCAGGGCAGATTCTTCAATGACTCCACCTCTTGCACTGTTTACGACAAAAGCGGTTGGCTTCATGGTGGCTAATTCTTCTGCACCAAGAATCGGTTTGTTGACTGTAGGAACGTGGAGGGTCAGAAAATCAGCTTGAGGAAGTGCTTCTGACAATGGTACTGTCTCGAGCACTATCGTTTGACTACCGCCATAGGCTTCGTGCATATCCACGGTAACTTCAGCTTTTTCGATCATGGGATCAACGGGAAGGATGCGCATTCCCATTCCCAAACCAATGCGGGCGACTTCGCGCCCGATGCGTCCAAAGCCGATCACGACCAGCGTCTTTCCACGCAACTGTATACCCTTGCTGTAGGACTTTTTAAGGGCCTTAAAATTGCTATCAGCCAATTGTAGCTCTACATTCGAGCGGTGTACTGAACGTGCCAGATTGAAGAAATGGCTGAACACCAGCTCTGCTACAGACTCACTACTCGCAGCGGGTGTATTGATGACAGGAATACCTTTTGAGCGCGCATATTCGTGATCGATATTGTCGATACCTACGCCAGCACGCGCGATAAATTTGAGGTCCGGACAAGCATCAATCAGGTCTTTTCTGACCTTGGTAGCTGACCTGACGATGATTCCAACGTAGTCTGGGAGTTGAGCAGGTAGATCTTCCTGGGCTACTTTTTCAGTCACTACAGTGAATCCAGCAGCTTCTAGCTGACTCTTACCATTGGGAGCTATGCCATCGTTGGCTAAAATCTTCATTGGGAGGGTGATTTGGGTTGGCCGCAAAGGTACAAGATGTTCCTGCGGAATCATACCCTTGCAAGTACTATAAAACGAGAACGGCCCGACAAATGCCGAGCCGTCAAGTAAGAGGTATGTAATAGTTGGGGTAGATAGCCTCTTAGTAGATGTAAACGGCTTGTTGGTCGAGTTGTTGCAATGCCGTCACAAAAACAGACTAGATTTGTAGTGTGATAGATATTCTATTTGCCGTTTTTGCCTTGTATGGCTTTTGGGTAGGATACAGCAGAGGTATCATCTCTACTGTACTCAACTTAGTGAGTTGGTTTGTCGCCATTCTCGGGGCGATGAAACTAGGTCCTGCTGCCGGAGACTATGTAGGGGCTCTCATGCCCGGATCGAGCTCTGGCGTGCAGTTTTTGGCGGGCATACTGCTAACCTTCATTGCCATCCTCTTTTTGTTTCGCCTACTCTCCAGAGGGCTTACCCAATTCCTGGAAACGGTCAACATAAATTTCATCAATCAGGTACTTGGCGGTGTGCTCTCCGGCTTCTTTTTCTGCCTGATATATTCTGGTTTGCTGTTGTTTGCTACAAACAGCAATCTCATCGACGAGCAAGCCCAGGAGGAAAGCATCACCTATCCATTTGCTGCTGCCCTACCCGATATCGCTAAAGATTACGGCTTACTGATCTGGCCAGTTATTCAAGACTTTTGGGCTGAAGCCAGTAATATGTTCGACAATGTCAGCGACACTATGGAACGGGATGAGGCCGATGAGATATTTGATGTTGATGAGTAGTGGCCCCTTTCAAATTCAAAATTGGTAGTTAAAAGAGAATTTCACTAGCCGATTGTCTAGGCTCACCTCGTCTCCTTCGGCCAATTCGGTATTCGGAAAATTGTTCTCGAGAAATATTCCCAATGCTAGATCCTCTTTAATGCTGAGGTTTACGCCAAGCTCGACTACTAATCCTACATGCCAGCCCTGAGTATCATTGTCCGTTTCGGTGTCTGCTCCCCTTAGTTCTTCATTGAGCTGGTAGCTGCCTATCGCGCCTACGCCAAAAACAAGATCGATCTGTTGTGGACCTGACAATTTCACCAGATCGTAACCGATGTTTACCTTCAAGGGAATCTGCAGAAACTGACTCTGAAGTCCAAACTGCTGTCCACCAACAAAAACATTGGCATTAAAATTAGTCAGAGCAGCACCTGTACTAATTTTAAATCTATTTCTTATGGTGTAGCCAATCAGGACTTCAGAGGAAACTACATTTCCTGACAGATCTATATAATCTGATGTGTTTAGAATGGCACTTCCAAGCTTTGCGCTTGCAGTAATATCAAAAACGTTGCTTTTCACCCCTGCCTCTTGAGAGGAGGACTGTGCAGACAACATTCCGAATGATAATGCAAAATATAGTGAAAAGAAATAAACAAATTTGGTCATCTTATAAAATTTTATTGAACTTAAGGTTTG
>JBCBVN010000233.1:0-6967 GCA_039817625.1 Bacteroidota bacterium
GGTTGCCCTCTCTGAGACGGACTGGTTCTACAAAAGCACCCTGGCTCGTGCGCAGAATGCTCTTCAGCAATTTGTTGAGCTGCTGATTTTTGAGTTGATAATCATACAACTGCTCTTTGCTCACTAAAAACCGCAAGCGAGCGGGCTGATGTATGGCTTCACTCATGATCAGGTAGCCCGCTTTTTCCAGCGCCTTGAGGCTATAATAGACCAATAACCGATCGAGGCTGAACGTCTTGGCAAATTGTTCGAGTTGGAAATCGTAGCTCTCCATTTTGCCTGCTCCAACGGCCAGCTGTAGGTAAGACCCCAATGCTCGATAGACCCTCTTGATATCGTCGGTGGCGGGATAGGATTGCTCGTGTCGTTTGAGCATCAGCTCGGCATCTCGCTCCTGAAAAATGAGCAGCGCAAAAGACGCTTCACCATCTCTACCTGCCCGGCCGGCTTCCTGAAAATAGGCTTCCGGACTATCGGGTAGCTCCCAATGGACGACTGATCGCACATCGGGTTTGTCGATCCCCATCCCAAAGGCATTGGTGGCTACCATGACCCGAATCCGATCCTCGATCCAGTCGGCCTGCCGCTTATCTCTTTCATCGGGAGACAGGCCTGCATGATAAGCAGCAGCTTTAAAACCAAAGCGATTCAGGGCTTGGGCAATTTCTGTAGTCTTACGGCGACTGCGTACATACACTATGCTACTACCCGGCACATTCTTGAGCAGTCGGATCAGCTGGCTGCCCTTATCTGCAGTTTCGCGAACCACATAATTCAGGTTGTCGCGAGCAAAGCTTTTTTGAAACAACCGATGCGCTCCCCGGAACCCCAGATACTGCTGTATATCGGCAACTACCTCTGGCGTGGCGGTCGCCGTGACCGCGAGGGTCGGAACAGCTGGGTGCAATTCTCTGATGTTAGCTATTTGCTGGTATGGGGGTCTGAAATCATAGCCCCATTGCGAAATGCAGTGCGCCTCATCTACGGCAATGAGTGAAATTGGCATTCGTCTGATGCGCTCCCTGGCCAGATCGGTCTGCAAGCGCTCGGGTGACAGGTAAAGTAGCTTCAAATTTCCATAAACAGCATTGTCTAATATGCGATCAATGTCCGCTCTCCGCAATCCACTATAAAGAGCATCTGCTACGATGCCTCTTCGCTGCAACTGTTGAACTTGATCCTTCATGAGCGCAATCAAAGGCGATACCACCAGGGTGACTCCCTCCATGCACAGGGCTGGCACCTGATAGCAAATACTTTTGCCTCCACCCGTCGGTAGCAGCGCCAGCGTGTCCTGACCAGCTAGTACCGCATCAATAATCTCCTGCTGGCCAGGTCGAAAGGCCGCATAACCCCAAAATTTCTGCAAAACTTCCAGTGGAGTGTGCATAAACTCAAAGATAGGGGCCAACGAATTATCATTGACGAATTAGATTTCAATACGCTGCCATATCAGATTATTCTAGCACATCGCTTACAGCCGTAAGCTCAAAGAGATTTTCCGCTCCAAACTTGGCTAATTCTGGACAAATTTGGAGTATACTCCAAATTTGGCTAATTTTGGACGGATCTGGAGTACACTCCAAATTTGTCCAACTCTTATTAGACCTTCTGCTCCGAAATAGTCTTTAACTACCAATAGAAGTCGTTCAATTAGACAAATCATACAACATACTTAGCGTGCTGATACCCAGAAGAACAAGCCATTATCTAACGGAGATAGGAAAAATGTTTCCAGTAATAAGTCTTACCGGGCCAAGGCAGGCTGGTAAAACAACCTTATTGAGAGATTTATATCCAGGATATAAATATGTTTCGCTAGAGAATCCTGACCTGCGAAGACAAGCTTTGGATGATCCTAGATCATTCCTTGATGAGTATAACGACCAAGTAATTTTTGACGAAGCCCAGAGGTGGCCAGAGTTGTTCTCTTATCTACAAGGCATGGTAGACGAAGACAGAAGACCTGGTAGGTTTATACTTTCTGGCTCTCAAAATTTTTTACTTCGGAAAAATATTACTCAAACCCTTGCTGGCAGAGTTGGTATTGTAAGGCTTCTCCCCTTGGATAATGAAGAACTATACGATTCAGATCTACTTCCTCTAGATGCAGACAAGGCCATAATCCGAGGATTTTATCCAGATCTAGTAAAAAGGGGGTTAGCTACTGAACCGTTCTTCTCTTCCTATATGGCTAGTTATGTCGAACGCGATGTGGCTGAGCTAGTCAATTGGTCAAATCTTGACGATTTTCAAAGGTTCATTCGGATAGTCGCTTCCTATGCAGGACAAAATGCCAACTTTAGCAAGATGTCAAAAGATGTTGGAATTAGCTTAAAAACTGCTCAAGCCTGGCTCGGAATTTTAGAACAGAGTTATTTGATCTTTAGGCTTCCTGCCTTCTTTCGAAACTTTGGAAAGCGCCTTGTGAAAACTCCGAAAATATACTTCTATGATACGGGCCTACTTTGCTATTTGTTAGAAATTTTTGATCCAGAGGAACTAAGTGTCAACCGAAGTAAAGGCGCCATATTTGAAAACTTCATCATTGCAGATGCTTTCAAATCATTTTACCATCAAGGGCATTCACCAAACTTTTATTTCTACAGGGATAAAGAAAAGAAGGAAGTAGATCTACTGTTTGAACGGGGAAATGAAGCTCAGTTATTCGAAATAAAATCAGCGAAACAATTTAGGCCTGGCATGATAAAAAACCTAGATCAGGTTTCTAGTTATTGGGATCGTCCCACAGTAACGAGTTTAGTCTACAAGGGTATTGATGAGCATTTAGTAGGCAAGACTATGCTGCGGAATTGGCGCAACATTAGGTGGAGAAGGAAGAGTAGTACCACCTAGTCCCCCTCAAACCAAGTCATACTCAATAGCAATCCGCACCAGGCCCGCCGTATTTCTAGCTCCTAGTTTGCTTAGGATATTCCGCCTGTGGGTTTCTACCGTCCCAAACGAGATGAATAGTTGATCAGCTATTTCCTGGGTGGTTTTTTCAGCAACGATCAATTTGAGCACGTCCTTCTCTCGTCTACTGAGCCTCGGAAATGGGGAAACATTCGTATTGGCCTTTTCTCCCCGTCCACCCGAAAACAGCAGCTCGGATATCTCCTTGCTCAAGTATCGGTCGCCTTCGTATACCTGCTGAATAGCGGTTAGCATTTCTTCTTTCCCGGCATTTTTATGTAAGTATCCACACGCCCCATTCTTCAACATCAACTTGATCAGGCTGGCCTGATTGACCATCGACAAACCAATGATTTTCAGATCGGGATAATCGGCTACCAATTTCTTGCAAAGCTCTACACCATTGGCATCGGGCAGGTGAATATCCAGAAACAAAACGTCGGGTATAGTACCATTTTGGAGGGCCTCTCTCAAAGCTGCCCCACTTTGATAGGCTCCTAATACATTGAGTTCAGGCTCAACCGAAAGCATCGACTGCAAACCATCCAGTACGATACCGTGATCGTCAACAAGCGCAATTTTAATCATAAGCTTTGGCAATATAAGTCCCTCTCAGGTTAATAGCTGACCACTGTTATTGAGGATTGGCAATCGGTATACTGATGACTACTGTTGTACCACGGCCAGGGGCCGTGTCGATCTCGAGATCTCCCTGTAAAAAGGCTACTCTTTGGCGAACGCTATTCAGTCCAAGACCTCCCCGATTTTGCTCAGCTCTTTGTAAGTCAAAGCCACGCCCGTCATCTTCTACGGTCAGTAGCAGGCGGCCATCAGTTGGAACGAGCTGCACAAAAACCGATTCCGCATCAGCGTGCTTGACCACATTATGGGTCAGTTCCTGGACCAATCTCAAAACCATGACCTGCTGCTTGACATCCATAGCCTGATCTAGTTCGGGGTATACTTCCAGATCACAGACCATTCCTTTCAAGCGCAATTGATCAGCAATATCCTCAAGTGCTCCAGTCAGGCCCGAAACCGTAAGTGCTTGAGGGGCCAGATCGTGAGCAATCTGTCTGAGATCAGCACAAGCACGATCGATTAGTATTTGTGTGGAGTGGTTTTCCAATAGGGCTATTTCTCGGTTTTGGACTTCCGCGGGCCGATCTGGTGGTGGCTCCGCTACCCTGGTTTCCGCGCCTGTCGAATGATTAGGCCCTTTGCCTTGAGCTGGGCTATTTAGCTGAGCAGCCATTTCCCCTACCCCACGGCTCACGGTAGCAAGTAGTCCACCCAGACCATCGTGGAGTTCTTTAGCTATGCGTTGCCGCTCTACCTCTTGCCCCTCTATCAATGAGCGCAAATTACCTTCTGTGGCTTCACGTTGCATACGCTCCAGCTCTTGAGCCTGCCGCAGCTCTCGCTGTTCAGATTGAATCCTTCTCAGGCTGGCTCGATAACGCGCCAGCAACCATATACCTAAAGCCAGGCCGGCCAGAGATAAGGCCAGAACGGTCCAGAATCGCTGGCGAGCCTGGGTAGCAGCCAGCTCAGCCTCTTGCTGAGCCAATTCGGCAGATTGCTGTTCGAGCTGTGATTCGCGAAGCGCAGATTGAAACCGCTCGCTCATCATTTGCTCATTTCGGATTTTTTCTTCGTCATAAAAATCGACCCTCCGCTCCGCAAATCTGCTGAGATAAAACACGGCAGAATCATAGCGACTAACCAATTTCCAGTATTTACCTCTGACCAAATCCAAACTTATCAATATCCGCTCGTCGGCGATGTAGGGTGCATAGGTCAGCGCCTCATCCAAATACTGCTTGGCGCGCTCGGGCTGTTTCAGGCTGTCTAGATATATCTCTGCCAGCGCAGAGGTAGTACCTACGTAGGTGAGTGCATTGGTACTTAATCGCTCGTCGGCCAGGGCATCTTCCCACACCTGAAGTGCCTCCAGCCATTCATCTTTCAGATAAAGTGCCTGACCTAATTGCATATCTACTCCAATGGCCTCGCCAATTTCGTCAGCTTCCGTGTACAATTCTTTGGCTTGCCCAAAGGACTGCTCAGCAGCAGAAATGCTATCCATATTCAGCAAGACAACACCGAGGTTCGTATAGGTATTGGCCAGTCCTATCACATCGCCACTTTCCTCCTTAAGTCGTATGGACTTTCGGTACACTTCTTCTGCTGCCCGAAAATCTCCCTGTATTCGATGTATGATGCCCAGGTTGTTGAGCAACATACCCAGATATTTTTTCTTGCCTGAAGATTCCATCAGATCATAAGCGACATTATAATTTTCGACTGCTGGACCATAATCGCTGGCCATCTGGTAGATGGCTCCCCTGTTTAGCCAGGCAGCAATTTCATCTCCTAAATATTTCCCCGGATTGCGATCGTAAAAATCCAGTGCAAGCTGATTTAACAACAAAGCCGAGTCTATAGCATCTGCTTTGAATATGGCATTACCAGCCAGGGAATTTCTAGACCGAGCTATCCAAAAACTATCGCTTCGCTCCAGTGCCCGATCCAGCATGATCCATTGATAATGCGCCATGGAATCGCGATCTGAATTGAAGCTCATTCCAAGTTCTCTAAGCGCCACCAGATCTGCCGTATCGTTTGGTGGTTTTTCTATAATGGCTTTCAGACTGTCGCGATTGACCATTTGAGCCTGGAGAATGCTTCCGACCTGCGGAAGTCCAAAAAAAAGAAACACCAAAAGCGAACCGACCTTCATGCCAATTGTGTTCGAGAAGTGATAGTAAAGGATGACCGCCCCAAAGGGCATATTGGTCACCAATGTAATAACAAACTAAAATAACAAACTATGCCCGTAGCCTATATCACTGGCGGTACTAAAGGAATTGGTCGATCCATAGCAGAAGCGCTTATGCAGCAAGGCACTAATATCGTCTTTACCGGGCGCCGGCAGACAGACTGCGATCAAGTTAGCTCACAACTCAACGCCATGGGGTTTTCGGGCCAGGCCCTCGGCGTAGAAGCAGATGTAAGGAGTATGGATGCTCAGAAAGCCGCCGTTGCTGCAGCTGAAGACAGATTTGGAGAGTTGCCCAGCATCGTAATTGCTAATGCGGGCCTGGGACACTTTGTATCAGTGATCGACATGACGGAGGAACAGTGGAATGAGACCATAGACATCAACCTGACTGGCGTATTCAACAGCTTGAAGGCCAGCCTGGATGGCCTGATCAACCACCAGGGCTACTTCATCACCATTGCTTCTCTGGCGGGCACCAACTTTTTTGCCAAAGGTGCTGCCTACAACGCCTCCAAGTTTGGACTGGTAGGATTTACTCAGGCGGCTATGCTCGATCTGCGCGATCAGGGCGTCAAAACAACGACCATCATGCCCGGCTCGGTAGCTACTTACTTCAATGGGAATACACCAGATGAAAGTGATGCCTGGAAGATTCAGGGAGAGGATATTGCTCAGGTTGTTGTCGACTTATTGGCTATGCCAGCAAGAACCCTACCCAGCAAGATCGAAATCAGACCCAGTAGGCCACCAAAAAGATAAGCAAATCCAAGATAATGAGTTAAAATATCTCTTTTTGTAATCAAAAAAGTTAAAATGTGGATATTTTAATTATATCATTCACGGAATTATAAATTCAGGACTTTACATTTGTAACCCTGATCTGAACTTTATCGGTTTTGGTCAGTTGGGATCAAAACGTCAAGCCTTTAAATTTTCCCCACGCTTTACATTGGATTTAGCCTAAGGGTTGTTAACTATTTGAGGTCGAGGACGTAACTTTTGGTTAACCAAACCATATATGAGGCGCGAGAAATACGTATTTAATCGGCAAACTCTCCAGTACGAGAAGGTCGTCGAACCTCTCAGACATACTCTTCTGCGCATTTTTGCTATTGTCTGTGCCATTGTAGTGGCAGCTCTACCCATTGCTGTTGGGCTCAAGTCGGCCATGCCGAGTGCCCAAGAGCGTCTGCTTCAGCAAGAAAACGAAGAGTTGCGCAGTCAATTCGAGCAAGTAAGCGACAATCTAAATCAGCTCAGCGATGT
>JBCBVN010000234.1:0-6898 GCA_039817625.1 Bacteroidota bacterium
AGAGGTAGGTGGAAAAGTTGAAGAGAAAGGAGAAGATGCAGCTGTTTGGAAAGTTGAAACATTACAACCGCATGATGAAAATTCAGATATGGCGGGTAAAGTTGAAATAATACAAACGCATTACCATAAAAACTATGCAACTTGGTCTCGAGCAGACATCCAGAGCAACCTACAATCTGCTGAGGCAACGGTAGTCGATGCCCGATCTGCGGGGCGGTTTACAGGTGATGCACCAGAGCCCCGCCCTGGATGGCCCAGTGGTCATATACCCCAATCTGTAAATATTCCTTTTAAGACACTCCTGAGCGGGGGGAAGTATCTACCTGCGGAAGTCCTAAAAAAGAAACTATCGGTCATGATATCTCCATCCGGTCCCTTAGTATTTAGCTGCGGATCTGGCTTGACGGCTTGTATCGTTTTATTGGCAACGGCCCTGGTTTCGCCCGACCGGGATCTGTATCTGTATGACGGCAGCTGGGTGGAGTGGGCAGATCCACAAGGAGAAGGCTGTCCGATTGCGACGGGCTAGCTACATTTGCAGGATGGAGGAAAAGGTGCTCATTTTTGACTTTGGGTCTCAGTATACCCAACTCATTGCTCGTCGTATCAGAGAACTGAAGGTCTACAGCGAGATTGTGCCCTTCAACGCGGAGGTAGAAATGAGCGACGACATCAAGGCCGTCATCCTGAGCGGTAGCCCCTTTTCGGTGCGACAAGACAATGCTCCGGCTCCACATCTGGATGCTTTTCTGGGTAAAGTTCCCATCCTCGCAATCTGCTATGGTGCGCAATTTATGGCCCAACACTTTGGCGGTGAGGTCGCTCGCTCAGAAACGCGAGAATACGGCAAAGCAAAGTTGGACAGAATCCACATTCCCGGCGGACTATTCGAGGGTATAGATCCCGGTTCGCAGGTCTGGATGTCGCACGGAGATACGATCGTGCAACTACCCGAGAAGTTTGAATTGCTGGCGTCTACCCGCGATGTGGAAGTAGCCGCCTTTCAAGCGGTAGACAATGCTTTTGAGGCTCCGGTTTACTGCCTTCAATTTCACCCCGAAGTATATCACAGTCTCGACGGAAGCCAACTCCTCGGCAACTTTGTAGTCGGTGTAGCTGGCTGCTCTTGCTCCTGGACACCAGCTGCATTCGTCAGCGATACAGTCGAACAACTGCAAGCTCAGATCGGGCAGGAAAAAGTGCTTCTCGGCCTGTCGGGTGGGGTAGATAGTAGCGTAGCGGCCATGCTGCTGCACAAGGCCATAGGCGATAGGTTGTACTGCTTTTTTATCGACAATGGTTTACTGCGCAAAGACGAATTTGAGCAAGTCCAGGAGAGCTACCAGGGTATGGGACTGAACGTAACAGCCATAGACGCCAAGCAACGCTTTTATGACGAGCTTGCTAGCCTGACAGACCCCGAGGCCAAGCGCAAGACCATCGGTCGGGTATTCATAGAAGTGTTTGAGGAGGAAGCCAAAAAGCTGGATGGAATTGCCTGGCTGGGGCAGGGGACCATCTATCCCGATGTTATCGAATCGGTCAGTGTACACGGCCCATCAGCCACTATTAAATCTCACCACAATGTCGGTGGTCTTCCCGAGCGGATGGACCTGAAAATCGTAGAGCCACTCCGCCAAATCTTCAAGGACGAAGTGCGCCGTGTTGGGGCCGAGATGGGTATGCCCGTTCACCTGCTGGGGCGCCACCCGTTTCCGGGGCCTGGCCTGGCCATCCGTATTTTAGGCGATATTACCGCTGAAAAGGTAGCTTTGCTTCAGGCAGCCGATGCAATCTACATCGATAAGCTGAGAGAATACGACCTTTATGATCAGGTCTGGCAGGCGGGAACCATCCTGCTGCCCGTTCAGTCTGTAGGCGTTATGGGCGACGAGCGCACCTACGAACAAGCAGTTGCGCTGCGCGCCGTTAACTCTACAGACGGAATGACCGCCGAATGGAGCCGATTACCCTACGATTTTCTGGCTGATGTAAGCAGCGAGATCATCAATAACGTTAAAGGAATTAATAGAGTCGTTTATGACATTAGCACCAAACCACCTGCTACCATCGAATGGGAGTAAATGGTCCTTATACGGACTGGTTTTTCTCCTGATTTGTAGTACCAGTGCTTGCGAATTGTTCAAGCCCATTAGCCAGAGCAATGGCAATGCCAATAATGGCAATGATGGGGAAGAACCCAAGGAGGAAGAGCTAGATCCTATTCAGTCTCGCCGCGTTTACGATCCTGAAACGGGCACCTATGTGCTGGTCGAAAACGCGCCTACGGTCGAGATGGACACCATAAACTGGCGCGTCCAGAGCGAGGAAATTTATCAGCCTATCGTTGAAGATGGTAGTGGAGCCTACACACCGCCTCCAGGAACCGTTACCCCCGGCGATGCCAATGGAGACCCGGTCACTCAGATAGGTACGGGCGACTATGGTTCCCGAAAACTATCCTCTTACCAAATTGATTTCCTTCTACCGTTTCTGGCCAACAGATACAATGGTATTGACCAGGAGATCGACCCCAACTCCCAATGGGCACTACACTTCTATAGCGGTGCACAAATTGCCCTGGATGAACTCCGAGCCGAGAATCACAACTTGCGGGTATTCGCTCAGGATACCGAAGCCAACCAAAACAGGGTAGGCCTACAAATGCGTCAACCGGCTTTTCGCGAAGCCCAGTTGATTATTGGTCCTTACCTGGGCCCCAATGTGACCCTGGCTGCCAATGCCGTACGCAATCGGGAGCAAGTGGTCGTATCGCCTTTTGCAGCTTCGCCCAGTCTCAGCGAGACCAACGAAAACTATATTCAGGTAAATCCGACCCTGGAGACGCACTGCCGAGAGATCATGCGTCATGCGCTAAATACCCAGTCTGCTGATCAGATTTATCTGGTTTCGGGCCCATCTGAAGAGCAGCAGGTGCCAGTCGACATGCTACAGCGCACCTACGTGGATTTGAATAACGATCCAAACATTGCTCCACTGCCGACCTTCACCCTCGAGGCCACAGAGAACATCGATGTAGAACCCTATCTGGCCGCGCGCAAGGTGGTGTTCATCTTGCCCGAGTATGGCAACGAAACCCTGGTCTCCAATTTTTTGCGCCAGATCTACAATGCCACCCGAGATGGGTTTACTCAGGTAGCTGTATATGGCCTGCCTCAGTGGAAGAGTTTTGAACGAATAGATCTCGACTACTACGAGGGCTGCAATGTCCACATCAGCAGTTCGGTCTTTATCGATAACCTACAGCCGGCCACCCGCGCTTTTCGACGCGAGTTTTTCGATCGCTTTCAGGTAGTACCCAGAGACGAAGCCTTTTTGGGATACGATATGACCCTCTACTTTGCGCGTATGCTGCGCGAATACGGTACGCGCTTTCAGTATGCTCTGGAGCGCGAAGCGGAGGCTATGCTGCACACGGAGTTTCGCTTCGAGCCCGTGTATTTGCCGCAAGATGATATAGATCGACTCAACAATGAGCGCCAGGTAATTGATCGGTGGGAAAATCGGTATGTCCATATTCTTCGCTTCAATC
The DNA here is from genome assembly GCA_039817625.1 of Bacteroidota bacterium. GTDB lineage: Bacteria > Bacteroidota > Bacteroidia > Chitinophagales > Saprospiraceae > Neolewinella. The sequence continues at coordinate 3,554 of JBCBVN010000234.1, forward strand.
GATTCCAGTTTAATAGAGTCAATTAAGGCCTTTTGGCAGCCCCCAACGAAAGAAGACGCAAGCTACTGAAAGAAGTAGTCGGTCGCAGGCAGACCAACTGGACAGTGGTGTTGGAAAATGTGCACGATCGGCACAACCTGGCCGCAGTTATGCGATCTTGCGACGCGGTAGGCATTCAGGAAATTTTTCTGCTGCAAACCGATCCTAAGCTGCGTGCCAAGAACATCAAACTGGGCAAGAAAACGAGTGGTGGCGTGCGCAAATGGCTGGATGTGCACTACTACCAGGACGTTGACGCCTGCTTCAGGCACGTCAGACAAATAGCCGATCAGGTCTATGCGACCCACCTGGGCGAGGAAGCGGTGGGTTTACATGATTTGGACTTCCGCGGGTCGGTCGCCTTACTCTTCGGGAATGAACACGACGGGCTCAGCCAGGAAACTTTGACTCAGGCTGATCAGAACTTCATCATTCCCATGTACGGGATCGTGCAATCGCTCAACATCAGCGTGGCTTGTGCCGTCAGTCTGTTCGAAGGGCTTCGTCAGCGGCAGGCCGAGGGCGCCTATGATAATCCGCCGACTACAGCCGAAGAACGCCAAGCACTTTTTGACACTTACATGCACCGCCACGAGCATGGCCAACCGGAGAAACTCAAATTACTCGACTGACCCCGTGGCGTTCGGCCCTAGCCTATATCTTTTATGCTATTTGGCGATGTGGGCCTGGTCAACTCAATACCGCTTCTCATCAAGCCTTACGCCGAGTTGAATGCCGGCGAAAATGGTCCAGAAATCTCCATTCTGACCTGGGAAAACGCCAGCTTGTGATTCTGGTAAATCACCAAAAGCATATCTGGCACCTGCTATCGGGCTGACCGTAACCAAATTGCTCACACCAAAATCTAAGCCCAAGGCCAGACCCAGGGTAGGCAGCACCCCACTTTCTCTGATTGGCATAGGTGCAGTGGCGTCGCCGAGATCTGATTTGCTGTCTCTGAAATAGCTGACACCAGGACTCAATTGAATAAAGAAGCCTTTGTCCAGGGCAGGTCCCTGCTTGCCGAAGGTCGGGCAGTCGCAGTCGGTATCGAAATCGAAAGGATAAATGCGAGTGTGTAGCTGAAAACCCAGGCTGAGTAAATTGAAATTATCGATATCTATTTCTCCTGAATAAGCTCGGTCATAATCGTAGCTGGCATAGCTTACACTGGGCAAAAACTCAATTCGCTTCTGGCTGAGCCTAAACCAGTAGTTGGCGCTGTATTCGAGCCCGCCTTGCCAGACGTTTTCGGTTGTTCGGGTTTCGGAGTCGAAGGTGACCTGAGGGATGGAATAGGCAACTGTTACACCAAATTGTGCGTGCAGAAACAGACCGAGAAAAGCAAATGAAACGAGGAGTGCAGACTTTTTCATGGGCTTATAACGAGCTTTAGACAAGCCCAATTATTCCGGGTTTGATTTTATGAGGCCACGGTGACTTCCAGCATCTCCATAGCTCGTTGAAAAGCAGCAGCAGGAGTAGGAAATACCTCGTGGGCGTTCAACTGGCTACCGACCTGCCCATGGTCTATACCCAAAACATAGCAGCCAGCGTCCCAGGCTGCCTGGCTTCCTGCCCTGGAATCTTCGATGGCCACGCAGTGCTCCGGCAGCATGCCCATCATATTGGCCGCGAGCTTGTATCCTTCTGGTGCGGGCTTCATTTCTTCCACATCGTCGGCAGTGATGCTCAGTTGAGCATATTGATCTATTTCTGTAGCTTGGAAAATATGCTCGGCATCCAATCGACCGCTGTTGGTGACGATCGCAACGGGGACGGCAGAAAAAAGCTGAGCCATAGCCTCCTTCACGCCAGGGAAAAGCTCACCTTGCTGCACGACTCTTTGATGAAAAAGATCGCGTTTTTGTACCTGAAGCTCCTTGATTTCGATATCTAATCCGTGCCTGGAGATTACTTGCTTGGCTAGATAGAAATCGGAAGTGCCCACCCACTGCTGAAACCAATCGTGATCAAATTGTAGACCGTATTGGGAAAGGACTTCCAGCCAGGTGTTGGCGTGTACGGGCTCGGTATCCGCCAAGGTGCCGTCGAGATCACTGAGTAGAGCGTGAAAATTCATATTAACGTACTTTTGGAGAAATTATGGCTGAGAAAGAGTCTGCGATAAATCTAGCCTTGCAATTTGCTGTCGACCAATTGGAAAAGCTGGTAGACCGACAACTCGATGATGCACTGAAACAAGTTGGGCAATCACCCGACGATAAGCGGATGCATGTCGAACTAAGCAAATGTGGATCGGTTCAATTACAATTTTCAGCAAATCGCCTCAATTATAGTATTCCTTTGGAAATTCGCCTGACTTATGACGCTGGTCTGACTAAGTTGAGAGGCAATGGAAAGGTCGAACTAGACTTTGAGACAACTTATACCATAGACGAAGCTTGGCGACTAAAAACCCTGACTGACCTACTGACCCACAGATGGATAGAAGAACCGATAATGAAGCTTATTGGTTTAGATCTACCCATCTCAGCAATAGCAGACTACGCCATTAAGGGAGCGGAAGCAACGGTTGAGCGGACCATAAATAAGCTGGCAGACGAGCAACTCGAATTGCACACACGCCTGCTGCAAGCCTGGCTTAAATTGCAAGAGCCTATCGTGCTGAATCACGTCACTCGCCCGGTCATACTGCTACAAGCTCAGCATCTAGGTATCAGCCAACTGGTAGAGAAAGATCGTAGACTATCTGCCCAATTTACGCTACGTGGTCAGCCGGAATTGCATTTGGGGAAGGCTGGAGTAGTGGGCCAAAAGACACCACTGCCTGGTTTTGCCTTTCTCAGGGAGACAGCTGGTTTGTCGATAATATCGATGCAGTCAGCTCTGCCGTATACACATGCTCAGCATCTCGCCCGGCATTTTCTTCTTGGGAAAACACTTCCAGTAGGAGAGGGCCGGTCGCTTATGATTGAACAGCTGGATATCACTCAAAGAAATGGACGATTGCATCTTCGGGCTACGACCCAGGGAAGCTTCACGGGGACCATTTATGTATCGGGGATTCCTCACCATGATGCAGCTACGGATCAGTTGATGCTTCAACAGCTCAATATCGATTTGAAGACGGATAACCTTCTGCACAAGACGGCCGCTTGGGCGCTGAGTGGTTGGCTGAAAAAGAAAATTCAATCGCTGGTCAACGAGCAATTCCATCAGGCTTTAGCACAACTCCGGCAAGACCTGGAAAAGTTGTTGAATGATATGAGCTTTCTGGAGGTATTTTCCTTGCGAGCCGAAATTAAGCGATTGAAGCTGACCAATATTCAATTGAAAGAAGAG
>JBCBVN010000235.1:0-6896 GCA_039817625.1 Bacteroidota bacterium
GTGGAAGATGGCTATGATTTGGTGAGCGGCTGGAAAAAGAAGCGCCATGATCCGCTCGGTAAAACCATACCTTCTAAGTTTTTCAACTGGGTAACCCGCAAGGTGAGTGGCATCTACTTGCACGATTTCAATTGTGGGCTCAAAGCTTACAAGCTGGAAGTAACTCAATCCATAGAAGTCTATGGCGATATGCACCGACATATGCCGCTGTTGGCCAAATGGGCGGGATTCAAAAAAATAGGGGAAAAAGTCGTAGAACATCGCGCTAGAAAATATGGCTACAGCAAGTTTGGTGTATCCAGGCTGGTGACGGGTTTTCTCGATTTACTCTCATTGATGTTCGTGGGAAGATTCGGGCAAAGGCCCATGCATTTCTTTGGCACCTTTGGTACGCTCATGTTTATTCTGGGTTTTGGCTCTGCCCTCTACATCGGTCTGGCTAAACTGGTTAGATTAAATGCCGGCCAAAATGTGATCCTGGTTACGGAAAACCCATTTTTCTTCATTGCACTAACATGTATGATCCTGGGTACTATTCTTTTTGTAACCGGATTTTTAGCCGAGCTGGTCGTGCGTTCCAGTCCAGACAGAAACCATTATTTAATCAAAGAAAGGCTAGGGTAGGGGGCTATGAAGTATCTGCCCATGATCATAATACTAGCTGTGGTCTTGGCCCTGGGCGCCTGGCTGTGGGGAGATAGTCGCGTAGATTTTTTGGTGTTGGACCGATACTATCAATTTTCGGGTAGGCAGCTAAGTTTTTCGTTGGTTGGCATCTATATCGTCAATGAGATCATCCAGGCAAGATTAAATAGCCAGGGCCTGGCCCCGGATTGGGCACCTATTCTCAGGCTGGTTTGCCTGTTTCTAATCCTGATGATCGTCGTATTGAGCTTCGCTGCACGGGATGCCGATCCAGAGAGTTTGAGATATAGTCGATTCTCTCGTCAGGAAGGGCCACACAAAATGGTCCTTGTCCTATCTTTTATTTACTTCCTTTTTATTGGCATCATGCTTCTCGTGCGCAAGCGATCAAACTCACTCGAAGAGTAGATAATTGGCCTGATTTCTTTCTAGCTTAACGTGTACTAGACCTTTGGCCTGCTTGTCAAGACGCAGGGGAACAATCTGACCACTATCGGTGGCGAGGGGAAGACCTCTGAGGTCGGCCACGACCTGGAAGCTGTCGGCGGTTATATTTTCGTACATACTCTGCCTGATGCCTGCTGTCACTGTGATGTGATCTGGAAATACGCGCAGACTGTCAGTTGCATTGGGGCTTAGTACGGTAATGGGGACAATGAAATCCCTGTCGACATACGCTTCTAGTTCGGCACGTACACGAACGCTGTCAAGCGGGGTGCTCAGCCCGATTTGCGAGGGTCTGGCCAGTGGGACCAGGTAAAGACTATCTTCAACTTGCCAGTTGATGGCAACATTCTGAGTATACCATTGCTCTATAGACTGAAGTTGATCTTCGCTGCCATAAAGCGTGATGCTATCTGGAGTCAGTTGCACAGAATCTCTGAATACATAGCCTGCGGGAAGTACCGACTCTGACCTCAACCGGATGGGGACTTTCCTGGCTGACTTGTTGGATAATCTGAATTCGATAGCAGGATACTCTAGCTGATCCAACTGCAATTTGGTGACCAGCAACCTCCTGTCGAGGGGAGCCCTCAAGCGATCTGAAGAGATACGCCCTTCGCCGTTTATAGCTGTCAACTCATAGTCGATACGAAGCGGAGTACCCCATAAATGGTAGCTGATGAGTCTCCATCCTCTGCCACTTAGGTTGGCTCGACCCTGCTCAGGCAGATCGGTAAGCAGAACTTTATCCTCCGGTACAATGTAGTTGATGCTGAATGCTCGTTCGGATTCGTAATTGAGGGTCAACTTGAGAATAAGCCAGCAGACTAATGAACCGGCCAGGCATAAAATAAAAACAGACCTTTCTGATCCGCTAGGCCAATGTGGCCATAAGTGGATAGAGCGCCAGGTGAATTTGGAACCCGAAGAGGTTTCAGGCTGTGAGGAGGAATTGGTTTTCTGGCCGCTCACTTATCTTTCTTGGGCGGATATACGGCGTCGGTCAGCTGCTTGGAGATGGCATTTCGCGTAAACCTGACGAAGGTTTTATTACCCAAATCCAAGGTGATTAGCTGGTCTTCGATTTTGGTCACGCGACCGAGCATTCCATTGCTCGTGACCACTTCATCACCCTTACTGAGATTCTCGGTAAACTTTTGTTGGTCTTTGCGCTGCTTTCTTTGTGGAATGATGATCAGGAATACAAATACAAGCACCATAGCCATCATGAATAAAAGGCTTGTGGTTGGGTCGCCGGTTGCGGCTTGAAGGAAAAAGTTTAGCATGTTGGTTGGTTGATGGATGCAAATATAGTGATGACTTGGCTATCGGCTCATGTGATTTAAAAGGCTTCCCAGTTGTGGGTCTACCTCGCTTTGCTGGCGAGGGCTGCCTAGCACTTGCCAGTCTTATTCCAGTACAATTTCCAGTTCCAGGAAGGGAGAAACATCTCCGTCTTCGAAAAATGGCTTGTATAGCGTAGCGGTAGTTGCGGCCAATGCGGAGCCGCTCGTCTGTGAAGTTGGTCAAGCTGCCGGAAACGGCTTTGAGCAAGCTGATCGGTTCGTCGTCTACTCCTTTATAGATGTAGTACTCTCGTGGTTGCAGATCATACGCCCAGGATAAAAGGATACTATTGGCCGCTGTATTGGGTACAGCGTTAAATGACTCGATTGGCGATCTGATGCCTAAATCGGTGAGCTGAACGCTAACTGGCCTGGCTGGTTCTGATTCGAGACCATCGTCATCAATGACGACCATGGTGTAGGCATAGGTTAGTGTTGGTGTGACCAGAGAATCTGTCAGCTCACCCACAAAGTTTTCGGCATCAAAGCGGAGTACAAGGCCAAAGTCGGTCTCATTCTCTAATTCTCGCCGATATATCTCATAAACAGCTGCATCTTGAGATGCACTCTGCGTCCATTGCAAACGGATGCTGCGACCGTCATTTTCCGTACTCGTAAACTGACCTGGGGAAGGAGGGAACAGATCTGGCTTCTTGAGTTTCAGTACGGGAGTGAAGTTTGAACCGTTACCTCGGGTGTCTACGGACCTCAGTTGGTAGTAGATCCATTCATTGCCGGTTTGCATATTGACGGTATCGATGTGGTCTGGACCACTCAGTGGGTCTGCAGTGATCATGGCTAATTCCCGCCCTTCGAAGTACCCTTTGAATAGATAGTAGCCTTTAAGGTCGGGCTCATTGCTGGTTATCCAACTGAGATGGGCCAGGCCAGTGCTGTCGATATAACCGCTGAATTCGCGCGGTACGGCTGGTGGCTCGTCGTCGTAGGCCATAACTAAAGATTCAAAGCTTGACAGCACGGTACCTTGTGTAGAAACGGCCTGAACGCGGAAGAAATTAGACCTGAACTTCATGGGAATACTCACCTCACGTACCCTGGCATCTATGCCTTCTAAAGCTGTTCTGTAGTTGTGTCCGGCAGAATCGGTATGAATGATCCTGAACTCGTCTATAAGGTGTTCTCGATCCTGGGGGAACTCCCATCTGATGACGGCGTGGTTGCTATCGGTTTGAATGGTCTCCAGTAATAGTGGACTGCGCCTGATATCTTCCCTGCCCTCGCCAGTCAGGATGCTTTCGTTTTGACTAAATCCTCCCAGGTAGTCGGCACCCCGTAGTCGATAAAGGACGGGCAGGTCATTGTCGGGTAGAATGTCTTCATGCATCAGGAATTTGAGCGCATCACCCACTCCGGTGATGGTATCATTGTCGTTGATGAGCGGGAGCTCGAAAACGGATTCCCAATCGTCGCCATCGTTGAACGATCGCTCAAGTTCCCAGCCAAAAAAATCTGGACGATACTCCAGAGTTCTCCATTTTAGTTCGACCCTTCTGTCCTTAAAAACGCCTTCTAATTCCGGTATGCCGGGTGGTTCATAATTGGCTACATCTACATCTATCCAAAGAGTGTCACCGCTATTGGTCGGATAAATCTTGAGGGCATACAAATCTACATTTGGGTCGACTGTCCTGGTATATCCCATGGCCGAGCGTTCGATAGCTGGCCAGTAATAACTTAGGCCATAATTGCTGAACAGATATCGATTGCGCCAGGCGCTTTCTTCGGTGTCTTCGTATTCTGGAGCGAGAAAACTCAAGGCCAATAGATCTGCTTCCAAATCGAGTCCATAAGTGGCGGTTATACCGAGTGTATCCCAGGCGACTGGAGCTAACCGCCTTCGCCACTCCTCGTAGGGCATGGGTCTGAGAGACTTGGTGTCGAGTAGCTGAAGTTGCGGCCTCAGGTCGCTTCCCGAGACCTGGTATACTTCAAGCACCATGCTACCGCCGAGTACATGCCTGAAATCTTGTTCTGAGTTTGGCATCCATCGCACGTAGAGCTGGTCTGCATCTATCTTGCTGAAGATCGTATATGGATCGTTCTGGGCATGGAGACCCACGGAAGAACCAGCGGTATGTATACCTACCAGCTTCAGGCCCGCGGAAGTACTAAATAATAAAAGACTCAATAGCCAGAAGACTCTGTTCATATGGAATGGCTCTATGGTATACTTATTGGTAGGGTACGCCGCACTGGTCACCCAGCTTGACATTGACATTGACATCGCAGCAGATCACCGTGAACTTCAGTTGAATTTTCAGGTAGGTAGGTTTGGGTAGATCCGCATCTATCAAGACGCCCATATTCAGGCTTTTGCCGAAGCCTCGATATTTGGCATGGCCGTTGATATATGCCCAAATTCTACCAGTGGCTCGCCACCCTTTGTGGCCATGCGGAGAATGTCCGGATAACGAGCAATAGGTATCTGATGAATACCGGAGTAAGGCCACGTCGAAGCCTGCGCCCAGATCGGCTTGTACACTATTGTTCTTGTATTTGCCGCCATCGCGGATTCGCTTGTCGATAGTAGCGTAGACAGCGGCTCCGAAGGCAAAGCCGGTCCCGGCCGCTGCCTGTCCGCCCAACAAATTTCTGTTGTCTGGTGGCTGATTGCTATAACCGAAGTAGGCTGCTGCCTGGGGGTGTAGCGGCGGCGGTCCGGGGATGTCATTTCCAGTCAGGAAGTAGGCATCGGCCCCTGCCGTGATGCCTGCTCCCAGGTTGAGTGAAACCCCAATGGGCGGGAGCGGCTGGCCATCTCCAGCTATGATGGCATCGTTGACGTTCTCGTAAGAGTAGCCCCCGACGTAAATATGCCATCGGTTTTGGGGGGTGCTGAATAAAAAGTCGACACCGCCTTCGCCCGTTATGACGCCTTTCGCCGCGCTGATGAATACCCTGAAGGTACCCTGAAATTCGAAGCCTTGCTCAAAGTTCATTCGAATGAAAGCGGTAGCAAGTATTCGATCGTAGGGGTCATCTACTTCTTGCTCGTCTTTGGCTCTGGAGGCGGCCTCGTCCAGAGGGAGATCACTGATTCTGTCTCTCAACTTGTCGCTGAAGTCAACAATGCCCGGTGCGGGAATGCCGTTTTTGGGCACAATTTCGGCCTTGCCATAAAACATGATTTCCTGTAGGGCAGAGCCACCAAATCGAAGTTCCAGGGTAGCTACTCCATCGAGTACATCTGTACCAGGCGTTTTGAAAGCGACCGTCGCTTTAAGCCCCAAAGTGGTGGGTTCATATGGCACGTATTTAGCGCCTGAAGTCATAGTGCCCAAGCCACCGTTACTACCGCCTGCCAGGTTTACGCTTTCCATTTTCATGTGGTAGTAGGCACCCCCACCAAATCCGTTAATTTCTATGGGGCCGAGTACGATACCCGGGGTAGCCGTGTTCCACTCTACAAAGCCATCTACATACCAATATTTGAAGGTAGTCTGGCCAAACATTGCGTTTAACTCTACGGTCAGTAGCGGGTCTTCTGGCGGTGTGTATGGCCCGATCTTTACAGAAAGCGATCCCTGGAATCCCTTCCCATAAACAGGATCACCATCAAAGACATAGGCGTATCCATAGATTTCCAAAGAGGGAAATTTGATGTCAACCAGAATGCCGCCGATGTCCAGACCGTCGCTGTTCCATTGATCATTACCATCCTCTTGTCCCAGTGCCCCTTTGACATCTACATAGGTTTCTGCGGCAAATCCATTATCGTTTTGGCTGGTCAGGTTCAGACTGATATCAATGGTCAGCTTCAGCTTGCCGTTGGGCTGCATGGTCAGGACCGGATCTGCAATGGGGATGTTGTAGCCCATGACATTGAGTTCACCCTCGAAGCCGAGCGAGCCTCCGGTCATGAGGGTCAGCTTCGGACCCTGAGTGGCTAACCTGAGCAGGTGAAAATTTATTTTGGGTGCAGTGACCCTCAAGCTGTCACTGGGTAAGTCGCTGTCGTCTTCCTTACTGCCCAGCTTGCCTTTGATTTGAGCAAATCCACTCAGCACAGCAACGGGTCGAAAAGTCGTCGGTGTAACCGTGATGTCGAGATATGAGCTCGGATGAATACTGACATCTGCGAACTTAAAGACCGGAAAAGTGAGCGTGTCTGTGGGAGTGACGTTGAAATTGAAGGTTTGATCTGGGATGTTGACGAAGGCGCTGTACCCGAAATTTTGGGTCTTCTTGCTGATGGGAATCCCCACTTCTCCTCCAAATCCAAAGCCGACTACCTGACTGGTAACCAGCTCGACCTCTAGGTCACTAATGGAGTATCGCCATTTGTCCATACTGCCGTCGCCTATACTCAGCACGTTTTGTGCATAAAAATGGCCAGATACACCGTGCGCGTCAATCAGCAGGTTTTCAACACCAATTTTAGTGCGGCAATTTGATGCGGTGGCTGTAGGTGTATTTTGTACTTCCGCAGGTAGAGACATG
>JBCBVN010000236.1:0-6868 GCA_039817625.1 Bacteroidota bacterium
AAACTAACTCCATTGTATTGCTGGCTAAATGTATACGGGCCATTAGGATCACTACTGGTATAAACCAACCACGTATGCTGACCACCTATATTACTATAAGTATCATATAAAGTCGGAGTTAGTTTTACTCATAATGGAAGGCCAGGGACTTATTATACGGTCTTACACAAAGTAGAGACGGAGTGCGGTACGGCTTGTTATGGCTGGAATATTTGTCAGGGTTGTGGATCTGGATTCCAGGAAGAAGAACTCTGTGATTTGTGTGGTCCTATAGATTGCAGTTTTGTCGATGAAGCATGTACATTCGTTACACCTGAGCCTTATGGTTGTTGGTATTTCTCACCATGGGGAACCATTATAGGATGGAGTAGTCTTCCCGATGCGACTTACGAGGTGCAGTTTTACCCCTATGGTGATTGCTGCGATAATTCTCAATTCTTTTGGCCATTTACGGTTACGGCCAACGATAATAGATATAACCCACCTGCTTCTGTTGGCAATTGCTTCAGATATAGAGTCAGAGCGATATGTGATAAATCAGTTTCTGCCTGGTCAGATTTTCAGTGTGTTAATCTGAATGAATGTAATTTTTGGGAGTATAGGCCAGGTCAGGATAATGACCCATCAATTACACTAGATGATCTGCAAACTGACTTCAATAATTTAGAACTTAGTGATGGTCTTCTTCCAGATGCAGAATTAAGTGCCATCCCTAATCCTACAAATAGAGGATATATAGATTTATCATTCAACAACATCATAGCCAATTATGCGCAATTGACGGTATTCTCCCTGGATGGTAAAGTGATTTTGGATAGGGCACTATCTGCTGAAAGTATTTCTTCAGGGATTTTCAGGGTAGACCTCAGTAACCTCAACGTAGTAGCAGGTACTTATATCGCCAGATTAAGCACAGGTGAAGAGTTGTTGACTACTCGATTTATTGTAACCAATTAAGGTCAGCTGATATCAGCTAACAGATTTATTTAGTCGGGCGGTTCGAAGCAACTTGTTGTTTCGAACCGCTTGCATTTTATTCCCCCGCATATACCAGTCGCTTTATGCACACGTCCTGATAATTGAACTTTCTGCCCGTGGCGGCGGTGGCGCCCCAATACACGATAGAATTCCCTCCGAAAATATCATTGATAATATCGCCCTGATACAGCGCGCGTTGCTCTCCATCCAGTTGAATTTCCAGTTGTTGCAATTCGGGGTCCCATAAAATGCGCAAAGGGTGCTTCGCCCCGTCTTCCAGGTTGGGGAGTAATACTGGGCCTAACAAACTTTGTATCTGGTGCGTCCGGCCGTTGGGCATAATAGAAAGATGGTCTGCAGAGGGATCTCCCAGGTGCTGATTTTGATAGGTGTCGAATTCAATACCCAAAGAAGGAACCAGGCCCCCAAACCCCATACCTTCCCCTCGGTAACCGGTTAGCTTTCTCGGGTGAAAGACAAATACGATGCCATCCGCTCCGGGCAGGTTTTTTTCGCCAAGTACCAGGCAAATGATCATTTCGAATCCTCTGCTTAAATCTATAGGTTCGCGATGCCAGGCAGAGCCGCTCACATATGGGATGTCTGGTGTCAGACGGATACACTCCTCATCTAAGATGTATGCAGACCCGCCCAGGTCAAAATCTCTAACAGATCCCTGGGCATTCACCTCAGTCATGCCAATGAAAAGTAAAAGAAGTAGACAAAATCTCATGTGTCTAAGATAGGGCAAATTGATAGGCTTGTCATTTTAGCACGCTGGAACTTTTTTATTGGCAGTCTTTGTTGAGTGATTGGCTTTTAAATGAGCAGATGAAACCCTAAGCATCCTAAATCAATGGGCAAAAAGAAAAAGAGAAAATCGCCGGCATATACCGGGCACGATCTTATCGAGGCAGGCTATCGGCCTGGGCCCTGGTTTAGATCTGTCTTGCAAGGGTTGAATTCAGGCCGCATCAGCTGGGCAGAAATTCCACTGCATGCGCCACCACCCAAAGAGACCCTCGCCCTTCAAGAGCCTTGCGACCAGCATTATTTTTTGAGTGCGCGCACAGAAGAGGAGATGCTCAATCTGAAAAGTGTGCAGACCACTACAGCCGAGTTGGCACGCGTACCCACTATGCGGGGCTTGGCCATCATGCCCGATGCTTGCCCTGCAGGCCCGATCGGAACCATTCCTGTAGGCGGAGTAGCCAAGGCTGAAAATGCGGTACACCCCGGTATGCATTCAGCAGATATTTGTTGCTCCATGTTCCGAACGGAGCTGCGCACTGAGCAGGCCAAGCCCGTATTAGATGCCATACATTCCGCTACTCATTTCGGACCCGGAGGTCGGCCTGAATACAGCAAGCTTCCGAAAGAACTCAAGCAAAGAATCCTGGCTAATCCCTACACGCACAATCACCTTCAGTGCGCGCAAATGGACTTGGGTACCCAAGGCGACGGCAATCACTTTGCCTTCGTTGGGCACAGTGACCAAAGCGGGCTGGTCAGCTTAGTTACTCACCATGGGAGCCGAGGCTTTGGCGCCAGAGTATACAAGGAAGGCCTACAAGTAGCAGAGCGCTACCGTCAGGACATTTGCCCTGAAGTACGAAAGGGCAATGCATGGATTCCTATGGATACCGAGGACGGGAAACTCTACTGGGAGGCCCTGGCTATCGTCCGCGACTGGACTCGGCTCAACCACCAGGTGTTGCATGAAGCAACCTTATCAAGAACAGGCCTGGAAATTGAAGATCGACATTGGAACGAACACAATTTCGTCTTCGAACGAAACGGCTTTTACTATCATGGTAAAGGAGCTACTCCTATGTGGAACTATGCGCCTCAGGACCCATGGGTCTCTCAAAGGCGTATCGTTCCTTTAAATATGGCCGAGCCCATTCTCATTATGGAAGGCGGTCGGTCCGAGGCCATGGACTTCGCTCCTCACGGCGCCGGGCGAAACAGGTCTCGTACCCAGCACATCAAATCTGGCCGAGCCGACCTTGCACGGGAGACGGCAAAGATCGACGCCCGTTTCTTTTCTGGTATCCCCGATTTGAGCGAGCTACCATCTGCCTATAAGGATGCCAAAACCATCGAATCAGAAATCGGACAGTTCGGTCTCGGCCTGATCGTAGAGCGCATTCTACCCTATGGAAGTATTATGGCTGGTCGAAGCAAGTTCAGGAAATCGAAAAAGAAGAAATAATCCACTGCACGCGCCAGTGAACGGTCTAAGCGCTCATCGTATCACCGTTACGGTACCCACCAGATTCTCAATATTTCCACTCAGGTAGACTACTCTGGCTCGCCAGGTGTATGCCCCTTGAAGCACAAGCTGATCACTGCCGGGATAGGTGCCATCCCATCTACCAGAGGGCTCGTCGTTGGTCATCTCGCTGGTCTTGAAGACAAGCTGTCCGTATGGACTAAAGACTTCCAGATCATATTCGGCCACGCCCAGACCCTTTGGGCCGAACTCTCTGAATTCACCACCGATAGCTTCTGGTGCCATGGCCGTAGGCAGGAAGAAATTGTCGAGCCAGGCAGGTATGACCTCCTGGGTGACTTCATCCTGGCAGACTAGTCCGTCGGGATAGCGGGCAAAGGCCGTGAGAGAAATTTGACGGGGCCCAGGGTCCAGATAAACGTGCTGGGGTGCAATTTCTGTAGTGGTAAATCCGTCTCCAAAATCCCAGAAGAAGTCCGTGGCCGCTATACTCAGATTGATCATCCTGACATCTCCGGGGGCATTGGGTAGGGGGTCGGCATCCCAGTCGAAGTCGGCCTGCGGTTGCTCGCGAAGTTCAAAGAGATTGAAGCGAGCCAGCGTATCTCGACATTGCTCGTCGAAGATGGCAATCAGGCGAAGGTCGTAGTTGCCGGGACTGCTCAGCAAGGTGTCCAATACGGACCCAACAGCGGGTGGGCCATTGCCATTGATCGTCCATTCGTATCGTGTGGCCTGGGTGGGATTTGCGTTGACCTGCAAGCGAAACGGCGCGCATGCCCGCACAGGTGAGGGGTGAAATCAGCGACCGGAAGCCCGCGCACTTGCACCGTTTGGCGAGTAGTGTCACGACAGCCAAAATCTGATGTAGCCACCAGACTCAATTCGTAAAAACCAATACTGTCATAGATGACCGTCGGCGCCAGTTGAGTTGAAGATCGGCCATCGCCATAAAACCAGAGGTAGCTTAGTGCGCCCGCAGAGTTGTTGTCGATTTGGACTTCCGCAGGTGCGCCACAAGGATCCGTTAGCGTCGGTTCAAATAGTGCTACTGGATTGGGATGTACCGTGACTTCGGCAAATGAAGTATCTGACGGACAACCGTTGCTGTTGCTCGCCACCAGGCTCAGGGTGTAATCACCAGCTTGGGCATAGGTGTGAATCAGGGCAGATTGTGTGCTGCCGGTTTGGTCACCCAGATCCCAAAGAAAGCCGTCTGCATCGCTGGTCATACCCGTGAAACTGATGGACTCGCCCAGGCAGACTTCCTGAGGGGAGAGTTCTATGTTGCCCAAGGGTACGGGGAGTACTGTAAAGACCCGCTCGGTAGAATCTCTACAACCAAAGAAACTTTCCACTTCAAGGCCCAGGGTGAACTCACCGAATGCGTCGGCAGAAACTACCGGCGGAAGTCCTGGAAAAACCTGTCCGTCGTAGTTCCAAAAGGCAGAACTTATACCACTAGACTGATCGATAACCTCGAGCTGGTCTACACCCAGGCAAAGGCTGGAGTCTGCAAAACTAAAGGCAGCTACCGGGTCAGGGTGAACGACCACGCTGTCGAAAGTAGTCGAGTTGACGCAGCCATTCATGTCAGTGACCGTCAGCCTTACCTGGTAATTGCCACTATTTTGGTACACATGCTGAGGGGCAAACTCGCGCGAGGGGTTGCTGCCATCTCCAAACTCCCAGAAGTATTCCAAAGAGTCGGACAAGGCGGTACCATTGACAAAAGTCACCATGTGTGGACCACAGCCATTGTCTTCTGGCACATCAAATGATACCTCCGGTAAAGGCAGTACCTCAACCGTACCTATAGTCGTATTTGGGCATCCGGTAAATGGGGCAAAAACGGTCAACTCGACCTCGTAAGTGCCTGCCATCTCGTAGGCGTGTTGAGTTACATCCTGGTTGCCGGCTTCATTGTCACCAAAGTCCCAAACTACACCGGCACTAGCTGGCGATGTATTGGCGAAATTGATAAGCTCGCCCTGGCATCCACTCGGATCGCTGGTGAAGCTAACCTCTGGACTAGGGTACAGCTCAAAGAAGGCTGTGTCGAGATCTGCCCCACAGCGGGCGGCCTCCAGAACGATGGTGTAAATACCAGGCTCGTTGATGACGAATTCCGGACTCAGCGTGCTGGCTGTCCCGATTAGCTCATCATCTGGGTTAAATAATGACCAACTCAAAGAGGCGCCGGGTGTAGAAAAGCTCGTTGGTGACAGATTGTAAGGAGGGCAGCCCGCTACGGTATCGAGTTCGATAAAGGCTTCGACATCGGGCGGGAAAACATTGACCTCTCTGGTCAGGGTATCGGAGCCACACTCATTAAATGCGATCAGTGTGATGGGATAGGTCGTTACCTCGCCTTCCGGAGTCGTGTAGGTGACTTCTGGCGGGATGCTGTCAATTCCGGTTACACCATTCCCCATATTCCAGAAATAGTTTTCGGGCTGGCCCAGGGTCACGTTGCTGATTTCGGGGGTGAAGGGAGAGCACCCGTTTGGCGTCTCGAAGCCGAAATTGGCTCTCGGGTAAGGTTTGACCAATACAGAATCCTGGTACACATTGGTACCACACTGATTGGAAGCTTTTAGCTCTATGGTTACCCAGGTATCTACGAGAAAACCGTCTAAAATAAATCCGTTTGGTGCTGGCCCGCTAACGGTATCAGGGCCGATACACCATAGTCTTTGGATATTGAAACCGGTACTCTGGTCGTCGATCTCCAATGCAAATGGGGCGCAGCCTTCGGTATCGGCCAGGAAGAAAGCGGGTACTGGCGGATTGACCACCGAGACCGTCCGCGTACTCGAAGCCTGGCAACCTACTGCTGAGGTGATGGTAAAGGTCTGAAAGTAAATGCCTGTTTCGGCATAGCTGTGTGTCGGACTGAAATCGTCGGAAGTGGTATTGTCTCCCAGGTCCCAGAGGTAGCTGAAGTCGTCTCCCGCCTGATTGGGAACCAGTTGGAAAGTGTCTCCCAGGCATTGCCCGCCGTCCACAATATAGGTGGGGTCGGGAGCCGGATGGTAGGTTAGAGATTTGACTACGCTGGCCGGGCAGTTAGCGGCATTTGGGTCTTGTATGGTGTAGGTATACTCGTAGGTTTGGCCGGCATCGAGGAGATTGAGGTCTACAAGCCCGGCGCTGGCATCGATCACACCGGGCCCAGACCATACACCACCCTCTGGGTTTGCTCCGATCAGGGTGATGGTTTCTACTACGCCTTCGCATATTTCCTGTTGTGGCCCTGGAATTAGATCGATACTGGGATCGGTAATGCTAATCGTCTGACTAGCCGTTTGCGCACACGAAGTGCCGGCAGCGTATTCGTATGTGTATACAAACGAACCACTGCCGGCAAGCGCGAGATTGATCTGACCAGTGAGGGGATCTACGCCTGGACCAGACCAGCTCCCGCCAATAAGATTGGCGCTGAGCTGTAAGCTTCCTGCATCTATACAGGTTGGTTCTTGGGGAGTGAGTGCTAATTCGGGTTCCTCTATGATCTCCAGATCAAATGATCCGGCTATGGTACAAGGTCCCGATTCGTAAGTGAAATTGAAGGTGTATATGCCTGCTGACCCCAAATCTTCCGCAGGTGGAGACATCCCCAATGGGCTGGTCAATCCAGCGCAAGATTTGGGG
>JBCBVN010000237.1:0-6862 GCA_039817625.1 Bacteroidota bacterium
CTCTCAACTTGAATCGGCTGACCATGCCATCGGGGTTCCAAAAGCCTTCATTGCTGACATTCCAGCCCAAGCCTACCGAGGGGAAGAAGCCATAGCGGTTGTCTTCGCCGAAGCGGGAGGAGCCATCGACCCGGCCAGACAAGGTGAGCAAAAAGCGGTTGTCGAAGGTGTAGTTCAGTCGACCGAGGTAGGAAACCAGTCCCCAATCGCCACCAGATACGCCACCAGAAGCCAGACTGGTGAGCGGTTCACCGGCATTGAGGTAGAAAAAGCTGGGATCTTCCCCAATCAGGTTCTCTCGGCTACCGGAGAGGAACTCTCCAAAATTGTCCTGATAAGTGACGCCAACTATACCGTCGAAAGCATGTCGGCCTATGGTCTGATTGTAGGCCAGGGTGTTTTCCCATAGCCAGTTTCGTCGGTAAGAATTGAAGGAATTGAGCCGGTTCTCTTCATTGCGCTGGATGGCCGATACCTCGAATACCGGCGTGAAATTGCGATTTCTGGAATAGTTGAAATCGAGGCCGAAGTTGGTCCGGATGGTGAAGTGCTTCAAAAACTTGATCTCACCAAATACATTACCCACGGCCCGGTAGCTTTGGCTTTCGTTATTGGCAAAAAATATGGTCGCAACCGGATTGCCCGTACTGCCATTGATGGCCGTATTGCCAAAGCTGCCATCTTCCTCTATGGCTGGCGTCAGCGGATCGGAGCGATAGGCGCCGAGCAAGACACTACCCGCATTGATGTTGTCGCTGTTGTTGTAGATCAAGGAAACATTACCGCCCAGGGTAAACCACTCTTTTACTCTTTGAGTGGTATTGATACGAGCGGTAAAGCGGTCGAACTCAGAACCGGAAATGATGCCTTCTTGCCGGAAATAATCGGCCGTCAGATTGAAGGTAGAGCGGTCGCTTCCGCCACTGAATCCGATATTGATATTGGCGATGGGAGCCGTGCGGAATATCTCGTCTTGCCAGTCGGTACCGATGCCAAAAGTGTCGGGATTGGGGTAGCGCGGTTGCCTGCCCTCATTGACGTCAGCCTCATTGATCAGGGTGGCATACTGGGTGGCATTGACCAGATCGATCGTATTGACAACTTCCTGAGTTCCGGTATATGCAGAGATAGTGACTCCGCCATCGCGGGCACTGCCTTGCTTGGTGGTGATGATGATGACGCCGTTGGCACCCCGGGCACCGTAGATGGCCGTGGCCGAAGCGTCCTTGAGAACGGATACACTCTCTACATCGCGAGGATTGATGAAGTTGATGTCGTTGACGATCATCCCGTCTACCACGAATAACGGATCGGCATTGTTGAGTGTGCCGATGCCCCGAATGCGGAAAATGGCCCCTGCGCCGGGCGCACCCGAGGCGGGAATGATCTGCAAACCGGCCACTTTACCCTGAAGGGCTTGCCCCAGGTTCTGGGTGGGGATATCGGTCAGGTCTTTGGATTCGACCACAGATACCGCGCCGGTCAAATCGTCTTTTTGCTGGACGCCATAGCCAACCACCACAACCTGACTGAGGGTCTCCGTTGCTTCTTGCATAAAGACATCGACGGTCGTTCGGTTGCCCACAAAAATGGTCTGTGATACAAAGCCTACGTAGGAGAAAGTCAGGGAGTCTGCACCTGCCGGCAGACTGATTTGATAACTGCCATCGATGTCGGTAACCGTACCGGTAGATGTGCCGGTTGCTTGTACACTAAGACCGATCAATGGTTCTCCATTGTTGGTCACGAGTCCGCTGACGGCTCGCTGAGCGAAGAATCCACCTGCGGAAGTACAAAGAAAAAGGAAAAGTAGAATCGGTTTCATAAACAGCTCATTGAAAGAATTTAATGGTTAATGGAGGGTGAATTCCACAAAAGCGGTGGCGTTGGAATGGGGTCCGATGTACGCTCTGAACTGGCCGGTCTCGGAGCCGAAGCTCATGTCGCGGCGATAGAAGGAGAGGTCGGAATTGTCGAGGGTAAAGGTGACGGTTTGGGTCTGCCCGGGCTGGAGCTCGATGCGCTCGAAGGCTTTGAGCTCGCGAACGGGGCGGGTAACGCTGCCTACCAGGTCTTGGAGGTAGAGTTGTACGACTTCTACTCCGGCCATTTCGCCCTTGTTGGTCACATCGATTGTGATGGTGACGCTCTGGTTGCGGTTGATGCGGCTGCGGTCGATGGTCGGTTCGCTGAAGTCGAATTGGGTATAGCTGAGGCCAAAGCCGAACGGAAAGAGCGGATCGTTGCTTTCGTCCATATACTTACTGGTGTATTTGTCGTTGGGGTCTATGGGGCGCCCCGTATTCTTAGCGTAGTAGAAGATGGGAATCTGGCCGACTGAGCGGGGGAAAGTAATGGGGAGTTTTCCACCCGGATTGTGCTTGCCCAGTAAGATATCTGCTATGGCGTGTCCGCCTTCCGTTCCTGGGTGCCAGGCTTCGAGGATAGCTATGGGAAGCTCAGTCAGTTCGGGAAAGGCCAGGGGTCTGCCATTAAATAAGACCACAACCAGCGGCTTGCCGAGGCTGGCCAATTCTTGGATGAGTTCGGACTGAAGGCCGGGGATGTCGATCTCGGCACGGCTGGCTGCCTCTCCGCTCATCCACCAGTTTTCTCCGGCCGCAACGACTATGGCGTCGGCTGCGCGAGCAGCAGCTATCGCGGCGGCAAAGCCAGATCTGTCCTCTTCTGCAACGGTTGTCCCCTGCTGGTAATCGATCTGAACATCATCACCCAGGGCTTCACGCAAGCCGGTGAGCAGGCTGACACATTCTTCTGCTCGTCCCGCACCGTGCCAGGCACCCAGCATGTCGGCCTGACTATCGGCGAGTGGACCAATGAGCGCCAGTCGCTCGATATCGCCAGATAAGGGTAAGATGTCATTCTCATTTTGTAACAAGACCATCGACTCTCTGGCTATTCGCCGAGAAGCTTCCCGATGGGCAGTGGTAAAGATGTTTTGGGCTTCGCGGGTCGGATTGCTATACTTGTAGGGATCGTCAAACAGGCCCAAAGCAAATTTCATGCGAAGGATGTTGCGGACGGCATCGTCGACTCGACTTTGTGGAATGTTTCCGTTCTCCACCAGTTCGACCAGGTGGTCGTAAAAGGCAGCTCCTTGCATATCCATATCGACCCCTGCCTCAGCGGACAGATGAGCCGCATCTTTCAGGTCGGCTGCTACCCCGTGATCCATCATTTCATTGATGCTGGTATAGTCGGTCACCACAAAGCCATTGAAGCCCCACTCGTCCCTCAGTATTTCTGTCAGGAGGTAGTGACTGCCGCTGGCCGGAACCCCATCGACTTCGTTGAAGCTGGTCATATAGGATGCTACGCCAGCATTCAGGGCAGCTTCGAAAGGTGGTAGGTATATTTCGCGTAGCACCCGATCAGAGATGTCTACGGTGTGATAGTCTCTGCCGGCCTGGGCAGCGCCGTAGGCTGCAAAGTGCTTGGCGCAGGCGATGAGCGTGAATGGGTCTGATAAGTCTTCGCCCTGAAAACCGCGTACTCTGGCACTGGCCATCTGGCTGCCGAGAAATACATCTTCGCCTGCACCTTCCATGATGCGCCCCCAGCGCGGGTCACGAGCTATATCGACCATGGGCGCAAATGTCCAGTGCAGACCGGCTGAAGCTGACTCAATAGCAGCTATCCGAGCTGATTCCTCTGCGTTATCCAGGTTCCAGCCAGCTGCTTCACCCAGGGGTACGGGGAAGATGGTCCGATAGCCATGAATGACGTCGTAACCAAAAATAAGCGGAATGCCCAGGCGGGTTTCTTCGACGGCCATTCGCTGGAGTTCGCGATTGTATTCGGCCGTGTGGGCATTGAAAATAGCCCCAACCTTACCGGCTTTGATGTCTTCCTGATATCCCTCACGCAGGGTTGGCCCGGTTACGGCCCAATCGCTGGTAAACAGCGTCATTTGCCCCACCTTTTCTTCAAGCGTCATTAGTGCCAATACACTATCGATTCTGGCATCATCCGCTGGCTTATACCAGTTTGGCAAAACCGATTGAGCAGATAGGGTGGAGCAGATGGCCAGTATCAGCACCAACTGATACCAGCGATTATATAGGTGATTCAAATGTCTGGTCTTAAATAGTTTCATACGTGTTGTTGGTCTTTGCTCTTTTATCTAAAAGGCACGCAGTGCCGGTCTCTTGTCTTGCAGGTGCGTCAGCACCGGTCTGGATTCTAATAAGTATGCCCATACCTCCAATCTTGTCCACCTCTCACCCTCAGGGTTGGTTTCAGTGGTATTTTGAGTCCTTGGGTTTCTTCCAGCCAGAGGAAAAGTTGCTCGTTCATGGCTCTGATGGTTTCCTGGTGATCAGGATGGTCGATCAGGTTGACCGCCTCGTACGGATCTGCCTCCAAATCGTAGAACTCGTTGATGTCCCAAATGCCGTGATATCGGATGAATTTATAGTGATCCGACCGAATGGCGTGTACGGTAGGCGTTTGCGGAAATGGTCGTTCCCAGTAGTATTCATAGAAAAAGTGAGTGCGCCAAGTTGCGGCCGGTCTCCCTTGTAGCAGCGGTAAAAAAGACTGCCCATTCATCTGGTCGGGTTTGGGTAGTCCGGCCACGTCCAAAAAGGTGGGAGCGATATCTACATTGGTTACCATATCGGTCAGGGGCTGAGCCCTCAACATACCCGGAGCGTAGACCAGCAGCGGCACGCGCATGCTTTCCTCATAGGCATGCCGCTTATCGATCAGGCCGTGCTCTCCAAAGCTGAACCCATTGTCACCCATATAGACCACGATGGTGTTTTCGAGTAGTCCTTCTTCTTCCAGTTTGCTGAGGACTGTGCCGATACTTTCGTCTATACCCAGCAGGGTTTCCAGGTAGTTTCTGTAAAAAGCATCGAAGGTCATCTGGCCATTGTACATGTAGTCGACTCCATGCCAGGAGTTGCGTTGCCGCTTCACCCATTCCGGAACCAGGGCGTAGCGATAATTCACCGAAATGGCCCGCCGCATCTCGTCCAGGCTGGGCTGCGGTGCCGTAACTGATCGGTAGTTCTGCAAGTCCACATCGGGTGGAAACATGGTCGGCGGATAGGTGATCTCTACCTCTGCATACTGACCCTGGTGCCGGCGTGCGGGCATAAATTCGGCATGGACGGCTTTGTGAGACAAGTAGAGAAAGAAAGGGGAATCGCTTTTCGCCTGTTCGCCTATCCAATTGGTGGCGTACTCGGTTAGGACATCGGTGATGTACTCGTCATCGGTATACTCCACCTCCTCGCCGTCTACATTCAAGCTTGGATTGTAATACACGCCTTGACCTTCAAAGCTCACCCAATGATCGAAGCCTGGCCTCGGATCTGCCCGATAGTGACCCATATGCCATTTGCCCATAAAGGCCGTCTTATAGCCGGCTTCCTGCAGATAGGCAGGGAAAAAGATCAGGTCATCTCGCGCTGGCGCATCGTTGTCAACTACTTCGTGCACATGACTGAACTGGCCGGTCAGTATACTCGCCCGACTCGGCGAGCACAAGGCCGTATTGACAAAAGCATTCTGGCAGTGGATGCCCTGGGTAGCCATTCGGTCCATATGGGGCGTTTCCAGGCCAGGTACCTTACCCGTGAAGCCCATAAAGTCGTAGCGGTGGTCGTCGCTTAATATGAATACGATATTGGGCCTTTGGGTATCCTCAGATTGTTCCAGCACATCAGGTGAGTAGTTTAGGACTGCCGCAGGTCGGCTTCCTTGAGCCTTTGGCCCGAAACCAAAGCACATGCTAATCAAGCCGATGATCAATATTTCTTTCACGCTATCTTTATTTTTTTCTCGGTGACTTAGCTCGAAAAGAAAGAACTACACCACTAAAAAAATTATATCTCTTCAAGCCACCCACCTTCAAAGCCAGCCCTTTCCAGACCGCGCCTGATGTAGGTGTTTTTTTTCATCAACTCCCAAATTAAGCCAGTCCGATGATTTTCTATCTGGATCAAAATGGGACCTTGATCTATGCCCAGGTAATCGATGTCAAACCAGCCTTCAGGCCGGTCGGGTGGGGTATAGCTCAGATTAAAAGCGTCTTTAAACCCATACTGCCCGACCAGACTATCTTGCAGATGAGTCCACATATGCTCTAGAGCCGCGATGCACTCATCTGGGGCAAAGGGCACGGAGCCGCCGGCTGCTGTCGGAGCTATGGTACCATCGTCGTTGATGTGGCGAGCGGAGGCGCCTCTGGCCCAGTAAGTCCTGAAGGAAACAGGCTGCCCATTCCAGCTCGTATCTGGTATATGAGCAGGACCATCGCAGGCCGTGAGTCCCCATTGGTTGGGGCCATAACCCGTCCATTGCATGGGGTTGTCGATACAGTAGTCTCGATTGGTCAGGGTAGCGATTCGGCTGTTTTCGAAATAGTCGCTTCCATGTGCTCTCATGTAGGCATCTTGAATACCTCTGAAGTCGATATACATCTGGCTGTACTGATGGCCAAACAAGGGACTGAAGTTTAGATGTTCTTCTCCCTGGAATTCCATCCACTGGTAATCTTCCATCCATTGTTGCCAGGCGTTGTCAGGTACCGGATGGGTAGGCGAACCCATAGCCAATACCAGCAAGATCATAGCCTCGTTGTACCCATTCCAGTCGGCCTTAATGTATCCGCGCTCCGGTCGCCAGCCCATGCTGATCCGTCCACTTTCGTTCAGGGCCCAATCCCATTCAACGCGGCGGTAAAGCTGATCTGCCAACTCGCGTATGCGGCGTTCCGTCTCGCTATCCTGATTGAAGTACTCCATAGCAGATAGAATGCCCGCCATCAACAAACCACTGTCAATGGTCGATAGCTCGACATTCTTGTAACGGAGTGCCTGATCGTTGGTCA
>JBCBVN010000238.1:0-6847 GCA_039817625.1 Bacteroidota bacterium
ATATGGCCGTCCAGCAGTGGTGTAAAGCTCGTGGCATCTGCTATGAAGAGTTTACGCAAGACGGGGTGATCAGAGGAGCGAAAAGTCGCCGGGGGTGGCGCGAGTACGGCGAGCTTCACCTCACCCAAAGTCCGTATCCGGATTTGAGTGATCGAATCGCATTATTGGAATTGCCGCCGGAGGTAAAAGAAAAACTGGAAGGCCCGGCTTTGCCCCAAAAATGGAAAATGCCTAACCCGAGCTTCCAACCCGGTGGAGAAGAAAATGCCTGGAAGTACCTGCGTTCTTATCTGAAGAAGCGTCATCAGAACTACAGCAGGCAGCTGGGCAATCCATCTTTGAGCAGATATTCCTGTAGCAGATTGTCGCCCTATCTGGCTTACGGGTGCATCAGTTGGCGGTCGGCCTTTTACGAGACGGAAGCTTGGGTTGAGCGCACGGGCGAGGACTTTAATCTGCCCAATTTCCTTTCTCGCATGTACTGGCGCACCCACTATCTGCAAAAGTTTGAATCGATGTGGGAGATGGAAGATCGCGCCATCAATCCGCAATTGGAAGAAGTCGGCCGGCCGCATGATCCCGATCTCTGGCAGGCATATATAGAGGCCAGAACGGGCTATCCGATGGTTGATGCCAGCCTGAAGTGTCTGGAAGAAACCGGCTGGGTCAATTTCAGAATGCGTGCCATGCTGGTCACTTTTGCCAGCTATACCTTGGGGCTGGACTGGCGGGAGGTTGCTCATCATCTGGCGCGATTGTTTCTAGATTTTGAACCCGGCATACACTATGCTCAGCACCAGATGCAGGCCGGTCTGACGGGTTATCATATTCTGCGCATTTTCAGTCCGAATGCGCAGGCCGAAAAGCACGACCCTGAGGGTGCTTTCATTCACCGCTGGTTGCCTGCCTTGCGCACGGTACCTGCCCCCAGCTGCTGGCAGCCCTGGAAGATGACCGCCATGGAGCAGCAGCTTTACCAATGCGAAATTGGCAAGGATTATCCGGCTCCTGTAGTCGAATACGAAAGCTCCACAAAGTATTTTAAAGATACCTATTGGCGGCACCGAGAAGCACCGGCGACCAAGGCAGAGTTGCCCGCCATATGGGAGCGGCTCTGCATACCGGAAGATGTGAAGAAGTATGAGGCCAGCTGAGTGCCTCCCTCTTTCATCTTTTGAAGGCCTATCTGAAATTGGCGATAACACAAACTTGTACCTTTGCGTTTTCAAGATGGAATAAAACGAATCGATGAAAGCGATAGCACTATTTGTCAGCTTGTTGGTTGCTGGTAGCCTTTTTGGTCAACTGGATCGTACAGAGACAGCCGAAGATAGACGAGAAGAATATGCAGCCTCTATTACGACAGATGACTTATACCAACACTTGAGCTATCTGTCTAGCGATGAGATGGAAGGACGCGAGACCGGCGAGCCAGGGCAGGTACGAGCTGCCGAATACCTGGCCCAGGTTTTTGCGGACATGGGTTATCCTGCTATTGGCGAAAATGGCGGCTTCTACCAATCGATTGCCTTCAGACGCCAGCGCTGGGACAAGATGGAGCTCAGCATCAATAATGAGGAATTACGTTATGGCTGGGACTTCTACAGTAACCCTTTCGAAAACGAAGTGATCGCCGGTGCTGACATCAGTGAGATGGTCTTTTTGGGCTACGGCATCGACAGCGAAAACTACAGCGACTTTGAAGGGCAGGATCTGGAAGGAAAGGATGTTTTGATCTTCGGTGGCGAGCCTCAGGATCGCAGAGGAAACTATCTGAGTACTGGAACGACTGAGCCCGGACCCTGGGCAGACAATGTAGAACTAAAACTGCGTGCTGCCCGCGAAAGGGGTGTACGATCAGTCTTTGTGGTCGATCCCAATTTTCGCGACAATCTGGCGGAAGTCCGCAGGCGAGTCATCAATGGTCGTGGCATGACCATGGTCGATGCACAGGCTATTAATAATCCGCTCGCCAATAGTATTTTCATCAGCACCGATCTGGCTCGCGATCTACTGGGCAATAACTTTAAAAAAGTGGTTAAGGCTCGGAAAAAAATTGTTCGCAAGGGAAAGCCTGCATCAGTGACGATTCCGGTAAGCGTAGCTTTGACTCAGATGCCCGATATGCGCGGGCTCGATGGTGTCAATGTGCTGGGCTATCTGGAAGGCAGTGACCCCGAGCTCAAGGACGAACTATTGGTGGTGAGTGCGCATTATGACCACATTGGTCGTCGAGGTGATGTGATCTTCAACGGCGCAGACGACAATGGTTCTGGTACCAGTACGGTACTCGAAATGGCACAAGCTTTTATGCTGGCGAAGCAAAACGGTCATGGTCCGCGCCGATCTATCGCCTTTATGCTGGTGAGTGGGGAAGAGAAAGGCTTGTTGGGTTCTCAGTATTATGTAGAGCATCCCATATTTCCGCTCGAACAAACCATTGCCAATATCAATATCGATATGGTTGGACGTATAGATGAAAAGCACGCTGAAAATCCGTTTTACATCTATGTCATCGGTAGCGACAGGCTAAGTACAGACTTACACCGAATCAATGAAGAGGCCAATGAGCGCTTCACCCAGCTGGAACTCGACTATACCTACAATGCAGAAGATGATCCCAACCGGTACTACTACCGCTCAGATCACTACAACTTTGCAGAGCGTGGTATTCCAGCGATTTTCTTCTTCAACGGCACCCACGAAGACTATCATCAGGCGACCGATACCATCGAGAAGATCAACTTTGAAAAGATGGCCAGGATTGGTCAGCTGGCTTTTCATCTCGCCTGGGACCTGACCAATCGCGATGAACGGATTAAGGTAGATGTGGGGCAATAATTGTGTCATTCTATCTGTCTCGGGACTGCAAGCATGACAAAACCAATCGATTCTTTCGCACCTTTACAGCAGTAACTAAAACAAACCCAAATTATGAATGCAGGAACAGCCAGTCTCATCAACGCCGTATTGCTTATCGGTCTGGGAGGATATGGATATCTGAGCTCTGATACGCCTTCCATGACCGCCCTGATTCCAGTAATATTTGGTGTAGGATTACTCGCTTGTAACCCAGGTGTGAGAAAGGAGAATAAAGTAGTTGCCCACATTGCTGTCTTGTTGACGCTGGTAGTGCTACTAGGCTTGGGAATGGCCCTAAAAGGAGCCATAGGTAGGGAAAATAGTGGTGCAATCATTAGAGTAGCCATCATGATCGCCAGTACGGTTTTGGCTATGGTCTACTTTGTGAGGAGTTTTATAGCGGCCAGGAAGGCAAGAGGATAAGGCGGCTTAGAGCTTGTTGGGGAATCGCTTTTTGAGCGAACGCCGCCAAATTTTGCGCTGAAGGAGGCGCAAAAAGGGAGCCTAGCTAAAGCTAGGTGACCGATGCAGCAACGAAGTGCAGCACGAAATTTGGCAAGAGCAGCCGAAAGTGTGATATCCCAACAAGCTCTTAAGTATTAAAAAAGTGGTGCTTGATACAAAAGGCCAGATCTAGAGAGTTAAACAACATTAACTCATTAAAGCCCTTTGTTTATGAGACCCTTGTTTTTAGCCGCTATTTTGAGCTGCACGCTGTTAACCAATGTCCAATCGCAAGCCACTAATTATGGTGCTGTTGAATGGGATATTGCGCGCATAGGCTATGCCATACCATCTTTAGAAGGCCTTTCAGGTGGTGTTCTTTTGGGCACGGAAGCACGCTATAATTTTACCAATCAGATTTCTGGCAGCTTGCGCATCGAGTTTGCGATCTACGGTACGGATGTAATTACTGAAAACTTTGATATCGGTCTGGCAGCTTCTTACGCATTATTCGGAGATTATTACTTCGATGACGAGATGCCTACCCGCTTCTTTGGTGGATTGGGCCTTGGCGTTTTCTCGGGCGGGCGGATCACGATAAATGGGGAAGAAGAAAGTATGGCAGATAGTGCCATCGGCCTTGTACCTCGTTTCGGAGTTGAAATCGGTCATTTCCGTCTTGCTCTTGAATACAATGCTGCCTTTTCTGATGCGGTGAGTAATTATGTCGGTCTGACCTTCGCTGGCACTATAGGTGGTGGTCTTCGAAATTATGACCTCAACTCCATGAAGCTTTTCGGAAGCCCTAGGTGAAAAACCTGGTGTTGCTGCGAAACAATTGAGGCAACCGACAAAATGTCATTTCAACTGGATTAGGAACGAGCTTTGCCCAATAGAAGAAAAAATCTAGACCTATGGGTAAAGGCAAAATCTCCGTACAATCAGAAAATATCTTTCCCATCATCAAGAAATTCCTGTACTCCGATCAGGAAATATTCTTGCGGGAACTGGTGTCAAATGCCGTCGACGCCACCACCAAGCTAAAGGCACTGTCTCGTAAAGGCGAAACTAAGGGTGAGTTGGGCGATCTGACTATAGATATAATCGTAGATAAAGAGGCCAAGACGCTTACCATACGAGACCGAGGTATCGGTATGACCGAAGAAGAAACCAAGCGCTACCTCAATCAAGTGGCCTTTTCTTCAGCCGAAGAGTTTCTGGAGCAATACCAGGAAGATGCCCCGATTATTGGTCATTTCGGTCTGGGCTTTTATTCGGCTTTTATGGTGGCCGATAAAGTAGAAGTAAACACTTTGTCTTATCAAGATGAGGCCGAATCGGTTTTGTGGTCTTGCGAGGGAGATCCCAGCTACAAGACGAAGCGTGGTGATAGGGACTTCCGCGGGTCGGATGTCATTCTACATATATCCGAAGACTCTACTGAGTACTTAGAAGAAGACCGCATTGAAGAACTGCTCAATAAATACGCCAAGTTCTTACCGGTCCCCATTCGTTTCGGTACCCGTACGGAAACGGAATACAAGGAGTTCGAGGGTGAAGTACCCGAAGGCGAGGAAAAGCCCGCTCCTGAAAAGATCGAAACAGAGGTCGATAACATCATCAATGATACTGATCCGCTGTGGAAGAAAAACCCAGCAGATCTGACCGATGAAGATTACAAAGATTTCTATCGAGAGTTGTATCCGATGAGCCAGCCTCCGATGTTCTGGATACATCTCAACATCGATTATCCCTTCAACCTGACGGGTATTCTGTACTTCCCTAAGCTCAGTGGAGGTATGGAGCTGCAGCGCAACAAGATTCAGCTGTACAGCAATCAGGTTTATGTCACCGATGATGTCAAGGAAATCGTACCCGAGTTCCTGACGCTGCTTCATGGCGTCATCGACTCACCGGATATTCCGCTCAACGTATCTCGTTCTTATTTGCAGGCAGATACTAATGTCAAGAAGATCACAGGCTATATCACCAAGAAGGTAGCCGATAAGTTGCACGACCTGTTCAAGAGTGATCGCGAGGGCTTTGAGGTTAAGTGGCCTGACTTGGGCGTTTTTGTCAAGTATGGTATGCTGTCAGAAGATAAGTTTTACGATCGTGCCCAGAAGTTTGCGCTGCTCAAAAACACAGAAGCGACCCATTATACCATTGCCGATTATCTGGAGTTGATTGGGCCCAATCAAACCGATAAATATGAGCGAAAGGTCGCCATTTACGCCAGTCATCCCGACAGCCAGCACGGTGCCATCGTTGCTGCGCGTGAGCGTGGGTATGATGTATTGGTCATGGACCATCCCATCGACTCTGCTTTCATCCAAACCCTGGAGCAGAAGCAAGAAAAGCTCAATTTTGTCCGCATTGACTCAGCGCCTTTAGATCAGCTGGTTCAGAAGGACGAAGAGCGCGAAAGTGCTTTAGATGAGGGTCAGCAGAAGCAAGTTACAGAGCTCTTTCAGGGTGTGGTATCTGAAGGAGGAACGGTAGAAGTTAAGCCGTTGGATGCTGGTGATCAGCCTGTGCAAGTCGTTCGCAACGAATTCCTGCGCCGGATGAAGGAAATGCAGAGTCTGCAGGGCATGGACCCATCTATGTTCCCTGATAGCTATCAGGTGGTGGTCAATGCCAACCACCCCATCGTCAAAGACAAGCTTTTGACTGCCGAAGGCGATGCGCAATCAGATACGGCCAAGCGCTTGTATCGCCTCGCGCTACTCAGCCAAAATATGCTAACAGGCGAAGACTTGACGGAGTTTGTCAAGGAAAGCCTGGACCGGATTTAAATGAATAACAGAGGATCGCGTTTTATGGCGCGGTCCTCTATGCTATTGCCTTGGTCCCATCCATGGTTCTAGTACTTCGTAGTATATTCTTTCCCACTCTGGTTGCAGGGGCATGAGCGGCTCAGTTCTGTAGTAGATATAATGCTGCTGTCTGGCGTATGCCGTATTTGGATTACCCACAAATTCGATAGATCCGAAATAATTGGATTCGGGAATAGACTCTGTTTCAATAGCCAGCTGGTGCTCGAATTGTAGCTCTTTATCTACCCAGAGTAAGAAACTACTGTCGAAGCAGTATGTCTGGGGTAAGTTGTATTTTTTCTGATAAAAAGTCAGTGCTCCAGCCTGTCCGTAGTTGGCTGCATATATCATGGTTTTCTCCTGTTGGTCGGATGGAAGTTGGTGATAGAACCGGGCGACTTTGGCCACCATTTCTTCCCAACCTTTCATATCGGCATAATCCTGACTCAAGTCTCTGATTGAGCCATCTTCCCATCGAAGTGGGGCATCCATGCCAAAATGGTCTCGCATATAAATGCCGTATGCTTGCATTTGATCGATGGGAAGCATGGGCAAGCCATGGGGTATAACTGCAAAATTGATCAGAAAGAAAGGTGCCAGGAACCAGCTCTTTTTTCCAAGCTTATCTTCCCAGAATAGTCCGCCGGCTGCAAGCAAAGCCGAGTATGCTCCGATAGAATAATATGCCTTACCACTTAAGAAATACAGAATCAGTAGGGTAA
>JBCBVN010000239.1:0-6816 GCA_039817625.1 Bacteroidota bacterium
ACAAAGCACGCTAAAAATCAACCAGCGATAAGCTACCGAATTATTCGTTTGAGGTGTCGTGTAATAGCGAATAGCTGCCCAAAAGGTCATACAGGTGAAGAAGAAAGACATGGCGTATACCTCTCCTTCTACAGCAGAGAACCAAACAGAGGTACAAAATGCTGTAGCGAGGCCAGCTACTACTCCACCCATCATAATGGCTGAATTTTGACCATCGCTCACTTCTGCGCTCGGCTCGTGACCAACCAGCGCCAACTTGGCCATGCGCATACTAAACCAGGCAACAAAGGCCGCACCCAAGGCTGTACACAGCCCACTCATCATATTAACGAACCATGCTATCCAAGCAGGGTCTTCACTGAGCATACCACCCAGGGCCGCAAAAAATCGACCGATCAAGATGAAAAGCGGAGCACCCGGCGGGTGAACAACCTGCAGTTTTTGAGCCCCCAAAATGAACTCACCGCAGTCCCATAAGGACCCCGTTCTTTCAGCTGTCATCAGATATACAATAGCAGCTATTGCAAATACGGCCCAGCCGGCCAGGCGTTGTAGTCTTGTTAAATTACCCATAGGGAAAAAAGTAGGCTTTATTGGAGCAAACGCAAAAATAGGAAAACAATAGGGTTTAATAATTTTCCTTTTTAGCCATAATTTGCAAGGATACTATCGCCACTTAGTTATGCGTGTGTACTCACTCATCCTGGTCTTCACGGCATTGTCCATTAGCATGTTAGCTGCTCAGGGAAGTGGCCATTTCCATAAACTAAGTATAGAAGATGGGCTCTCACAGAATTTCATAACAGCCCTGCTCAAATCCAGAGATGGAGACGTATGGATAGGCACACAAATTGGTCTAGACCGATTTGTGGGCGGAGATATCCGTCATTTCAGAAGTAGAAGAGACAACCCCAGCAGCTTAGTCAGCGCCTATATTTATGCCCTACACGAAGATCAATCTGGCTACATTTGGGTAGGCACAGACCGAGGGCCCTGCCGGTACGATCCAAAAACGGAGCAGTTTAAACGAATTATTCTTCAAGAAGGAGATAGCCTGGGAATAATCCAAGAGGCTAGTGTACATGCATTTATTGAAGACCGGGACGGCAACTTCTTCATCAATACTGCCGAAGGCTTCTTTAAGTTCGATACCCTCGAGTTCAATTATGTTCCCATTCCTATTGCAGACTCCATAGCAGGAAGAAAATCAGAGGCTGCTGTAGGACTCGTTTACAACATAGACGATGATCGCATTCTAATAGGAGGGGCAAGTGGCCCCTTTATCTATGAACCCAAACACCACCGTGCTTATCCGTTAAGAGCCTCTACTGAAATCAACCACAGCTGGCGAACAGCTATCGATCTACCCGGCGGCATATTTTTAGTAGGGACTACCCAGGGTTTAATCCGAATTAAAGATGAGGATTTATCGCGTGACACCCTGCTAGATTATGACTTCTTTATTCCCAGTACAGAGGAGGATGGAGCAGGCAGGCACACCAGCGACTTGGTATATGATGGCAATAATGGGTTTTTCCTGGCATCGAACGCCGGAATGAGTCATTATAGCTGGCCATCTGCATCAGATGCTCCAAACTTGCTTACAAAGTACCTAAATGACGAGAATCGAGCCAATAGTTTAGCCTCAGACCAGACACAATGCCTCCTTAAAGTCGATCCACACTGGCTTTGGGTTGGTACGCGTCACGGGATTTCAAGGTTGTTTATCGGCCCTTCTCCGATAAAAGCTTTTTCATTAGACGGCGAGGGAACTCCGTTCTGCTCCGACGACATAAAGGGGATGACCATCAGCTCATCTGGTCGCTACCTAATCATGGGAGGCAATAAGGGGCTGAATATTATGGACCTCGAAACAAATGAAGTTCAATGCTTAAACCAAGAATCATTTCCTCCGCTTCGAAATAATTACATCATCAATGTAGAGCCAGGACCTGATTACGATACGTACTGGCTCTGCTTCCGCAGAGGTGGAGCAGATATCCTTAGTGGCGTTGAGTCCGGACAGATAGATATAACACCAGGGCTATTCAAAGAAGCGGGAACAAATGGACTTGGCACCTATCAAATTGTTCAATCTCGCGATGATCGCTCTTGGATTGCGTCGGGTAGAGGCTTATTCGCCCGAGACAACCAATCAGAGGAATTGACCCGGTTTGAAGCACGCCCCGATAGGCAAGATGGTCTACCACACGAGTATCTGTTTAGTTTGATAGAAGATCACAGAGGGCGGATATGGACAGGTAGTGCTCGAGCAGGAGTCGCAAGGCTGGAAAATGAAGAAAGGCAGTCATTTACTGTCTGGCGCGCATCGAAATCTGATCCGAACAGTCTGGCTCACGGTATGATTCTACATCTGTTTGAGGACGATCAGAACAGAATATGGTGCTCAACCCCAGAGGGTATTAGTGTTATATGGCCCGACGACCGAGTGAGCACATACACAACCGCAGATGGATTGCCAAGTGATTTGGTATTTGGAGTTATGCAGGACAAAAGTCAAAAGCTCTGGATAAATAGTACCGGCGGATTAACTCAAGCGGAACTGAATGCTTTCGATGACCCGATCAATATAATCTCCACCTTCAGCACCAAACATAGACTAACAGGAGGTAGATCACAGTATGGCTGGATGCTTATTCCAGATGGCAGAATGGTTCTGGCTGGCGATGGCCTGAATATCTTTCACCCCGACAGCCTTCCCACCTATGAAGAACAAGTGCCCATAAAGTTTACAGGCTTTCAATTATTCAATCAGCCGATTCAAATATCAAAGGAGGTGGGTTCACCATTGCCTTTTTCATTGGAATATATAGATCAATTGGTCCTGGCTCCCAGTCAAAATTTTCCAGGCTTTGATTTTAGCTCTACGAGTATTCTGCCCGACCCGCCAAAGACCTTCAGCTATCGTCTAATCGGCTTACAAGACGAGTGGGTTAGCACCCGTGGCAGGCAATGGGTCGGATTTCCAAAACTTCCTCCCGGTAGGTACACCCTAGAAGTAAGGACAGGAGAACCGACTGACGAAATACACGGACCCATCAATAGCCTAAGTATTTACCTGAAGGCTCCCTGGTATCGACGCTGGTGGGCTTATGGGCTTTATTTATTAGGAATTGTTGGCCTACTCGTATTGTGGAGTACACATCAAAAAAACCGACAGAAGCAGCTGGTACAATTAAGGGAAGCAGAGCGTGAAGAATTCCGTCAGCGATCAGCTAGAGACTTCCACGATGAAGCCGGAAATTATCTCACGCGAATCGGTCTGCTTTCTGAAGTAGCTCGCAGCCAAAAACTTGATGACAAAAATCTGAGTGACATCCTCGATAAACTAGACACCAATGTCCAAAGCCTGAGAGAGGGAATGCGCGATTTCATCTGGGTAATCGATCCTGCGAATGATGATGCTTACGAGCTTTTCTTACGCCTAAAGCGGTTTGGGCAGGAGCTATTCGAGCACCACCCTGCTCTATTTGAGGTCAGTGGCCTGAACAACCATCTCAAAAATATCAATCTACCCGTAGATCAAAGGCGACACCTGCTTATGCTGCTGAAAGAGGCCATGCATAATACGCTCAAGCACGCGCACTCTGCCCAGAAAATCTTTTTAGATATCAAATCACATCAAAATCAGCTGGAGATCATATGGTCGGATGATGGTCCTGGATTTGATCTCGTTGACACCAAGTTCGGAAATGGCCTGAACAACATGAGCGTCAGGGCCCAAAAAATAAACGCCGAATTAAACCTGGACAACCGTAAAGGATGTCGCATTACCCTGACGCTCCCCGTTAAGCTAGATTGAACTTGTAGCAGAATTTATAGTAAATCCCCCATCTGTAGTATATGAGCGTTTTGCCTATTCTGCTTAATTTTAAGTCATGTCCAATGCAGGCCCTTTTCAACTGGCATTGATTGAAGATGACCCTGAGGTCAGAAGCCTTATGAAGTTGCTGCTAAATAGTGGGACTGACTATTACTGTAGAGCTTATGAAAATGCGGAAGCTTTTCTGAAAGAGCTCCCCCTGATAGATCCTGATCTGATCTTGATGGATATAGACCTGGGACCGGGACTAAGCGGTATCGAGGCGCTTAAGAAAATTCATCAGACCGGACGAAAACTGAACACCGTTATGCTCACGATCCATGAAGACGACGATAGTGTCTTTGGTGCACTTTGTGCAGGTGCAACGGGATACCTGATCAAAGGCGCTAGCCCGGTTCAATTATTAGAGGTCGTTCGCCAAGCATGCCTGGGAGGAGCTCCTATGAGCCCTCGTATTGCCCGAAGGGTCGTGTCAACTTTCCACATTGGTCAGAGCAACCCGCTGAGCAAGCGCGAAAAAGAAGTACTGGCCATGCTCTGTGAAGGAGACAGCTACAAGGAGATAAGTGAAAAACTCTTCATTTCTGGCAGCACGGTACGTACACACATCAAGCACATCTACGAAAAACTAGAAGTGCACAGCCGTGCGGAGGTCGTATCTAAGGCCATAAGAGAAAAATTAATTTGAGTTGGCATCAATATTGGACTTGTACGTCCATTCGCACCAAGCCATATCAGACAAGTTCTATCCTTAATGAAACTTTCGACATCGTATTCAGGACCAGCTTTAACCCAGAAATAGTGCATTTTTGCTCGTTTGCTTGAAAGCGGTTCTGCACAGGAGGCAATCATCATGTCCAGTCTTGCCCCTGATGTATATTTGCATTTGTATGGATCTGATCATCACCTTGGCATTAATCTACAGCGGCTACCGACTCTGGAAATGGTACGACGGCCTCAAAAAACAACTCGGCCAGGGGCGAGATTCCGATCCAAAAATCAGGCGAAATCAAGACCCTGACACCATCGACATCGACTACGAAGAAATAGACTAATGCCTGAAGCTCCAAAGCGTTTCCCCGGCCGAATCGGCGACTGGGTAGTCGCCAACAATCATCAATTCATCGCTTTCAATAAGCCATCGGGACTGGCCGTGCAATCCAGTCGAAAAGACGAGCTGTCTCTGCGGCAAATGGGCTCAGCCTTCTGCCGTACAGACCTCAGCCTCATACACAGACTGGATCAGCCCGTAAGTGGACTGGTTATGTATGGCAAGAAGCCTTCGGCAAGCAAAAAATTGAGCGAATTGTTCAAAAACCGAAGTATTGAGAAAACCTATTTAGCTGTTGTCAGCCTAGCCGAAATACCCGAGTCCGACACGCTCGAACACCGCATTCTGGTCCGGGAAGGAAAGCCGTCTCAAATTGTTGAGGACGAAGAATATCCCTTAGCCAAACTATCCTACCAGATTGTTGCCAGGGGCGAACGCTATCAGGTTCTACAAATCCAACTGGAGACTGGATATAAACACCAGATCAGAGCCCAGCTAAATGCCATTGGCTGCCCAGTCAGAGGTGATCGCAAATACGGATT
Source organism: Bacteroidota bacterium (assembly GCA_039817625.1). Lineage (GTDB taxonomy): Bacteria > Bacteroidota > Bacteroidia > Chitinophagales > Saprospiraceae > Neolewinella. The sequence goes on from JBCBVN010000239.1 coordinate 5,438, forward strand.
CAAAAGAGGGAACCCTGGTGGAGTTATAGACCTCCACGCATGGAAGCTGCAATTTAAACACCCGGTAAGCGGAGATGTGGTTAACTTAGAAGCACCTCTACCCCCTGGAAAGGTCTGGGATATTCTTAAATGATCTTTTCATACTCAATGTACAAGCCACCAAGTTCGATCATTCTAACATCTTGCAAACATGGGACTATTCAACCGCCGAACGCCAAAACATCAGACTTTTGATTACAAGCCTCGCTATTGGGATCCCGACAAGGAAGAGCGAGAAGAACGTAAACGAAAAAGAGAACGGCTGCGCGACCAGGGCCTAGAAGGCACCAAAGAGCGCATTAGATCTGGTTTCGTAACCAGCCGGGGCGGAGCTTCGGCCAACCGCTACAGAGATCAGCAGATCAGAAAAAGTAGCATGACTTTCATTATCGTAGCCGTAGCCTTAATTTTATTGACCTTTTATGCCATGGTGGTCTGGATGCCAAAGCTGGAAGCCTGGCTGCAATAAAAGGTAAAAAAGCACCGAACAGACAGGCAAGAGAGTCGCCACCAAGCTCTTAAACCTTAACTTTGCAGTAAGATGCAAGACGTAATTCAACTGTTGCCTGATGCTATAGCCAACCAGATAGCGGCAGGCGAGGTAATTCAGCGACCGGCGAGTGTTGTAAAGGAACTACTGGAAAACGCAGTGGATGCAGGCGGGCAGAATCTGCAACTGATCTTGAAAGATGGCGGCAAGACTTTAATCCAGGTCATAGACGACGGCTGCGGAATGTCGCCAACTGATGCGCGCATGTCCTTAGAACGACACGCCACCAGTAAGCTTCAGTCGGCAGAAGATCTTTTCGGACTTCGCACAAAGGGCTTTCGAGGTGAAGCACTGGCGAGCATCGCAGCCGTTGCTCAACTCGAGGTCAAAACCCGAAGACAAAACGACGAACTGGGCACCCAACTCATTGTAGAAGGCAGCGAAGTCATAAGCCAGGAGCCCTGCCAGTGCCCGGTAGGTACCAGCATGAGCGTCAAGCGACTCTTTTTCAATGTCCCCGCCAGGAGGCAGTTCCTGAAAAGCGACGCCGCCGAATACAAACACCTCCGCGAAGAATTTGTCCGTATAGCGCTAGCTCACCCCGAACTATCCTTTACCCTATTCAACAACGACAAGCAAGAACTACAACTCCCCGCAACTAAACTGCGTCGACGAGTACTCTCTCTCTTTCCTAAAAAACTGGAATCACTTCTGGTGCCTATCGAAGAAGACACCGACATTCTGGGTATCAAAGGCTTTGTCGGAAAGCCGGGCGCTGCAAAAAAAAGCCGAGGCGAGCAGTATTTCTTCGTCAACGACCGCTTTATCAAGAGCAACTACCTACACCATG
>JBCBVN010000240.1:0-6773 GCA_039817625.1 Bacteroidota bacterium
GTAAGGAAGAAAATGCAGTAGGCAGACCCTCTTTATTTTGGCTTCTAACAGAAGGCAGCCGAGCAGCTACTGAGTTGGGTTTCTTTATACCCTATCAGAGATTCCTGGCATCCAGAAATATAGGCGATCAGCACCCCGTTCTGGTCCTGCCTGGCTTTATGGCCTCCGACCGATCAACTATGCCTCTACGCAAGTTTCTGACTCGCTCAGGCTATGTTCCTCATGGTTGGGATTTAGGTAGAAACACGGCAAAAGTTGAGTTTCTGAGCCCGCTGTTAGATAAGTTGGAATCCGTCTATGAAACACAAGGTGTTAAGGTAAGCTTGATTGGATGGAGCCTGGGTGGTGTTTTTGCCCGACAGCTGGCTAAGGCCAGACCCGAGTTGGTGCGCCAGGTCATCACGCTCGGTTCTCCCTTCAAAGGAATAAGTCAACCTAATAATATCGCCTGGCTATACAACTTGATTTCCCGGGGAAAGCGAGTCAGAGAAATTGATCCCATCCTCATCGAGGATATTCCCCTACCACCACCGGTTCCGACAACAGCTATTTACACCAAGGAAGACGGAATCGTGCCCTGGCAACACTGCCTGGAAGAGGAAGACGAGATCCACCAAAATATACAAGTCAGAGGCAGCCACACGGGCCTGGGTGTCAACCCAAGTGTATTGGAAATAATCGCTGACCGCCTTTTACACAAAAGAGAAAACTGGGTGCACTTTCGGGAGAGAAATGCCATCAAAGACCTGCTTTTCTATCCCTCTCTTTGAGAAAACAGAATAAAAATCACAAGGAAGGGAATACCACTAAATCAGGAAGCTGTTCTCGCTGTTCGAAAAGCTGCCAGTTCTCTTGATTCAAACGCAAGCGATCTTCGATAACGACCCAGCTGGAGGGGATATAAGGCATTCCCAGATGGCTGCCAACAATCTCTATATTCTGATGCCAATTCCCAGGGGCTTGTTCCATGCAAGCACGCCAGTGTACAATGCCATCGCGTTTGCTGTATAGTGCCGTGGTAGGTACTGGGGCTGGCTCAATGATACCTTTGATCCATGCCTTCTCCGTCTCTGTAAAAGGCCTTCTATAATTAATCAGCTTGTAAAACCAGGTAGCGTAGTTGGATTGCTCGATATCGGCAAAAGGCGCGGCCAAGGTAATAATCTGACGAACCAATTCTGGTCTCCTTTTGCCCAGCTCGCGCGCATATACCCCACCAAGACTCCAACCTATGATACTGACTTTTTGCTGATGCTGAACTTGTAACTTTTCAACCTGATCAAGCAGAGAAGACAACTGCCGAATATCCCCTAGATTTAGTCCCATCTCCCAACCATAAACGCTATAACCAAGCGAGCGTATGAACTTGCGCAGCTCGGCCGTAGACGTGTCGTTGCCCAATAGACCAGGAATTACCAAAACGGGGTGGCCATCACCTGATGGCCCAATGTTATAGACCTTCCTGAACTTCTGAGATCGCCAGATATCCCTCCACACCCAAATAGGCTCTCCAAATAAATGAAACAAAGAAGGCTTGGGAATAATCCTCTTTTGCATGTATTCTTTCCAATCCACAACCCTTCTGTCTACTTAACCAGTGAAACGACCAGCCACGGGGCTTGAAATTTATACTCTTCCATCCTCAGGAAGCTGGCAAAACGCGGCAACATCAGTGATTTTCTGCGATTCCCCAGGTCGATTACAATCTCGTCTCCGAATTTCTTGAGCGTTATTTCTTCCTGCTCTACGAATGGAAGCTTGGTCTTGAAAAAATACCCCTTGCTGTTTTCGATGATCTCAAAGGGCTTATCGAGGAATAGTACATCAGAAGCCTTTTTGTCTCTATAGAGTTCGCTCCCAATAGCGTCCAATTGGTCCATGCCAAACACCTCCCGCCCCTGATGAGCCACCTTCATAATGGGTAGCGGGCTAAAACTCTCCTCAATTTCAGATATATAGGTCCGTTGAGAGTCGACATAATTTCGGAACACCTCCCCTACAGCCTGTTCTGGAAGGATACGGTTGATAACAACACCATCTACATTGTAGCCATATAGCTGCAGATAGGTGTACGCTCTGCGCGCTTCCTTGATGACCATTCGCTCTGGATTAGTGACAATGCGAATAGATGCGATTTCAGGATCCAGGAAAACCTGCTGGACTTGCTCTAGCTTGTTGAACAGATCGTCCATTTCCTCCAGTCCCTTATCCAAGGGGACCCCGGTAAAAAGCTTAACCCCTTTAGTGACCGTTCGAACCGCTAGATTCTTGCGAGAAAAGGCCTTCGTCATCCAGGACTTAGCCACCTGGGGCAGAGACAGCAAGGTTAAAGTCTCTCCAGTGGGTGCGCTATCAATGACGATAACTTCGTATTCGCCTTCTCTATAGTACTTCTCTAACCACAAGAAGGCCGAGGCTTCTTCCATACCCGGCAAAACGGAAAGCTCTTCGGCAACTACGCCTTTCACCCCGCGCCAACGGAAGATGGTGTTCATGAGGTTACGCATATTATTCCAGTACTTCTGCATGGAATAATACACGTCAAACTCCTGAGCGTAAAGATTGGTGGCTATTTCTGTGGGTTCCGGGCTCAGTTGCAGATCCAGTGCATCAGATAGGCTATGTGCCGGATCAGTAGATATGATGAGGGTCTTTTTACCCTCTTTTGCCGCTTGAAGTGCCGTTGATGCGGCGATTGTTGTTTTTCCTACTCCACCCTTACCCGTAAACAGGATAATGCGCATGGACTAGTCTTTCAACACATCATCTATGGTCAGCTCTTCCTGTTGCTCTTCTGCAGCATCGTCGGCCTTGAAGTTCTTCACAACTTCCCTCAGCGCCGTGCCAGATGTCTTGAGCAGCTCTTTCTGATTAGCCAAAGTCAGCTTAACCGTTTCGCGAACCATGCCCTTACCGAATGTGAAGGCCTTGTAGCCAGCATTCTGATAAAGCTTGGTGATTTCTTTTGCAGTATCGATAGAAGACCTAAGCATAGAACCACCAGCCTCACCGAGAATAGTCCCAGTGAGCTTGGTGGTTCTATAAGCCTTCTGAATATTATTTTTCAGCATTTCTCTGAAATCTAGACTTGGCTTAGTTGTAGATCAAGTGCTTGAGGCGCTTGGTACCTTTGTTGATTTGCCCCTTTACAGTTTCCAGGGTATCAAACATGATGTCTTGTTGCTTGGCTGTTAGCTCGAGACCACCCTTGATGGCCTTCTCGGCAACACCTTGCCACTTGGCTCCGTTTACAGCAACTCCGTCAACCAGATCTTCAGCAGTCTTTACTGTGAAGTCATTCACTGACTTAGTTGCCTTGGCCAGATCCAGATACTCCCAGTTGATCTTGTCGTTCAGCTGCTCATAAGCTTTCTTCACAGGAGCCATGGTACGGTCTGTAAGCGTAGAGGCATTGTCCTTCAAATCTTCGGTTACTTCACCCACAACCTCCTGGATTTGAGTATTGATAGACTTAGCCGTTTCCTTAATCACCTTTGCGCTGTTAGAGAAATCGAGGCTAGTAGTTGTTGTTTTTGCAGTTTTCTTTGCCATCTTGAAATGATTTTTGGTAGTCTGAAAGTGTTTTAGACGCTGAACTCATCTAAACTTATGATTAGTTGAGTTTGGCCAGCGCTTGCTGCGCTAATTCTTTCCATGGAGTTGGATCCATAGACTGGTACCTGGATCCCGCTTTTTCGAGGATGCTTTGAAGGTTTTCTACAGTTGCGTTAGCCAACTTCTCGAGGGAATTGATTCCAGCTTCGTTCAGCAGGGTCTCTACCTTGGGACCGATGCCCTGAATCTTCTTGAGATCATCCTTTACTTCTACAGTCTTAGATGCCTTCTTCTGAAGCTTAGCTGCTTTTTTAGCCTTAGTTTTATCCAAACCCAATAGCTTGATGAAGCGCTTATTGCTCTTCAGGTATTGGCTCTTCACCTCTTCCAGCGTGTTGAACGTGATATCTTGTTGCTTGTCTAGCAGTGCCGTACCCTTATTCAGAGCTTTGACGCCCAGCTTTTGCCACTTTCCAGCTGATTCCAGGGTTACATCGACCATCTGATCGGCTGTCAGAAGCACATCGCTATGAATGGAGCTGATGCCTGACTTAATGGTGTCGACTCCTTGTTGGAAACGGTTTTGCTTTGTGGTCTTGCTTGCCATTTTTTTCAAATTTTATTGTCGTTGCTTTTTTAAGACATCACAAAAGTAAGTGGGGGTAGTTACGACTGAGTTACAAACGAGTTACAGCAAAACCACAAGTGCAAAAAAGGCAGATTTTGTAGGCCTGAAGAATTTTAAGATATTTCAAGTCACCTAACTATCCAGGGCGATAAGGCCAACGGGATGCAAAAAGAAGAGTTATGAATTTGAATGTCGGTCTACTTGGTGGTGGTTCCTGGGGCACAACGGTAGCTTCATTGACAGCTAGAAACTGCCCCACAAAAATTTGGGCCAGGAGGGCAGAAACGGTCGATGAGATTAACGAGCGCCACAGCAATGAAAAGTACCTGCCCGGCGCTCAGCTGACGTCTTCCTTAACAGCCTGCCATACGATTGAAGAAACCGTCAGGGATGCCGACGTTATCGTCATGGGTATACCAGCCCAAAACTTTCGGCAAGTTCTCAAAGACGCCAAGCCGTTTATACGTCCGTGGGTACCGATCATCAGCCTATCTAAAGGGCTTGAAATGGGCACGATGATGCGCATGACTGAAGTGATAGAGGACGAGATGGAGGGGCACCCGGCGGGGGTGCTGACCGGTCCCAACCTGGCCAAGGAGATCGCCATCGGACAGGCGGCGGCCAGCGTCATAGCGATGGTCGATGACACCCTGGCCAAAAGACTGCAAAAGGTCTTTAAGACCGGCCTATTCAGGGTGTATACCAATACGGATGTCGTCGGATGCGAACTTGGCGGTGCCCTGAAAAACATCATCGCCATCGCGACTGGTATGGGCGACGGCAGCGGAGCGGGTGAAAATACCAGAGCGGCCATCATCACGCGTGGCCTGGCTGAGCTCACCCGCTTGGGGGTAGCCATGGGCGGACAACCCGCCACCTTTGCCGGGCTGGCAGGAATGGGCGACTTGGTGGCCACCTGCTCCAGCGAAAAAAGTAGAAACCGAACCGTCGGATATCAGCTCGGATTGGGCCGGACCATAACAGACATAATAGCCGATATGGCCGAAGTCGCCGAAGGGGTAAAAACCGCAAAAGTAGTGATGGAGCTCGCTAAAAAGTACAGTTTAAAGATGCCCATCGCACAGTCAGTATATCAGGTGCTCTATGAGGGCAGTACAGCTCGGCAAGAGTTTAGAGGGCTACTGCGAATGGACATCGGATCAGAGGCCGGGCCGGGGTGATGACCAGTTGATTTGGTATTGCTGGAAGTCCATCTTACTTTAGCCAGGCATACTTTCGATATTCACACCACTATCACACCCACACCTCCTTGAAAACCTTACTAACGAAGCTTTTTTCTACTGTTGTGCTACTGCAATTGTGCACTTCTGTGCTGTTGGGTCAGTCGCCCGTTACGACGACCATTTCTTTGAGTGATCCAAGTCCGTATTTAGAAGATTACTTGCAGCCTGGCCGCTTGCTGACCTCTATAGTGTCGACAGATCAACGACCGACTTATCTCGTCAGACTACAGTTTACCATAGAGGCAGGCGGCCAGCGATTTTTACTGCCCGGAGACCTTGCTTTCGCCCCCGTAATCGAGTTGAATCGCGGTCTGCCTCTCGTTCTGCAAGGCGAAGACCTGCGACCATATTTTGACCTCAACTTTTTAGATCCGCCTACTCGGGACCAAATCCTGTCACTGGGCAACGAACTGCCCGCAGGTCCGATAACCATCTGCTTAGCTGCCTATGATCTCAATTTTCTGGGTGCCCCGCCGGTGTCCAATACAGCTTGCGGCATTGGGATAATCGATATCCACCAGCCGCCTCTTTTGGTTACGCCCACTGCCATGGCCAATACCGCCCAGGTAGATTTCTCCATCCCCCAGGCCATTAATTTCAGCTGGCAACCCCAGCACTTTTTTGCCACCGACTATCGACTCGAAATATGGGCCGACGACCTGGGCTTTGGTGAAAATTTCCTGATTGAAAATGTGCCGCCGCTGGTACAAATAAACACCTTCAACACCTCTTACCTTCTGACCGATCTGGATCCGATACTTGAAGAGGGCGTTGACTACGTCTGGCGGGTTCAGGCCATGGACCTTGCCGATAGAGAGCGGTTCATCAATGACGGATTTTCGGAATTGGGCCGATTCCGAATGGTCGCGGAAGAGCCTGGCCTTCCGCCTGTACCTTGTGGCATGCCAGGCAACCTGAGCTATCAACTCACAGACCAGCAGACCGTACAACTGAACTGGACACCGGCCAATGATTTACCCCATACCCTCGAGCTGGGGTCTATGGACGATCCGGCATATCTGGCCATGAGTGCAAATGCCCCGGGAATGGAAGGGCCAGGCGATCTACCTGCTACGACTGACCTACCGAGCTCGAGTACCGGCAGTTACAGCTGGAGCAACCTCCAGGCAGGCTATGAGTATTTCGTTTACATATGTGCGCCATGCCCGGGAACCGACGAATCGGTTTGCAGATATCTAAGCTTCGAGATGCCAGATCTGGCCAATTGTGCGCCCAACATATTGGCAGAATTGGGCACCATTACGCCAACAACGGTTAGTTTCACCTGGACGAGTGATCTCAGCTGGACCGATCATTACAGCCTACTCATAGGTTCAGACAGCATC
>JBCBVN010000241.1:0-6705 GCA_039817625.1 Bacteroidota bacterium
GATCCGCTAAATGCAGTTCCGCGGGCCTCTTAGCCCGTGCACGTTTACCCATGCTTTAGCGTGGAAGAATGTAAGAGCCTGTCTGGAATTTTCCAGACAGGCTCTTTTGCTTGATATACCAGTCGCACTGAAGTTGGATGGAACAGGTACGGCAGAACGGGCACGGGCTAAAGCCCTGTCTGTTTGAGGCAGTCAGGCAGGCTGCGGAACGTAGAATGGGACGCGGACAGGCACGGAAGACCACTGACAGTTTAAGTGACCTTCGGTGACCAGGTCTGCGGTATTCCGCGGAAGTCCGTGGCCAATTATATACAGGATAGGGGCTTTACGCATTCGGGGAATGCGCTCGACCTGCGCCTGCCTGCCTTGCGCCAGCAGGCAGGCGGAAGTCCGAATACAGAAAGAATAGGTCTGAGAGTAGACAGAGGGTGGTATAAGATCTACAATGTATTCATCAAATATTTAACTTACGTAACTTTGAGATGGAGCTGTTACTATTGATTGATGTAGTGGTCAATGGATTTTGATACCAGCAGAACAAGTGTGGTAGCTCTGGTATTTAAATCACATCATGACAAGTCGACTTCTACTTCTTGCGCTTGGTCTTATTAGCGCACTCCCCACATTTGCTCAAAGCCTTAATTGCACACTACGCGATAACCTGGATTACTCTGAAGAACTCAGTGACATTTGGGGTTATACTGCTCCTGATGGTACAGAATATGCCCTGGTTGGGCTTTTTAATGGCTTCTCTATCGTTAGTTTGGCTGATCCTGACAACATACAGGAAGTGCACTTCATTTCCGGCGATAACTCTATTTGGCGGGATATCAAGACCTACGGCGATTATGCTTACGTAGTTGCCGACCAGGGCAATGACGGATTGTTGATCGTAGATCTTACCGGACTTCCCAATAACGTCACGCACCAGTACGTCAATCTCGATCCACCGGGGAATGGTGTATTGCAAAGGGCTCATAACATATACATCGACGAGACGCTTGGTTATGCTTTCATTGCGGGCGCTAATGTGAACAGTGGCGGTATGCTCATCTATGATGTCGCTACTAATCCGGGCACAGCAAACTTTGTCGCGCTGGGGCCCAGTGTCTACGCCCACGATGTTTATGTGGATGACAATCTGATGTACGCCAGTGAAATCAATATAGGTGAACTGTCGATTTACGATATCTCGAATCCCAGCAACATTACGCTGGAAGGCGATGTCACCACGCCCTTTGCCTTTACGCACAACGCCTGGACGACTTCAGACAATCTAACGGTCTTTACGACTGACGAAAGGGGAAATGCTCCTGTCGCATCTTACGACATAAGCGATCGGAGTAATCCTATTTTGCTAGACGAATTCCGGCCTCAGCGTAGTTTGGGAGGCGGAGCTATCCCACATAATGTGCATGTGCTGGGCGATTATCTCATCATCAGCTCATACACAGATGGAGTAGAGATTGTTGATGCGTCCGTGCCAGACCAAATGGTTGAAGTCGGTTATTACGATACCTGGCAAGGCGGAGATGGCGGATTTAATGGCATCTGGGGCGCTTATCCGTTTTTACCATCTGGCCTGGTGCTGGGCACCGATATCGGCACCGGTTTATATGTCATTGAAGTAGACTATGTATTAGCGGGCCGCATCAATGGTCTGGTAAGTGATGCGACAAATGGTAATCCGATCATAGGAGCCAGTGTTCAGCTGGCGACGACCACTGGAGAAAGTGATGTTAGCCAGGCAGATGGCAGTTATGCCCTTGGAAGTCCGGAAGCGGGCACTTTTGTTCTTTCTTGTACTGCCGCAGGTTATGAAGATTTTTCTTTGAGCCTCAGTTTGTCTGCGGGCGACCAGTTGGATCAGCCGATTATGATGCAGCCGCTGAGCAGTTTTGCCATCTCGGGTCAAGTAAAAGAAACGGGCACTGGAGATCCTATAGAAGGGGCAGAGGTGCGCATAGAAGGTGAAAATGGCCAGTTTGTATCGATTAGTAATGCAGGTGGTGCCATTAGCTTCCCTGGTGTATTTGCTGGAGACTACGAATTGGTTACTTCAAAATGGGGATTCGAAAACGAAGGCGAAACCATCAATATCAGTCAGGGATCCAGTCTCAACCGAACAATGTCAAAAGGCATTCTTGATGGCTTTGGAGGCGATCAAGGATGGACGACCACTTCAACGGCGACCACAGGTGGCTGGGAGCGCGCCATACCCGTTGAAACGAGCTCAGGCGGTACCATCGCTAATCCGGGAGAGGACGCTGGTGGCAATAGAGACATTGGTCGATACGCATACGTGACCGGCAACGGAGGCGGAGGTGTTGGAACAGACGATATCGATGGTGGTACCGTGACACTCACCTCACCAATCATCGATCTCGACCTGTTTTCAGATAACAATCTGGTGGTAAGCTATCAGTACTGGTTCTTTAATGGGTTTGGTAGTGGCACCCCCGATGATCAGATGACCATTGCCGTTGACAATGGCAGTCAGCAGCAAATTATGAAGACCTATACCACGAATGACAATACGACCCAATGGACGGCTGATAGTTTCCTATTCGCTGATCTTACGATATCGATTACCAATTCCATGCGGATAGTTGTAACCAGCCAGGACCTGGGCGGAGGCCATGTTGTAGAAGCGGGCTTCGATGATTTCCGCGTCACTCAAAATGCGGCCTTGCCTGTTGAATGGGCACGCTTTGAGTTGACACCTAATACAAGCGGTATATGGCTGGATTGGCAGACGGCGCGAGAGCTCAATAACGACTATTTTGTTGTTGAGCGCGCAGGAGAAAACGCCCAGTTTGAATCGATCGGTCGGGTAGAAGGCGCACAGACGACTATTGCTGCACAAGATTATCGCTTCTTTGATGAAAGTCCACTAGATGGTCTAAATGTCTATCGCATCAGGCAAGTCGATCTGGATGGTAGTTTTGATTTCAGCGAGCTACGTCAATACTACTGGTTAAAAATGGATGCAGAGCATACGCTATTCCCCAATCCAGCAAGCGACTGGGTGGATACCCAGGCGTCGGATCAAAGTCCGGTAGAGATTACTGACCTTTCCGGTCGTATGGTCAGGCAAACAGCCGTCTCCAGCGGACGAATTGATGTACACGGATTGCCAACGGGGATCTATGTGGTCAGGATCGATGGAACGAGCCTGAGACTGGTCAAGGAGTAGTCAAACATAAACTGAATATTAAGCTTCCGGTATTCGTATTGTGGCCCGCTGAGAAAATGTATCTTTGCGGTCTAATTGCCCCCTTTAGGCCAATTGACAGATAGTTTGAGGGCAATCACTCACAATATGTTTATGGAGAGATTTGGTATTATCATTAGTGCCGCCGGCGGGGTTCGGTGGTTGCTACTGTGCGCGTGTTTGAGCCTTGGTTTTTTGGTGAATGCGCAGACGGTAGTCAGTGGATATATAATTGACGCTCGATCTGGCGAGCCCATACCTGCTGCAAAGGTTTTGATCGGACCCGAACAAACCCTCGCCAATGCAGAGGGACGCTTCAGAGCTAATGTTTTTGGTCCTGCTGGAACTGAACTTACCATTGAGGTTGATCGGGAAGGCTTTCAGGGCTTTACCAGAAACATTACCCTGAGTGGAGAGCCGACTATGGAAATTGGTGAACTCAGACTTACGCCGGGTGGCGACGATCAGATCGATATTGCCCAAGAGCTCTTGCCGACCATTACCCTTAATGCAAGCGATTTTGATGATACAGGAAGTGGCGCTCAAGGGGTCAGTGGCCTGCTGAGTGCAAGCCGTGACCCGTTCTTATCGGCGGCGGCCTTCAACTGGGGAGCAGCCCGATTCAGAATCAGAGGCCTGGATGCCAAGTATACCGACTTCTTCCTGAACGGTGTGCGATTTAACGACCTGGAGACGGGCAGGGTCTTCTGGGGGCAATGGGGCGGACTGAATGATGTAACGAGAAACCGCGCCGTAGTCCTGGGTTTTGACCCGGTTGAATTCGGCTTCGGTGGCCTGGGCGGTGGCCAGGAAATAGACCTGAGGGCCAGAAACATTCGCGCTACCACAGAGGTCGGCTATTCACTTAGCAACCGCGCCTACCGCCATCGCATCATGGCTACTCATTCTAGTGGACTCAATGAAGATGGATTTGCCTACGTCATTTCTGCTTCCAGACGCTGGGCAGAAAGTGGTGGTTATGTAGACGGCACACCTTACGACGCCTACAGCTACTTCCTAAGCTTAGATTACGTTTTTGGTGATAACGCCATTAACGCAGTTGTATTAGGTGCTCCAAGCAGACGCGGGCGTTCTACAGCCAGCGTACAAGAAGCCTACGATCTGGCTGGATCGGTATACTATAATCCAAACTGGGGTTTCCAGGATGGGCAGATCAGGAACTCGCGAGTGGCTACCTATCATCAGCCCATCATGATGCTTCGCCATGACTGGACACCCAGTGAGACTTTTAACTTGTCTACCAGTGTGGTTTTCCAAACGGGCCGTGGGGGAAGTACCGGTTTAGACTGGTTTGAAGCGCCAGACCCCAGACCCACATACTACCGTTTCTTACCATCATTTCAGACAGATCCTGCACTGGCTCAGGCTGTGGCCGATGAATGGGCACGAGACCCGATTGCAGCCGGGCAGATCCAGTGGGATAATTTCTATGACATCAATCGCAATGTAGCTCCAGAAACCATTAATGGTGTAACCGGGCGAAGGGCGCGCTACCTGGTAGAAGACAGGCGCAACGATGTGACAAGAGCAGGGATCAATACCCGTTTTCAAGCTTTGATCAGCGATCGGGTAACGTTAACTGGCGGTTTAAATTACAACAGACAAGTTACTGATTACTACAAGCTTGTAGATGATTTGCTGGGTGCTGATTTTACAGTCAATATCGATCGTTTTGCCGCATTCGATTCCTCTTTGACGAGCCTGTTTGTACAAAATAACCTGGATGAGCCTAACCAAATTATTCGCGAGGGTGACCGCTGGGGTTATGATTACGAGTTGATCACCAACCAGGGTCAGGCCTGGCTACAGTTGAAAACACAACTGAGGAGGCTAGACTTCTTCGTCGGTGGTTCTGTAGGGTTCAGCAACTTCTACCGTGATGGCAAATTGCGAAATGGTCGATTCCCAGAAAGTAGTCTTGGCGAAAGCGAGCGTGCCGATTTCATTACTTATGCCGCAAAGGTCGGAGCCACCTACAAAATTAATGGGCGAAACTACCTGCTACTCAACGGTAGCTATCAGGTACTTCCGCCCAATTCACGAGATGGATTGGCTAGTCCCAGAACGCGTAATCAACTCGTGCCGAATTTGACTACGGAAACAGCAGTAGGTATAGAAGGAGGTTACCAATTGCGCACGCCATTCGTGAATGGCCGATTGATGGGCTACTACAGCACTGTGCAGGACATTGTCGAGAATCGCAGCCTTTTCTTAGATAATGCCATCCAGGATATCGATGGCAGTACCCGAGGTGGATTCGTCAACTACATCACTCAGGGGATAGACACCGAGTATCGCGGTTTGGAGCTGGCTCTGGAGGTGAAGCTGAATAGCCGCTGGACGGCGACGGGTGTAGCAGCCCTTGGCTCTTATACCTTTACCAGCAGACCCACGATCACTACCTTCCTGGATAACGACGCGACGGCCTTTGAAAGTCAGACCGTTTTCGTAGAGAATTACTTTGTGCCCAACGGGCCTCAAACGGCTTACAGTTTTGGGCTCAACTACAATGACCCGGACTTCTGGTTCGTGCGGTTGACGGCCAACTTCTGGCAGGATCAGTATCTGGATTTCTTCCCATCCAGAAGAACACTGGAGGCCGTTAGCTTTGTGCCGGATCCCACAGTCGCTCAGGAAGCCCTTGATCCCAATGGTGACCTGTTTCAGCGAATCGTTGGGCAGGAACGCCTCGATCCCGCCTGGACACTCGATCTATTCGGAGGCAAATCCTTTAAGATCAATGATCAGTTCATCTTCTTCAATCTTGGTGTGAACAACATACTCGATAAGCAAGATATCCGTACTGGTGGCTTTGAACAATCACGCTTCGACTTTGAAGGAAAGAATGTAGATCTATTCCCCAATAGATACTTCTACGGTTTTGGCCGCAATTACTTCGTTTCTCTAGAATTCCGTCTCTAAAAAAGTACAAACGACCCTCGTCCGATTGTACCAAATATTATATCGGTGTTTCCGCATCATGTTTTCGGAAATCTGAAGCGGAAAACACAACCTAATCTTAACCTAACATGAACAAGCTATTTCTTCTTCTAGGCTTCTTTGCCCTCTTTTTTGGCTCTGCCTGTGTCTTTGAAGACTTTGATGAGCCGCCCATTCGCGTTTTACCGGGTTTGGAGGGAAACATCACCATCCAGGAGCTTAAGGACCTACACGTTTTGGGTACGGATGGCGATGCCATACCAGCCGGTAGCATACTGGTAGCTAATGTAATTGCCAACGATGAAGGTGGTAACATCTTCAAGGAGCTATTTGTAGAGGATGAGACGGGCGGTATTTTGCTCAGACTAGACCTGGACGGTCTAAGTGCCCTCTATCCAGTAGGTACGCCTGTAGCGATTCGATTGGATGAACTGTTTGTGACTGACTTTGCCGGCAAGTATCAGTTGGCGGCTAATGCAGACGGCGAGCGAGTACCAGAGGGAAGTGTAGAAAGAACGGTCCTTGCTAAT
>JBCBVN010000242.1:0-6660 GCA_039817625.1 Bacteroidota bacterium
CTCGTCATTCGGGGAATTGCCTGATCCCGATACTCGATCTTCAAGATCTCGTGCGAGGATCTCGTCATTCGGGGAATTGCCTGATCCCGATACTCGATCTTCAAGATCTCGTGCGAGGATCTCGTCATTCGGGGAATGACTCGACCTGCGGAAGTACGAATCTAAAGCATCGATCCCAGTAGCTCCCGAACCGTGGATAATATGGACTTCCGCTGGTAGATACTTGGCTAGCTGACTGGCTACTTCGCCAATGCTACTATCGGGCACAGCCAGGAAAAGCACATCGATATGTTGAGGTATGGTCGAAAGATCGGTAGAGTAGGGCAGCGGCCACTGGTGCTTGGTTTGACTTCGCCCCCAAATGCCTACCACGTCTGCTGCCACTCTGTGCAGGGCCGGAGCCAGGTGCCAGGCCAGATTGCCCGCACCGATGAATGCTACCTTAGCCCGCTCGCCCACGACGAAGTCTTATGACCAGATTGATGAGCATGCCGAGCATCATGCTCAGTGCTCCAAACCAGAACAAATTGATGCCGGGAAACTCTATGGCCTGAATGCCAATGTAATCTGTGCGGAATGCTCCGGTGCCCACTTCAATAGGAATATTGATGGGTGGACGCTTTGGGCCAACAGCCACAAAGAACTGCCCTTCATCAGAGTCTGTATTGATACCCGTAAAATTGGCAAAAAATCCAAGTTGTCTGGATTCTGCCCGAATGGGCATCACCTCTTCTTGTCTGACCAAAAATATAGGCATAATGGTGTCTGACGTACCATTTTGGTCGGTCACTTCTAGATTGGCACCTACGGCCAGATCACCATCCATGAACTGATAGTTGTCTGATTCTGGACGAGGATTGTAGCCCAGGAAGCGGACCTTCAGATCACCGATGGTGAACTCCTCTCCCGGAGGCACATTCTTGGATTCATAATCGAGTAGGCGATCGTCGAAAAGGACCTGCTCGAAGGCATCCTGCACAAGCTTTACGCGGATGCTGTATTCATTGTTTTGGGCCGGATAATGAAATAGTGAGCCTTTTCTGATAACCATGGCCGTCCGGGCTTCCTGCCAGTCCTCCTCACCATCTTCTTCTCGCTTAATGCGGAGGAGGGCTTCCAGACCAACATCACCGGATTCGTAGGTGTAGCCTTCATGGCGTATGCGCTGGCTGATATTGACCAATTCGACTTCATATCCGTGAATGACGGGCGTATCTACCCCCAGATAATTCACCGTATCGAGGAACTGCCCTTGTCCACCAATAGGCAGATCGAATTGTCTGTAGTTGAGGCTGTCTTCATAAGCCTGCTTGGCCTCGATGCTTTGCTCTTGTTCGGGCATGGTCATGATGACCGTGAAAATATCTTTATCCCAGTAGCGCTGAGTACTGGGGTTGGTCACTACGATATCGCTGAAATCTTTGGCATACAAAACGGTGGGCTTGAGCTCGAAGGTTTCTACGAGGTCACCGGTAGATCTGTCAAATCTTTCATAGTCGACGAAGTAAGTGCGGGTAAAATCCTCTATGGTATCTCTTCGTAGGGTCAACCGATAGTCTTCCATGATGGCAGGCTGATCCATGGTTAGGCGGAGGGTGGTTCTGCTCAATTCTTCATCTAGATTCAGCCCCTCCATGGCGAAGTCGTTACGACTTAAAATCCGCTTGTTGACACTAGTTGCGAGTATACCTACGAGCATAAGACCAAAGCCAATATGAGATAAGCTGGATCCTGCGACCTTGGCATCCTTACGAATGAAGGCGATCATGTAGTCTACATTGACAATGACGGCATACCAGGCTGCGAACAGCATGGCGCTAAGCTGCCAGGTCGGAGCTTCTATCCATTGCAAGGTTAGCCAGCTCATGAAGAGTGCTCCGCCAATGCCTATGGCCTGATGAATGGCAAAGGGTTTGATATGCGTTTGTATGGACTCAGCTCGCCAGCGGAGCCACTGTGCTAAGGCCGTCAGGGTAGCAATGATGACAGCGATAGGTAGCTGTAGTTTGTTGTGTAGTTCTTCGGGATCGAGTATGGAACGATCTGCCCAACCCGGATCGAATGCCTGAGCAATTTTATTGACTACCGGAAGGCTGGTGACACCTGAGATCAGAATCACAGACAACAAGAGCACCATGCTACCCATGAACATCCAGAATTCCTTACTGCTTGTGGTCTCCACCTTTTGTGGGGTAGGTATCTTATTCCAGCGCCATGCTACCATGGCTATACTCAACAACAGGTATCCGAACAGGAAAAAGAGCAGCTGGGGCTCAAGCCCCATTTCTGTGAAGGCGTGAACACTAGTATCTCCCAAGGCGCCGGATCGTGTGAGGTAGGTGCTGTAGATGACGAGCACAAAGGTCAGCAGGTAGAAAACGTATGTGCTTCTTATGGCATGGCCGGTTGCTCTGGCAATGAGGTTGGTATGTATACCCGCTACGAGTAAGAGCCAGGGAACCAGACTGGTGTTTTCCACTGGGTCCCAGGCCCAGTAACCTCCGAAGTTTAGGGCTTCATAGGCCCAGGCACCGCCCATCAGGATACCAATGCCGAGAATTCCACCTGAAAAAAGTGCCCACTTCAGGGCGGGTTTTAACCATTCCTTGTGCTTACCCACCCAGAGACCGCTGATGGCAAAAGCAAAGGGCACAATAGTACTGGCAAATCCCAGGAAGAGGGTAGGTGGGTGTATGGTCATCCAGTAGTTCTGAAGGGCCGGATTCAAGCCGCTTCCACTGAGTAGCTCAACATAGTCTTGTTGATTGAAAATGGGCGCATCAATGACTTCTCTGAGCAGTAAGATCGGATTGGATCCCAGGCGAATAATGTGTTCACCAAATCCCAGGTAAATCCCCAGAATCATGCTGGTCAAAATGACTTGAGCAGAGCATAACACAGCCATAACCGGGGTTTCCCACTTCTTGGCTGTGCCCATTAAAACAAAGCCTAGTACCGCGTGCCAGAATAGCCACAGCAAAAAACTGCCCTCCTGACCTTCCCAGAAGGCTGAAAAGATGAGGCTTTTGGGCAATTCAGCACTGACGTGAGCCTGTACATACTGGTATTCATAGTACTGATTGAGCATTGCATAAATGATGCTACCAACCAGAACGAGGAGACCCAGGGCGTGCAATCCGAAGCTGATTCTACCCAGCTTTCTCCAGCGATGAGCGCGCAAGACTTCATCTCTTAATCGGGTAGACAAATAGAAGGAGAATAGCCCTAATAGTGCGCATACGAAAGCCGTCAGCAATCCGAACTGACCGAGAATGCGAGGACCTAAATGCTCACCTATGTATTGAATGTCATTCATGGACGCTAATCGAAATACGCTATTCCATCAAATCTTTGAGTGCGCTTTCCTCATCCTTGTATTTGGAGGGGCACTTTAGCTGAATATCTGATGCTATGAAGGTCTCCCCTTGCATACGTCCCGTCAATACTATGGATTCGCTCATTTCAAAGTCCTGGGGCTTGGGCTGAAGAAGGACAACCTGCTGAATACTGCTGTCGGTGTCCATGAGATAGAAGCTGAAATGATCGGGATTATCCTGATCCTGGATCATGGGCAGGTCCTTCAGCAGATGACCCGCAATCTTGTGCTTCCCTCCATCAGCTGAGGCTTGATCGAATGTGGCATATGGGCTTCCTGCACCTAGTGCTTGAACGAGTAGGAATACACCTACAGCTAAGAATAACCCGGCTATTAGATAGGTCTTGTTCATTTGCTACAACACAACTTTCACGCAAATTTACCTGATAACCAAAGGTCGTAGGTCTTGCGATTGTCAGCTTTTACGATCTGGCAACTTAGGTTGTCGCCCGACACGCTTGGCCTAAAAGAATTGCAACAATTTTTAAAAGCGCATCGTTTAGCCCACTGATATTAGTTTACAATCCCCAGACTTTGATCTCGTTGGATTTGGGTTTTCGAGCGGACTCTACAATAACATATCCAAAAGTGCATTAATCCAACGAGTGCTTAGCCCGACGAAATCCAAATGAGCCGTTTACTTTTTTATCTAGTCACTTTGTTGTTATTCAGTTCTATGGCGGTCGGTTCTGCCTGGAGCTGGAATTCCTGGCTGCCACAATTTCTGCAGCCTGGCTGGACGGGCGAGCAGGCTGTATTAAGTCCCGAAACTCGACAAAAGTTAGCCAGTAGTGAAGCCGGAAGGGCTTTGCTGGCATTTCCATCTGCTGATAGCCTGAATACGAATATGGAATGGCCAATAAGTGGCCTTAATCCAGATCGTTGGCATGCGGCTAAAACAAGCGCCCAGCTCATCCACGATTATTCTTTGCCTTTAGGCTTGAACGACGCTCCTCTGTTGCTTCATCAGACCAACTCACCTCCTGGGACATTCCTTCAGACTGCCAGACGTTTTGCTCCCGTTCATCACCTTCAGGTGCAGGATTCAGTTACACAGGCCGTACTTCCTCTTCTTCCACTTACAAAGGCTGTGTTAATCGTTATTGATGAACGTACCTCTTCCAGTTTAGACTGGGTAATGAAATTGACGTCTGTGCTAGAGAATAGGAGGGTCGTTCTTATTCAATTCGGCAATCCCATTCGGAGAGGCGAAATCCCTGATCACTGGACAGAGCTCAGGCTAGATGACCGGAATAGAGAGAGTGAGTGTTTTGCTGCTCAGGTGGTTTTTGGCGCGCAATCTGTTGGTGCTATGCCGGCTGTTATCCCTGGATTTGAGTTGCCCGACACCAGCCAATGGTCATCAGAAGGCTTAGAGCAATTGGAGAAACGGATGAACTGGGCATTAAGGCGCCGTACTACCCCGGGCGCTCAACTCACAGTTATGCATCGCGGAAACATCATTTTAGAAAAATCTTATGGCCACCACGACTACAGACGGCAGCAGTCAGTCGGTAATGATGATCTTTACGACCTGGCTTCTGTGACCAAAGCAGCGTCAACCAGCTTGGCCGTTATGCATCTTTATGACCAGGCAAAGATCTTTCTGCAAGGACGCGTAAAAGACTATCTCCCAGAGTTGGCCAATTCGGTAGCTGGAAATTTCCAAATTGACCAGTTGCTGACCCACCAAACCGGTTTACAAGCCAATTTACCGGCCTTCGATTTCATTGGACGGACCTTTGTATCCAGCCTTCCAAGTGATCAATACAGCATTCAAATATCTCCTGATCGCTGGCTGGACAATAGTATTCCCACAAAAATTAAGGATAATCTTCAACGATTGGACTACACCAGGAGGCCTGTCTTTAAGTATAGTGATGTCAACTACTTTCTGCTTCAATTGGTCGTAGAGCGAATCACCGGGCAATCATTGGATGCATATCTGGAGCAACATTTTTATCAGCCTCTTGGACTGCATCGCCTGACCTTCAAGCCAGCGGAAAGAATCCCTGAGACGCAATGTGTGCCCAGCGTTTACGATGCATGGATGCGTGAGACGATACTTCGGGCCTATGTGCATGATGAAGGTGCTGCTTTGCTAGGTGGTGTAGCTGGCCATGCGGGCTTGTTTGGAAATGCCAGAGATCTGGCCCGACTATTCCAGCTTTTATTGAATGAGGGCCGATTTGGGAATCAACAGATTTTGAGTCCTGCAACAGTCGAGCTTTTTACCACAGAATATGGCTACAACTATCGTGCGCTTGGCTTTGATCGCTTAATGGGCGGATGGTCTAACCTCAAAGACCTGGGGGCCAGCGAATCTACCTTTGGCCACACGGGGTTTAGCGGTACTTGTGTGTGGGCAGACCCAGACAATGACCTGGTTTTTGTCTTGCTGACCAATCGGATATTCCCGGATCCCAAGCGAGATAGATTCAAACGATATCGAGTGAGAAGCCGGGTGCATGGCGATGTATATCGGGCATTAGCATCAAATTAAAAAATCGCTGTTGGCTCAACGCCAGCAGCGATTTTTTAATTTGTGATCTCATAATTGACCATCTACATGTTCCCCTCAGTAAATCCGACTCAGACAGCTGCTTGGCAAAAGCTCCAATCTCACTTCGAAGCCACCAAGGAATACCACATGCGCGATCTGTTTGCAGCAGATCCCAACCGATTTGATCAGATGCATTTGGTGTTTGAGGACTTACTGGTTGATTTCTCGAAAAACCGAATTACTGAAGAAACCCTGGGACTCTTACTCGAACTCGCAGAAAGCTGTAAGGTGCCACAAGCTATCGATGCTATGTTCTCGGGAGAGCACATCAATGGCACCGAAGATCGGGCAGTTTTGCATATAGCTCTGCGAAATCGTTCCGATAGGCCCGTCTTTGACCAGGAAACAGACATCATGCCCGATGTACTGGACGTACTCGATCGTATGCGCAAGTTTTGTGTCAGCATTCATTCTGGCGCCAGGCTAGGTTATACCGATAAGCGATTCACCGATATCGTAAATATAGGGATTGGCGGTTCAGATTTGGGGCCGGTCATGGTGACCGAGGCGCTGAGACCGTATTGGATTGACGGTATGCAGGTACACTATGTCAGCAATATTGATGGCAGCGACTTGAGTGAAACCTTAAAAAGAGTCGATCCGGAAACTACGCTGTTTTTGATCGCGTCTAAAACCTTCACTACTCAGGAAACCATGACCAATGCGCGATCTGCGAGGTCCTGGTTTTTACAACATGCCAAAGACGATAAAGCCATAGCTA
>JBCBVN010000243.1:0-6657 GCA_039817625.1 Bacteroidota bacterium
GGACTATTTGTTGTAGGCTAAGGACCGTAGGCCCCTTGCAAGAACTAAAAAACTGCTCATCTCTGTAGCTGTTGTGGTGTAGTTGCGAGCACGAAACAAGCTTCTTTTTGCTAAAACGCTGGAACTTCGAAGGAAAGTAACCGACCCGATGCCATCGGGCTTGAAACACTATATGGCCCGCGGAAGTCCAAATAGATCAATCTAACCATAGCATATGGCCATCATTTCAAAGCCTCACTATTCATAATTTCGAAATATCAACTGCTTATTTTGACGATGTTTTTAGGCCAGGGATCGGCAAATTCGTGACCCTCTTTCCATAGCTGAATCTCATCATCGGTGAGAAAGCAGGATTTCAACGCATCCGTAAAACGATCGACATGGGCCTCATCGCCTATTACTGTCAGGTCGCACTGACGATCACCAAAACGCCCTGGCTCCTCGGCCAACAGCTTCTTTAATTGCGCTATCTCGAATGCGGTGATGCCGTGATTTTCGTCCTCGACGATCCCCGCTCTCCAGAACCCGATGAGCTCCAGGTTAATGCTACCGGCCGCCTGATTCCACAGCAGGGATAGTTTATCTCGACTGGCCAACCAAAAGAACCCCTTGCTGCGATATATTCTCTGATCGAGGTATTGATGACAAACATCCCAAAAGCGTTGCGGATGAAATGGGCGGTCATCTTTTATAACCCTGGTTGCCAGATTATAGGGGCTATCACCATCATCTTCTGCTTCTAAAACCGGTTTCAATTCCTCAATGAGCTGCGCTACCTGATGATAATTGTATTCGTCTAACTCGAATAGTGAGTCGATGGAGAGCCTCCCGAAACTGACGGAGTGAACCGATGCAAATGGGTTTATATCCTGAATAAAAGAGGCAATATGTGGTAGCTTACCTTCCTCTATCCGGTCTGTCTTGGTAAGAAATAGATGACTGCAAAACATGATCTGCTCTACCAGTAGATTTACCGTTCCTCTCTTTTGCTGGGCGAGGTTTTGCTGCATTTTAGGAACAAGATCAGCACCATAATTATAGTCATGCGCCAACATGAGGGTATCTACCAAGGCAAATAATCCGGCGAGCCTGACTTTGGGCTGATCCTTAAAGTACTCAACCAGAGGCATTGGGTGGCCACTTCCGGAAGTCTCAATAATTATAAGCTTCGGGTCTTGAACAGATAAGAATCTTTTTAGCGCCTGATCGAGTTTTTGTATTCCTTTTTTACTGCTCAACACACAAGAGTGTATTGATTCCAGTATTTCGGTATTGTACTCTACGGCTTCGCTGATACCGATCAATTCACCATCGACATCCAGGTCGCTCATATCATTGACTATGGCGCAAACGTGGATATCCCGCTTCATGGATTGAGACAGCAGATTTCTAAAAAGGGTAGTTTTACCAGACCCCAGAAACCCATTGAGGATGACTACGGGAACTCTATCTGGCGAGTCTTTTGGTTCTTGCATGGAAATGCTGATGAATTATGCGACAAGCCAAAAATAGAGTTTTCTCCCAGGAACGCTACTGCGTTCTGTCGATCTCTTCCAGTATTTCATTGGAGATCTCATTGCCATTTTCATCGACCGAAACGACCCACACATTAGTTGTACAATCCCTGTTGAAGACATCCGAATTTGACGTACAATTCTGTATGGTTCCCTTGATCAAATAACCGTGCTCTATGGCCTCTGCGATATATCCGTATTCATTGTATAAATTTCCGTAAGTATTCTGCCATATTTTGTTGCCCTCTTTGTCGGTCTTGATGACAAACATATCATAGTTGCCATTACCGTATGAGCTGGTGGAACCGATAATCAAGTATCCATCTTCGACATCAATAATCGAGCTAGCCTTGTCGTAACTATTACCTCCAAACTGCTTGAACCAAATTTCATTTCCATTCGGATAGTTGGCCGTAAGTAGGATATCTGAAGCATCACCATGCACAGACCCAACGGTGGAAACCTGAATAGACCCATTATCTGTTGGGATTTGTGGTTGAAAAACCAGATTGGTGACTTTTTTAAACCTGTTGTTGGGCGCTCTGAAATTGAGCGTAACCAAAATATCGGTAGGTCTATCAAATTGATCTCTTTGTACTTTAAGGATATAATCAGATGCCCGAAGCTCATTCCTATTGACTAGCTCGATCTCTCGTTCCCAATCCGGCAAAGCGAATATCAGCTTGTTGTCCTCGTTCATTTTAATCTCAAAACTCACATCTAGCTCCTGGCTGTGATATTCTCCGACAAAAGCGGCTACATCAGCCTGTGAAGCAGCTACATACTCAGACTTGGTATAGCTTACTGTAGTGCCATCACGGTAAAATTCGACGACCTCGTCATCGTAGAATCCAACTTTAATATTGGTGTTAAAACCAACGGCAAAGAGATTATCCTCCTCCCGAACGATTTCATAAGGATAGTTGCTTTCATTAATCCAGGTAAGCGTTCCTTCCTCTTCAACTATGCGAATTAAAAATCCATCGGGAGAGATATACTGACCCAAAATCTGATCTGTGTCTGGCACACGCACACTTTGGCTGATCCGGCTATTGTACTCCATATTTCCTCCATCGGGCAGGAGCAAGGAAGCTACCCGATCAGCGACATTTCCACTCCATATGCTCATATTGTTGCTCATCACAAAAACCGTTAAGTTTTCTTCCGGAAATCGAGTAGTATGAGAGTTGTATCCAAAGGTAGATCCCGAATGATATTGTGCCGCTCTTCCCATTCGTCCCTCTAGTTGCAGTCCGAATCCATAATCGGTTATTTCACTGTTGGGTATGGGCTTCTGGCTCTCCATCAGTAGGGTATTGTTGTCGCTCCTGGCATTTTGAACAGCCTGCTCATAATGCAATTGATCTCTGAGTGTTGTATACAGAAAGCCATCGCCACTAAACCTGGTCACCACGGGTGTGGAAAGCCAAAGCCCATCACCCCAGTCGGAATACGAGTCTGCTCTGTTTGGGATTACCCCCATGTATCGGCGCAAAAAGGAAGTGTTACTCATCCCCATCTTTTGGAAGAACGCATCGGAATAATCATTAAAGCTCTCGCCCGTGACCTCTTCGATGATTATGGCCAAAATCGTGTAGCCAGAATTGCTATAACCGTATTTAGATCCTGGCTCAAAAGCTAACTCCTCCTGCTTTTCCAGCAGCTCGATGACGCCACTATTCCTCATGCCAACTTGTTGCCAATAAGGCCTATCCATCATTTCTAAGATGAACACATAATCTCTGATGCCACTGGTATGGTTAATCAGGTGCCTGATCTTGATGTCCGATTCAATATGTGGATATAATGTCGGTAGGTATTTCCTGATATCGTCTTCTAAGTCTAGCTTCCCTTCCATGGATAATTCTAAAATCATCAAGGCAGTAAACTGCTTGGCTGTAGAGGCGATATTGGTGCAGGTGTTTTCGTCGAAGCGGATCTGGTGGTCGAGGTTGGCGAGGCCCAGGTAATGCTCATAAACGACCTCGCCGTCTTTAACGACGCCCACCGCCATTCCGGGAGAATCGTCGTCGGTATATCTATTAAGAAGTGCTGTGATCGCTTCGCCATCTACTTCCTGGCTCGGTTGGGCATACACATGCAGGCTAGCAAAGATGAATAGGGACAATAGTAGAAAAAGAGTGCGGTTTATCATGGTATCGGATTTTGGCGCAAAGTAGACTGCGATACCAGACCGATGGTGCCAAATCATGATTTGAACCCCATTTCACCCCGTCAGGACCAATTAAGGAGTCCAAAAGCGTGCCTACACGAGGCTTCCTATTCCGTGGGCGACATATTGTAGATCACCTTCGATATTTTCAAATCGCCGTTTATCCGTTCAAAGATGAACATGTTCTTGGTTCGAAATGGCACCGCTTGATCACCGCTCACGGGATGGAATAGCCCTTCTACTTTTCCTCTCATGACTATGATATTGCCATGCTGGGCATATTCCAATATCGTGTGCTCCATATCCGCATATCCATAGCTGGCTTGCTGGTTCAGGTAAGACAGCAGGTCTTCTTTATTGCTGATCACCTCTTGATTGGGTGCCATGTGGATGATATCGTCTGCATATACCACTAATTGCTCTTCTTTAGTGATTTCATTGTTGTCGAGCACATCGAGAATGGCTTCGATCTCTTGTCTGAGCCGTTGTTCGCCATCGACTCTGATGAAGTTGCCGGCATAAAATAGGCCCGTAGGATTGTCGTTTTCATCAAATTGTTCGGAGTAGAGTGCATACTCCGCATCATTAACCCATTCGTAGGTGTACATTCGATAAGTCCCTGGTCCTTCGCCTTCGAAGCTGACTTTCAATCTCAAGTTGTGGTGATCATAGAACTCACCTTGCCCCACTCCCATTCTGATGGTTCCAAAGCTGGATAAATGACCGACCTCTCCGGTGTTTGGGTTGTACGACCAGAATATATGTCCATTGGGTTCCGGGCCATCGACTATAGACAATAGGCTGTTATCCGTATTGATCTGGCAAGAGATGGTATGATGGCGAGGAATGGTCAAGGTATCGGTATCCCCACCCCAATTTTGTATCCAGGTATCATCCTTAAGTGTCCATTCTCCAATGAATTTGGCAAATGGATTTTCGGACATATCCATGTTTTCCTGAATGTCTTTATTCTCAGCTCTACCATTGAGCTCATAGGAAATGGAGGTCCTTTGAGCCAATAGCTGTGTAAAAGCTAAAGTGAGCATGGCGATGGAGAGGGCTTTCATTTTATACTTCTTCATTGAGGAATGATGGCCTTCAAAATATGGACTTTCCCGCTTAAGCTGGCAAAAGCATTTCCTTTTACTCGGTGGTACCTAACTAGTCAAAAGTTCATATTTATGGCTATCGCTGGTCGGCTTAATCTCCTGTCTACATATATCCTCGCCCTTAGGTCCAGTGCGTCATTACTCAAATCATCAGGATTATCCTGGCTTATGGCAGGTCTCTATGATTCCAGCAAATTACTCTGCCCCATTTCGAATATCAATGAGCTCTTATGTAATCAACTAAAACATCAATACCAACTTTATCGATGGGATGCTTGACCCCTTCGAGTTCAACCAGTTTGGCATTGGGAATTAAACTTGCTATGTACTCAGATTCTTCATGGCTCACCATATTATCTAAGCTTCCCACGCCAATCACTACACCAACGTCTATTTTCCGAAAATCGTCATCCTGAATCTTGGCCCCATTCCCCATATCAATCATCATTTGCGCCGTCTTTCTCATAACTCCTTTCCAATCCTGAGGATGATGGTCCAGTCTGAGTTTATCAGCAAAGTGTGGAACTTTTTCTTCGATCTTATCCGGATTCAGCATGGTTCCCTCATGCTGGGCAGACGCTATATCCCATCTGAATTTCGTACCAAGCGTAATGATCTTTTTGATTTTTTCAGGTATCCTCAATGCGGTGTTTAGTGCAACATATCCCCCCATGCTGTAGCCAAAAATTTGGACTTCAGTGATGGCATGCTCCTCCAGGAAACCGATGACGTTTTGGGTAAATAAGTTAATAGAGAATTTCTGAGTAGAAGCTATACCTCCGTGTCCTTCAAAATTAAGGGTGTGTACCTCATAAAACTCATCGAGCACCTCTTTCAATGAAGTAAATTGATTTTGGCTGCCAAGTGCGCCGTGTAAGAGTAGCATTTTATCTTTCATCCTAGGATCAATTACTCTTTTTATCTAAATGGGACTATGACCAGACCCGCAGGGAAGTTTAACAGGCTCATTCATAATAGACTGCTTCTCTGACGAATTGCTTAAGAATCTCCATCTGATCTTTGGCCAGATGCTCCCCATACTTCCCGACCAAGTACGCAGAGAGGAGTAGTAAAATGGTTACCGGAATAGCGATAAGCCAATTCGAGTATTCGCCCAACAGTAATTTGGATAGCCCCAAACACGAAATAAAAAACCCGACCACCCCAATCACAAAGTAGATGAACATAAACATGGTCCATACGGCTGGCTTAGGACCGATTAGGCCGGATACTACTGATTTGTCTTCATCTGTTTCAGATGGCTCAACCCTGAAGTTCAACTGGGGTGACCAGTAATGCTGCAACTCTGCTACTATATCGAGTATAATGTGGTTGTCTACAATAGACCCTTTAACTGCTTCAGGTGGGTTTTCTATCAGCAGATATAGCCTTTCCATGAGTTCCTCCTTCCTGTGTGGAACTTCTATCTTGAACCGAGGCCTGATATGGGTGACTGAAGAATCGATGGTTTTACTTTCAAATGTAAGGGGGTTTTCCTATTCGGTCAAACTTGATCAGATAGGGAAGCCTAGCGTGAAAGACATTTTGGATGGGCGCTCTTCCTGCTACTCTTTACACGAGCTCCTTACGCATCAGGGTTTCATTAAAAGCTGCTCCTCTGACCTCCACAATCACGGCCTTAATGGGTTCATATCCCCTTCGTTCATAAAACTGCCGGGCAGAAGGCGTTGAGGTTAAGGTCAAGTTGTTGATCCCTTTTTTCCGGGCGTGGTCTTCCACAAACTGCATCAACTTACCTCCAATTCCCATTTGCCTTTTTCTGTAATTCACATACAATCCAACAATTTCATTCTCCCGAAGGCCGATGGTACCTAGCAGCTCCTCATCTCGGTATGCACAA
>JBCBVN010000244.1:0-6647 GCA_039817625.1 Bacteroidota bacterium
AATTGTACCTGTACATACTCCTCTGGGAAGAAGTTTGACAGTAAGACAATTTGAGGATCAGGAATATCCAAATCGAGATCCACTGGTTCTTCACAACGAAAAACCAAGCTGGCTAGAATGGCCAAGACCAAGAATTTGTATAAGGCGCCCAACACGTCCAGTGTTAATTTGACCTTAAATGTAGGAGTTTGGCTTCGGTATTACAAATTTTGTCCCCTGGGGCGCTTGCTTGAGAAACTCAACTCGTAGGAAAAAACCGGTAGTAAAGGGGCGATAAATACCTGTACAAACTCTCTCTCAGCTGTCAGTTGTCCGTCTTTACTTACGTATTCGGTGCGCAAATCGTAATAAACCGGGTTTCGGCGATTGTAGACATTGTATAGTCCCAGGCTGAGCTGATGCCTCGGCTCACCTAGTTTACTTGGAATTTGTAGCCTTAAATTTATATCCAGTCGGTGATCAGCTGGGAGCCTGAATCGGTTCCTTTCCCCATCGATCACAGTTGGGTTTTCGGTCGGGTTAAACACCTCAGAAACTTCAGGTGGCAAATTGAAGCTTTCGATATTGAAGGTATAGGCCGCACCAGATGCAAACCTCCAGGCCAGGTTAAGGTCCAACCTCGGGCTAATCTGATAAAAAACAGCTAAACCTAGTGCATGTTCTCGATCAAAACGAAAGGGAAATGGCCGGCCCAGATTTACCTGTTCATCAAACGTTCTTTCTGAATCCGACCAGGTGTAAGACAACCAACCTGACCATCGTCCAACACCCAGTCTTCGCGCTAGCAAGAACTCTAGTCCCTCAGTCCTGCCTTCTCCCTGGGATACGTTATTTGACCAGGAGAGATCTGATTCAATATTTGGTGAGTAGGTCAGAATATTATACATATTTCGCATGTAGGCGCCGACTTCGATTCGCCAGTTATCTGTCCAAAGCCAACGGCCCCGCATACTAATTTGTCTGGCTCTTCCTGGTCGGTACCTTCCTGTGCTTGGCACCCACATATCGGTTGGCAACCCAATAGATGCACTACTAAGTCGGTGTACTGCCTGACTCGTAAAGTCGAGGGATGCCTGGAAATCAAGTCTGGGATGAATTTGCCTGCGAATCAATAATCTAGGTAAAAAATCGAAGGAGGTCTGACCTGCATTGGTCCAGAATTGAGTCCTAAAGCCAGCCCTGAATTGCCAATTCCCGTATCGAAGGTCTAAGGATGCGTAAGGTATTGCCTCCCATGGCACTTCGTCATTTGGGGTTGCCTCGGGATCATCGATAATCGGTCCATTGGTCTCAGTAAGTAGCAGCAAACTGGTCAGGAAATTATATCTCGCCAGTTCAAAGCCAAAATCCAGGCGCTGATTAACGCCAAATTGATATTCGGCATCAAGGTCTAGTCCCAACCTTCGAAGCTGGCTACCCAGCTGCTCCAGATCAAAGGTGCCTAACTTATCACCAGCTACAAACTCTTCCAGGGAATCAATACGAGTGAAGCTCGCGCCTACATTTAGTTGGCTGTATGATAGCGTTAGATTGGTAAACAGACGTCCGGGAAAATCGTGGTTGTAACGCAGCGCAGCCATCGTATTATCCCATTGGACGGCCTGGCTACCCTCCTGCAAGCTTTCGTATTGAAAAAGAGCTCCGGCCTCATTAATGACCGTAGTATTTTGAACTCTTCGGCCCGTATTTTCATAGTCATCTAAGGCCCGGAAAAAACTAAAAAACAGGCGGTCGGTCTTTCCCAGCTGGTGGTTCAACTTGAAATTGATGTCGTAAAGGAGATAATCTGTTTGCCCCGAACGACCGTTGTTGGCCTTGTATCGTTCGCTCAGGCTTCTCACGAGCGGCCTTGCCCATAAATATCGCCCGGTCAAGAGAAATGAGCTGGTATCAGTTATCAACGGACCTTCTGCGGTAAAACGACTGGATCCCAAACTAGTACCCAGGTGGAATTCATTGAAACTCATATTGCCATCCCTGGTGTGTACGTCTAATACACCGGATAGTCGACCACCAAATTTTGCAGGTAGAGCCTCTTTGTACAGGTCCATTCGCCTGATAGCCTGTAGATTGAATATACTGAACAAGCCCGCTGCGTGGCCATAGTTAAAAAGAGGCACACCGTCTAGCTGGACCAAATTTTGCCCTTGATCACTACCCCTGATAAATATGCCTCCCAGACCATCTGCACCCGTTGTAATGCCGGGCAACAAACTCAAGGTTCGCAATGGATCTGCCTCACCCCCGGGCCCGGACAAACGCTTGGTCGCTTCAATAGAAACCGCATCTCCTTCCGCTTCGACACCGAGAGGAAGCAGGGTATCTCTAAAAAAGGGAACCAGGATTTCCGGTAGCGTAGCGTCGGCTTTGAGCTCGATAATGATCTTTTCGTCTTTGGCAAACAAAAGCTTGCCCATATAAGGCGCAAAACCGGTATAACTAACGACGACTTCATGTGCACCACCTGGTATGCCCAAACTAAATTTACCGTAGTTATTGGCCACGGTACCAATACGCAGATCAGGTAAGTAGACGTTCGCTCCGATCAGAAGTTCGCCTGAGGTTGCGTCTCTGATCTGACCGCTAAAAGTGAGAGATAAACCGATCAGATCCGGATCGAGAAAAATATCAACCCGGGCTCCACTTTCACTGTAATCCCAAACCAGGCCCGTATTGATCAACACCCGATCCAGAAGTTGCCTCAGCGGCAATCGATCGTTTGCATGTATGGGTAATTCAAAGCCTTCAACCCGATCGGTTCTGTAAGCCAGAGGCGCTCCTTGTTCTACCAGTGATTCCAGGACGGCTTCCAGGGTATTGTCTTGGCGAGCATAACGATAAGTCTCGTCTAGCACCGACTGGGCACGCAGACCGTTCAAGCACCCGACCAGCGGAAGTACCAAAAAACAGATCAGCCATTTGTTAGACATACGGTATGCTTTAAGGCAGCTAGGCCAAAAAACTTGAAACTGCTTAAAACTCTAATCTAATTCTTTAGCGTGTTCTCAACGGCAGCCACCACTGATTCTGTACCGACGGTCTTGTCCGGATACGGGAACAATTTGCAGACCGTAATGGCGCTCTATAGCGGTGAGTACTTCCTCTAGCGGGACCTGATCAAATTGTGCATTGAACAGCAGATTGCCACAGTTATGATCTGCAACGAGCTGCATATCCCACTCCAGGCGGAAAGCCCGCGCGATTGACGAAAGTACCTCTTCAAATGGTGTATCTTGGAATATTAGACGTCCAGTCCTCCAGGCATGACGGTTGAGGTGTGGAGCCTCCATCATGCTCATTTTATTGCCTTGAATCATTCCGCACTGATGCGGACCAAGTTCCAGCTTTTCTCTATTAAAGCTGAGCTCCACTTTGCCTTCAGAAACTTCGACCACTAGCCCATCTTCACTTTGGCTAAGGTTGAAGGCCGTACCTACTACGCGAACCTGGGTTTGTCCATTGTCGATAATGAAAGGGTTCAGTGGGTCGTGAGCTACTTTGAAGTAGGCTTCTCCAGAAAGCTGAACCAGGCGATTTTCTTCATTGAACCCTTCAGAAAGCTGCAGCTTGGCGTAATGATTGAGCAAGACCTCGCTCCCGTCGGGAAGCGAAACTGATCTGACCTGATCTTGAGCCGCAAAGACATTTTTGTCTGTAGAAAATCCAAATTTCCATACTGCTGTAGCAGCTAATAACAGAGCCAGGGCTGCCGCAATCCGGAGCAAGCCAGAGATAGAATTAGCAGGACGAGTTTCTGCTGGGGCTTCCATCCGGGCATGCAAGCGGGCTAAACCATCTTCAACAGATGGCTCAAAGCTTGTTCGGTAATGTCGACTGAGCCGATCTATTTCGGCTCTTTGGTGGTTTTCCATTTGCTGCTCGGTTTGACCGGCTTTGTGTAGAATGTGTGCTTTAGGGACACAAAGGTGGGGATTCCCCCCCAACACTACAATCGTAAATATCTTATCTTTTTGTCATCTGTTATCCAATTTGCCCTACTAAAAAAACAAAGTAAGTGTTAACAGTAAGGCAAACGACAAATAGTCGCGCAAATAGCGATACGCTCTGGTCATTTGGTTTTCGACGGTTTTCAGGCTGATGTTGAGGCGCTCAGCCACTTCATTTCTGGGCATACCTTCCAACCTGCACAATACATAAACCAATCGGCAGCGCTCAGGTAAAGAATCAATGGCTGCGTCTATTCGAGCCTTCAATTCAGCCAGCTCCAGTTGTTTGATAGGT
Organism: Bacteroidota bacterium; assembly: GCA_039817625.1. Lineage (GTDB taxonomy): Bacteria > Bacteroidota > Bacteroidia > Chitinophagales > Saprospiraceae > Neolewinella. The sequence goes on from JBCBVN010000244.1 coordinate 4,243, forward strand.
TGCTGCTCCCGGCTGGGGATTTCGGGCATATCACCGTCTGCTGAAGGGATTTTAGCCCGATCTCGAAGCCAATTTAAGGATCTATTTCGAGTAGCGCGCAGTAAATAGGCTCTGGGCTCATCAATAAGTGGAAGGGTGGCCCTTTTTGTCCACAGCCACAGAAACAGATCTTGAACAATGTCTTCAGCAGCACTCGAATCACGCAGTATGCGCTCAGCTGTTTGGCAACAACTGACATAGTAGCGCCGAAACAAGGCATCAAGGGCCTCGCCCTTACCCATCCTGAGCTTTTCCAGTAATTCTAGGTCGGAAGATTCTTGTTGCATCTTAAAGCAGCAAGGTAGGGTATTCCGGCCCTAGCATGAAAAAATTTTTACCTTGGCGCACGATTATGGAACAAACCGGAGGACAAATCCGTCTGAAAACCGGTACTTTTTAAATACACTCCCTCTAATGTTGAAGAAGTTTAGCCTCCTTTTCACTGCCCTATTAAGTCCGATATTTCTACTGGCCCAGGAAGGGGAATCAGGATCTGTTGATGAAGCACTCCAAGAGATTTTTGAGCCCATCACCTCCTTTATCGAAAGCATTGTATTCGTTACTGTTCCCTTGGGTGGCTTCGATGTTCCCTTTGTGTTGATCTGGTTGATCGTGGGTGCAACGATTTTCACCTTCTACATGGGCTTTATCAACGTTCGAGGTTTTAAACACGCTCTGGATGTAGTGCGCGGCAAGTACGACGACCCTGATGATGAAGGTGAAGTATCCCATTTCCAGGCATTAACTGCCGCTCTATCGGGTACGGTTGGCGTTGGTAATATTGCAGGCGTAGCTCTCGCGGTTGGCATTGGTGGCCCTGGTGCGACTTTCTGGATGATTCTGGCCGGCTTGCTGGGCATGAGTTCCAAGTTTACGGAAGTCTCTTTGGGGCTCATGTACAGAAACGTTAACCCGGATGGCAGTGTATCGGGTGGCCCTATGTATTATCTGGAAAAGGGCATGAAAGAAAAGGGTGGCTTTCTGGCTACCTTAGGTAAAGTGCTTGCTGTCATGTTTGCCATATTCTGCATAGGTGGCTCATTCGGCGGCGGAAATATGGTACAGATCAACCAGGCGACCAATCAGCTTATTGCGGTCACTGGAGGTACGGAATCCATATTCTATGGTCGCGGATGGATATTCGGTCTCTTGATGGCTGTTACTATCGGTATTGTCATCATAGGCGGCATCAAGAGTATTGTAAAGGTGACCGACAAGATCGTGCCTTTCATGGTCGGGATTTATATCTTAGGTGCACTTATAGTGCTGGGGTATCACTTTACAGAAATCCCATCTGCTTTCGGAATGATTATCAATGGCGCTTTCAGCCCAGACGCCTTATATGGCGGTATCCTGGGTGTTTTGATTCAGGGCTTCCGCAGGTCGGCTTTCTCCAACGAAGCGGGTGTGGGTTCTGCTTCTATTGCTCACTCTGCCGCCAAAACCGATGAGCCCATTAGTGAGGGTGTCGTTGCGCTGCTAGAGCCCTTTATAGATACTGTAGTTATCTGTACTATGACCGCTTTGGTGATCATTATTACAGGCTACGGTGCTGGTGCTGGTGGCGGACAAGAATGGGCGTTCTATGGTCTAAGTGATGGATCAGTTCCAGACATCAGCATTACTTCGCGTGCTTTCGAGTCAGTGATTAGCTGGTTCCCGATCGTGTTGAGTGTTGCCGTAATTCTGTTTGCCTTGTCTACTATGGTCAGTTGGTCATACTATGGCCTCAAGTGCTGGACTTACCTTTTTGGGGAAAGCAAGACTAACGAAAACATATTTAAAGTCATCTTCTGCTTCTTTGTAGTCGTTGGTTCTGCCATCTCTGCCAGGGCAGTATTCGGTTTCGGTGACGCCATGATCTTCGCCATGTGTTTCCCTAACGTATTTGGATTGTTCTTCCTGATGCCGAAGGTAAAAGAAGCCCTCAATGACTATATGGCAAGAGTTAAGTCAGGAGAGATTAAGCGAGTAGATTAGTCTGTTAGTCTGTTAGTCTGTTAGTCTGTTAGCCTGTTAATCTGTTAGGAGATATCGTCTTTAAGTCTGGCTCCTTATCTATGTGTATGGTGATTTGAGGCCAGAGTATTAGGATGTGGGGAGTAGTCTGTTAGTGGATATCGTCTTTGAGTATAGTTCCCTTCTATATGCCTGGCGTTTGGGGCCAGAGTATCGCGATGTGGGGGGGGAGTCTTTTAGGAGATATGGTTCTTTTGCCTGGGGCCTTATCTGTATATATCGCGATTTTGTACCACTGTCTGGAGATCCAGGGTTTATTCTGTTAGTCTGTTAGAACCTTGACAATGAAATTCTAAAAGACTCTACCTCCAATCTCAGCATGGTATAGAAATCATCTGAAGATTCCA
>JBCBVN010000245.1:0-6641 GCA_039817625.1 Bacteroidota bacterium
TCCGGGTTGTGTCCTTTCGACACCCCAAACTCTATCCTTGGCCAGACAGAAGCTCTGGAATATTCTCGAATGAGTTCGCGCTCTTCTTGCATGATGCGTGTCTGCTGAAGAGAAACCACTAAGGCACATAAACTGATGATCGTAACCCCCACAGCAATTAAGTTCTGGGGTTCCGTAAAACTTGCTTTCCAATTACCCATGACTACATCTTATTGCTGCTTGTAAAGGCAATACATGTGTATGCAACAAGGTTCATCTGGCTATAAAGAATTAACATAATGGCAGGTTGAAGAACCGTGATTCATCCTTCCTTAAAACCAACCGCCTTGAAAAAGGTATAATTAAACGTCCCACCCCTTTCATTAGTCCTCTTCAGGTCGCTGATCCCCTTGCTCATCACGACTTCTGACTCTATACCATATTCTGTAATCTTACTCTTCACCCCTTCTATCATAGCCGTGAAAGTGTTTAGGATAAAGTTCGCTTTCAAGTCTGGATTATTATCGTCGACATAAATACATCTGGGTGACACCCGCACTTGCCGATAGTTGCTTTTGGATAGCAGCGTATATAGTTCACGGCCAATATTTGCATTGCCCCCATTTTCACGCTGATATTTAACCTGTCCTTCTACCGCTTTCCTGGCGTACTCACTTTCTGGGTAAAAATAGGCAGAGCCGTGATCGCCTTCCACTACAGTTATCGTTCCACCCACTACCAGAAAAGGGCTAACAAAATTCAATAGCTTTAGTGGGTCGTTTGCATGCTCCAGAACGAAACAAATAAAAACATGATCAAACTGAGTTTTTAATTTATCCAGATCAAAAGCATCGAGATGAATAAAATCTACATGACCTGGCTCATATTGATCCAGATCTGCCTTTGCCGCCAATATTGACTTTTCAGACTTATCAATTGATGTAAAATGACAATCCGGGTTTTTGGCAGCTAAAATTTTTGTTTGCGCCCCTACTCCACAGCCAATTTCTAATATCCTACTGCCCACTGGCCAGATGGAATCATAATGAATAAACTCGGAAATAGAGTTCGCCTGATTGATCAGTCTATTTGATTCGAAATTTGAATAACCATGAATATAGCTGCGATCAAATTTTTTTCTGTAAACATTCAGCTTTGCATCCAGCAGTGCATTCTCCTCGTATAGCGTCAGAGAATAATCATACACGGCTTCTCCTGCCTCGGTTATAGTCAATCTGTTTCGATGCCTATCAAATAGCTGCAGCCCCATTTCCTCTTCTACTTTCTTAAGTTGGTGGCTAATGGCCGATTGTGTAACATTCAGATGCTGAGCTGCCTTCGATATACTTCCACACTCTTTAATGGCCTTTACGAGTGTAGCATACTTGCTATCTATCATCTGAGTTTAGTTTCCACAAATATTGACGAATAAGGGAAGGAGCAGAAATTTTAATCGTGATTAAAATTCATATCACTATGAAATTAATTCAAGCTTCCAGGTCGAGCTGTCCATTAGTTGAACTTCATCCCTGACTTAAAGCACATCAACTAAAAGCCCCAATCCGCTTAGACTTCACCATATCCTCCAGCTCACCTAGCACACTCATATCTTCTATCGTAGAGGGCGGGCTAAACGGTTTTTTGTCTGTGATGTAGCGCATAATCTTTCGCAGGATTTTGCCGGATCGCGTTTTAGGAAGCTTCTGAACAACAATGGCTCTTTTAAAAGAGGCAACGGCACCTATTTTTTCTCGCACCATCTGGATAACTTCTTTTTCCAGCTTTTCTTCTGCTATGTCAAATCCGGATTTCAGCACCAGAAAGCCGACCGGAATCTGCCCCTTTAATTCGTCGTAGACCCCTATGACGGCACACTCTGCCACAGCGCTATGCGAGGCGACGACCTCTTCCATTTCAGCAGTAGATAACCGGTGCCCCGCTACATTGATGATATCGTCTATACGCCCCGTGATAAAGAAATAGCCATCATCATCTACGTATCCGCCGTCTCCCGAAAAGTAGTAGCCTTCATATTGTGACAAGTAGGAGTTTTTAAATCGGGGAGTATCTTGCCAAAGTGTAGGCAGACATCCCGGAGGAAGTGGGAGCTTCACTGCTACTACGCCTTCTTCATTAGCCGATAGCGGCTCGCCATTCTCGCCTAATATCTGAATATCAAACCCAAAAACGGGAAATGAAGCAGAGCCCGGCTTGATCGAATTTAACCCAACGCCAGCAGAGTTAGCAAGCATGGGCGATCCAGATTCCGTTTGCCACCAGTGGTCAATGACCGGTACTTGAGTCAGTTCTCTCAGCCAGTGGTAAGTCGTTTCATCTGTTCGCTCACCAGCAAGAAAAATATACTGAAGGCTGGAGGTATCATATTGCTTTTTCAATTCCCCCCTCGAATCCTCTTTACGAATGGCGCGAAAGGCGGTAGGAGCCGTAAACAGCACCTTGACCTGATACGCTTCGATGATCCGCCAAAAGGTACTGGCATCTGGTGTTTTGATCGGTTTACCCTCAAAGAGTATGGTAGTACAGCCCTGAATCAATGGTGCATAGACAATATAAGAGTGCCCGACCACCCATCCGATATCCGAAGCGGCCCAGTACACATCTCCAGGCTTGGTATCATACACCCAATCCAGACTTCTTTTCAAAGCTACTGCGTGGCCACCGTTTTCCCTCACCACACCCTTGGGCTTGCCCGTTGTACCAGAGGTATAGAGAATATATAAGGGATCATTGGCATCTACCTCCACATAAGAAGCAGGCGATGCCGATTGTATCAAACTTGACCAATCGTGATCCCTCCCCGCCCTGAGTTCTGCCTGAACGATATCCCTTTGGAAAACGACACAAGTACCAACTTGATGCTGGGCTTGATCGATGGCCGCATTGACGATGGGAATGTAGGGAATAATGCGGTTGATCTCTTTTCCTCCTGATGCTGTCAATATGGCCTTAGGCTGGGCATCATCTATACGTATGGCAAGTTCGTGTGCCGCAAAACCACCAAACACTACGGAATGAACAGCCCCCAAGCGGGCACAAGCCAGCATAGCCACAACTGCTTCCGGAATCATGGGCATATAAATCACGACCCGATCGCCTTTTTCTATGCCCAGACCGCGTAAAGCGCCAGCGAAAGTGGCCACTTTCTCCAACAGCTCAGCATAAGTAAATTTCGATTTGGTATTGGTTACCGGCGAGTCGTAAATCAGGGCCAATTGGTCCGCGCGACCATTATTTACATGGTAGTCCAGGGCCAGATAAGAGGTATTCATTTTTCCTCCTGCATACCAGCGATGCAGTCCTTCTTCATCTTTTGACAATATGCTAGGCGGAAATGTAAACCAATCAATCTCTTTCGCTTGCTCTCTCCAAAAAACCTCTGGCTGCTCAAGATTTTCTTTGTGCTTAGATAGATAGTGCATGATCTGCTTTTGTGGTGGTATAAAACTGTAAATGGGTTTCAGCCAAACTTAGCATTTTTTAGAGCTTAATAAAAACCACTTTTGCTGAAACACCATCAGCGGATATGACTACCGCAACAGCATAATATCGCCAGCCCTTTCGATAATAGAACCATCAACCAACTGCAAACGCGCCAAATACAAATAGACTCCCGTAGGGTTGGTGCGGCCGTTGGATTCACCGTCCCAGCCTCTGGGATCGTCGCTTTGATAACGAAGACTACCCCAACGATCAAATATGCTCAATTCGAGAAGCTCGGATACGCAAGGCTGCAAGAAAGGAGCAAATCGGTCATTGATGCCATCAAAATTGGGTGAAAAGGCGCTCGGGAAATATGCGGGCTTACAGGGCAGAACCTTCAGGTCTAATTCCAGATCGATCGCACATACCAGATTTTCGAAGCGGATAGCCAATTGCAGCAACTCATTTTGCGTGGCCAGCAGACAGGGGTCGGACTGGTCGAGGCAGCTCAACTGGTTACTGGCTTGCCATTGAAAAATTGGAGTATCCTGGCTATTTACCAGCACGTTTATTTGCGGGCTATTCCCTTGAATGGTTGGGACTTCCGCAGGTGGATCGCCCGGCGCGTAGTCGAGTATCTCCCCATCTACTGATAAGTCTACATTAATATTGACTTCTTCAATATCCGTAATAATTATAGAATCGCAACCATTCGGACTCCGAAGGCTGTCGAGATACCGACCTGCGGAAGTATAAAAATTTGATCCTACAAAAACGGTATCACCTGGGCATAGGGTTAGGCTTTGACTGATCGGCTCTGTTGGCCCAAAATTGACTTGATAGGTTTGTAAGACCGGACAATTTCCATTTTCAAGTAAGGTATCCGTCCAGATCGTATCGCCCAAGATCAACTCCCCTGCAATGAAAAGGCTGTCATTTGCACACGCCTGAAAGAACTGGGTATCGGCAGTCAGCTCGGTTCCAAAAAACAGATCGTAGCAGATAATGCGGAGGCCACAATCCTCGATTATAGTGTCCTGATATATACCGGGCATGTCCAGCAATCTGCCACTTTCAGTGGTAATCGGGCCCTGGCATAAATCGTGCTCGACTTGCTCGAGAATGGGCAGTTCGTAAATCTCGAGGTCATCGATGGCGAAGTCCTTGCCACATCCCCCACCCGCCGCATTGGTCAGCCTAACCTCAACGTTCGTACTCGCAGGACCAAGTGTAAACTCCACGTCTAAAGCCCGCCAGGTCAGACTATCGAAGGTTGGAAATGATTCCTGCATGCTAAAACTTTCCTCGCCCGTCAAAACATCCTCAACGGTAATATCCATGCGTGGTGTGCCACCAGGCGTACCACCGCAACCGGTTGGAGTAACGACATTGGCTACATAGATGCGTGCTAAATAGCGTCCGCCAGGGCAAAGGCCTCCAATGGAATAAGTAAAAAAGGAATTACTGACATCCCGGGCATCGAAGATCAGCATATAGCCATTCTCATCTCCGGGCGTATGATCAGGCGCATTGTGCCAGAAAACACCGTTTATACCCGTCGTATTGCTGGTAGAGTAATTCCCCTGCATCGGCGGGCCGTAGTTGTAATCCGTATTGTCCGGAAATGCCGGACCCGGGTTTTCCCCGCTCCCAAAATCCTCTTGAAACCGCAAGGTGCCCAGAACTTCCATAGGACATTGAGCAGCTAAAGCGCAGGGAATCAGCCAAAGTAAAACCTGGCCGATAAATCTAGATGAGTACATGTATCAAATATAGCGAAGAGATGAGCTTAGGATGACCAATTTTTCAGGGAAAACATGCCTGAGTCGCATTCGATTATTCGTTTCCCCTGCCATTCTGACAAATCCCAGGTGTAGTCAACCATCTTCACCTTACTTTTTATACGAAAAGCTATCTCATTTTCAAATTTAATAATCAAATCTTGGTCGAAGTCCAACTTGGCCTTGATTACCTTATGCTTGTTGATAGCCGTAAATAGGGCTATTGCCGTCACGGTGTCACCAGCTTCATTTGTATCTTTTAAATCAACAGGAGAAGACTCAAATAATGGGTTCCAATCAATCTTACTATTGACTACCATTTCTGCACATGTCAGTACACAGCAACTTCCCTCTTTCACAAAGTTTAATTCCCAACCTGTAATGTAATAGGTCATCCTATCTATATAACTATCCAGAAGATAATGAGCCAGTATCTCATTTATTCGATTTCGCGTTTTTTTCATATGCTACCCTTTCAAATCCAAAGCCTTTTCGAATTCCGACTTATAATATTTCTTAGAATACCTAATCATAAATTGACTAACAGGAACAACCCCCAAAAGAAAAACAGACCACAAACCTTTTTCATTTCCAGTCAGGACTCAACAATCCTACTCTCTGGCCGCCACAATAAACCCATTGAGCAATTCTTCTATATCAGCCAAATGATCTTCCCAGATGTTGGTGCTTGTCCAGATCGTAAACTGAACGCTTCCCGCTTCATTCGAGAAATAATAGGTATCAAAAACAAATGGGATTCCGGAATACGATGTTCTCATCGTCCCTCTGAGTACCTCGCTACCATTTACCTGCCTGATCTCTGCTTTAGCTACTTCAACCTCTGCCTCAGCATAATCGGCCATATTATTTCTCGCTATCTTAAACAGATTACCCTTTTCAATCGGAATTTCTTCCGAAATGACCACACACCAAATGTCGGTTTCCTTAAATTCAAAAGCAAATTCAGCATCATCATTCAGTGATGCCGGAGGAACCCTCCTCCACTTATCGCTATTGTATTTTATTACAAATTGACCATTCTCGTTCTCTACCTCTTTATCTAAGTTTCCAGAGTACTTGAAGGGCGTTTTTATGGTATCGATCTCAAAATCTACTTCCAGAATTGAATTGGCGTTCAAAGCAGGCATCTCATCCAGCTCATCATAACTCCAGGTTCCATTCGGGTAGACATATATGGTATCTCCTTCTTCTGTCACCGCCAGCACCTGGGCTTTCAAAGCCACATTAGAAATACACACAAGTAAGATCAATAGGGGAAAGAATTTCATCATTCTGGGTTTTAAGAACTTTTTGCAGAAAAGCCTCCGGTTTATCCAAAGATAAAGAAACCAAACTGTCCGCTAAAAACGCCTTGCTGTTCTTGTGAAGAAATATCGATTCCTACTCCACCCGATCGAAGCGATATTGACCATCCTGTAC
>JBCBVN010000246.1:0-6638 GCA_039817625.1 Bacteroidota bacterium
ATTGCTATCGAGTACCACTGTAAGCCTGTGAGTGGTGACTGGAACGGTTCTGGTATGCACGCCAACTTCTCGAACAGATATCGGGCCACATGGACCTGGTCGCCTGCTGACTGAGCGCCCTTGGCAAACACCTGAAATTCCCACTGGCCGGCAGCTACCTCCGCATTGATACCTTCTACGTTCAGACCTGCGTCGAGACAGAGATCTAAATGCTCTTCAATGATTTCCCGACCGTAGGCATTCTTCGCACCTACACTGCAATAGTAAGGCCCTTGAGGCTCGGGGTATCCATCGGCTGGAAAACCGAGTGGTTTGTTCGTCTCAGGATCCCAAAGGAAGTATTCCTGCTCGAAGCCAAACCAGAAATCGTTGTCGTCATCATCGATGGTAGCCCGCCCGTTGCTCGGGTGTGGAGATCCATCGGCATTCAGAACTTCGGTCATCACCAGGAAGCCATTCCTACGACCTGGATCCGGGAAGATGGCTACGGGCTTGAGTAGGCAATCGGAGCTACCGCCCTCGGCCTGCTGAGTAGATGAACCGTCGAATGACCACATGGGGCAATCCTCAAGTTTTCCGCTGAAGTCAGCTTCAATTCTCGTTTTGCTTCGCAGGTGTTGAACGGGTTTATAACCGTCTAGCCAGATGTATTCCAGTTTGGATTTAGACATGATGCAACTTGCTTTTAAATTGGATGATTTTTGATTAGTTATTCGACTGTCAACTGGAAGACTCCATCTTCCTTCAGGCTGTAAGCATGCATATCATGCTCGCCCACGTCCAGTCCTTTTATTTCTTCTGATTCGCTGACCCTGATGCCAACAAGCACCTTAATGATTCCCATAATAGCCAGCGATGATGTAAATGCAAAAGCTCCCACAGCTAAGGTACCCAACAATTGGGTTCCAAAGGAAAAATCTCCCTGGCCAAAAATACCTACTGCAAGGGTACCCCAAACACCACACACTCCATGCACGGAAGTCGCGCCTACAGGATCGTCGATTTTTAAGTATTTATCAAAGGCCACGATACTCAGTGGTATGATTAACCCAGCAATGAAACCTATCAGTATGGCGGCGTTACCAGACACGACATCGGCAGCCGCAGTGATACCTACCAAGCCACCGAGTATTCCATTGAGCACCATAGACAAATCGTAAGTCTTAAACAGCATATAAGACATCACAAATGCGCCTATGGCACCAGCAGCAGCTGCCAACGAAGTGGTGACAAACACCAGAGAAACCGCATTGGGGTCTGCACTTAAGACGGAACCACCGTTGAAGCCAAACCAACCAAACCACAACAGAAACACCCCCATGGCAGCCAGAGGCATGGAGTGACCGGGCATGGCCGTAGTACCTCCATCGGAACGATACTTTCCCCGCCTTGGCCCCAAAAGTAGCACCGCAGCAAGAGCGGCAAAACCTCCCGCTGCATGGACTAAGCTACTACCTGCGAAGTCTTTAAATTTAAGATCTGCCAGCCAGCCGCCACCCCAGCCCCACATACCAATAATGGGATAAATGAAAGCGACGAACAAGGTGGCAAAGACCAGAAAGGGAACCAGCTTGATACGCTCAGCCACTGCGCCCGAAACGATGGTAGCACAAGTAGCAGCAAACATGCCTTGAAAAATAAACTCCGAGTAACCCGTGTAGGCCGAACCTGCCTCAGCAGCCGCAGCATAGTTGTCTACAATTCCGTTAGACCAATCAAAAGGAGCAAAGTAGCCCAGAATATTTGCGATCAGTCCGTCATCAGAGGGATACATAAGCTGGAAGCCTACCAGATAATAAGTCAACAAGCCAATCGAAATAATCATGGCATTCTTAAATAGGATATTGACTACATTTTTTCGTTGAACGAATCCGGCTTCGAGCATAGCAAATCCCAGGTGCATAACAAATACCAGTACCGTGGCTACGAGAATCCAGAGGTTATTAACAGTAAATACAGCTTCCATAAACGGATATGTGAATGTTGAGGGATGTATATTTTATGCCAACGATCTTCTACAGGGCACTTTCGTCAGCTTCTCCGTTTCGTATTCTAACCACCTGATCGACATCAATGACTGTGATCTTTCCATCTCCCACATTCCCTGTACGACCTGCAGATATAATAATATCCACTATGGCCTTGACTTTGTCGTTCGGGCAAAGTATGTCAAGCTGCAAGCGGGCAATGTAATCAGCGTCGTAGACGCTACCTCTATATGTGAGGGTTTCTCCTCGCTGAAGGCCAAAACCTTTTACTTCCGACAGGGTGAAAAAGCGAACATCTATCTCTGCCAGTGCTTCCCGAATGGCTTCAAAGCGGGAAAGACGGATAATAGCTTCGATTTTTTTCATTTGCCAGTGCTTATCTTGTGTTGTAATAAACCGCAAAACAAATTAGGAGCCAGGCCACAGCCTAGCCGTTATTGCACTAGCCTATTGATACCCAAACCAAACAGTGAAGACTATTAAGTGCTGATAGTCAGCTTATTGTCTAGCTCAGCTTTAGCATGACGAATAACGCCAAAAAGGATCAATTGTGGCGCTTGGTTAAATCACTGACCAAGGCGGAAAAGCGCAATTTCAAGATGTATGCCACCAGGGCTGAAGCGAATAGCAATGCTAAGTTCGTTCAGCTCTTTGATGCCATGGATCGCCTGGAGGCTCCAGACGACGTACTGCTACTCGAAAGACTGCCTGTAAAGAATGGCGGACAGCTCAGCAATCTCAAGCGTCATTTGTACGGAGAAATCATGACCAGCTTAAGGCTACTTTACATCAACAAGGAAATAGATATAGAACTGAGGCAGCAAATTGATTACGCCCGGATCTTGTACGGCAAAGGGCTTTACCTCGATGCCCTCCGCATGTTGGAAAGAAGTAAGCAAAAGGCGGTCAATCACAATCAGGACATTCTCCATTTAGAGATTTTAGAGTTCCAGAAGCTTATCGAGGCCAGGCATGTCACCCGATCTCGCCAGGTTAAAGACAAAATGGATTTACTGCTCAACGAATCCGCTCGAAGATCCGTGATCTCGCTACAGACCAGTGAGCTCATCAACGTCAATATTCAAATTCACGGATACTATATCGACAACGGCCACTGTCGAAGCGAAACAGAATTAGAGCAAGTTGATCAGTTTTGGGCACAGATCAATCAAAGGAGGCTCCTTGGGCCGACCCGCAATGAAACCTTTTTTGAAAAGGTCAATCGGTTTCAGGCAAATATGTGGTACCGATACATTCGCCTTGAATTCAATGATGCCCAAGAGGAAGCCCTCAACGCCGCAAATTTATTCGACCTGAACCAGCACGAGCTGATGGGCATGCGCGATCCCGATTTGTATTTGCGCTGCTTGTACTATGTAGGTGTAATGGCCTACCTCCGGCAAGATGAGAAGCAACTCGCTCGCAGCAAGGAAAAAATGGATGCTTTCTCTGCCAGATTCCATGATTCCTTCAATGACAACACCATTGTCATCGATACCACTTACCGTGAGCTTACCTCATTAAATCTCTACTTTTTAAGGGCAGACTGGCCCAGTGCTCATCAGCACGCACAACGTCTGAGGCGAAAAATAAAGGCCAACAAGTTACCGCTGCCACCTCATCGACTACTGCTGATGTCCTATAAACTGGCAGCCCTGGCTTTCGCACGAGGTGATGCCTCATCTGCCCTCGATGACCTCAACTACATCATTGACACCAAAATGAGCATGCTGGGCGAAGAGCTACTTCTATCTACGCGCATCCTCCACTTACTCTGTCATTTCGAGCTGGGTAACCTATCCCTGGTAGATTATCACCTAACGAATGTAAGTCGCCTATTGCGCCGTAGTCCGATCACTTCCGAAAGTCAGTTGGTCGCCATTGCCGGATTGCGTAAATTGACCCGACTTGCACCGACAAAGCAGGCTGAAATATATCGAGAGACCTACCAGAAACTTGCCAGCTTGCAGCCCTCACCTTATGAACAAAAAGCAACAGCCTATCTAAATTTGAGTCGATGGCTGGAAAAAAAGATCGGGCGAATCGAACCCAAAGGTGGATACTGAGCTATTCGTAGCCTCTCCCCTTCGATTCGGCCAAGCCGAACCTTCCATGAAGTTTTTCACCCTTATCGCGTTTTTGTTGCTCGGTCTACCACTGCTTGCGCAAGTAGAGCCACCTGATGCCAACGAACCGGTGGAGCCCAACGCACAATTCATTGAAGATCTGGTGGCCAACTCGGCTGGAAATGAGGGGGGCTTCGAACTCACAGACGATTTTGAAGCCCTGAGTGAGTTTCGTCGCAGGCCGCTCAACCTCAACACCGCTACGGCCGAGCAATTATCCGAATTGCAGCTACTCAATGAATTGCAGGTATCTCAGCTCATCACCTATAGAGAGCGGATGAATGGCCTCATCAATTTTCTCGAACTTCAGGTCTTGCCTGCCTTCGACCTGGAAACCATTCGCCTCATCGAGCCTTTTACACAAGTCGGCGGAAGTCTGGACGATCTGGTGACACCGTTTAGTGAAATGCTCCGACGCGGAGAACGAGATCTATTTCTTCGCTGGAATCGCACTCTCGAACAAGAACGAGGCTTCGATATTAATCCCGACACCGGAGAACCAAGGTACCTGGGCGACCAAAATCAGTTTTTCCTTCGGTTTCGACAGCGCTACAGCAACAACCTGAGCTTTGGCGTTACCGCAGAAAAAGACCCGGGCGAACCCTGGCGAAACAGTGGATTCGACTACTACAGCGCACACTTTTATATTCATGGGCTCAATAAGCGATTCAAAACCATTGCCGTAGGAGACTACACCATTAATTTTGGACAAGGTCTGGTGCTCAACAGCGGCTTTGGGTTTGGGAAAAGTGCGCTGGTCACCAACATAAAACGCGGAGGCCGGAGGTTGCGACCCTATGCTAGTGTCAACGAAGCCAATTTCCTCAGAGGGGGCGCAGCCAGTATCGGCATTGGAAAATCAGCAGAAGTCACCTTATTCTACAGCCGCCGAGGTCGGTCTGCCAATATCGTCGAGCTGGACACTTCCGATTTGGAGGAACAACTTTTTGAGATCAACACACTCAATGGAATCAGCAGTCTGGATTTGGATGGCCTCCATCGCACCCAGGCAGAAATCGATGACCGAAATGCCATAAGTCAACAGACATTCGGTGGCAGTTTCCGCTACGAGTTTCGCCAGCGTGGACACGTGGCCGTCAACTTTGTTCAGGAGCAGCTCAGCAGCCCCCTCATTTTGCGCCCTCAGCCCTACAATCGGTTTTTCTTTCAAGGTGATCAATTGCAAAACATGAGCATCGATTATGGCTACCGCCTGTCGAATCTCACTTTCTTTGGAGAAGTGGCTCGTAGCGACAATGGCGGCTTTGCCCAGCTTCATGGCTTACTGACCGGGCTGAGTCGCACCATAGATCTAGCGATCTTATATCGCAACTATCAACCAGATTATCAGGCTCTGAATGCCAGGCCCTTTGCAGAAACCGCTGGTGGACGCAATGAGGAAGGCATCTACATTGGCCTGGAAATGCGCCCACTCAAGAATTGGCGATTTTCTGCTTACTACGATATCTTCAGACATCCCTGGCTGCGGTTTAATGTAGATGCTCCGAGTAGCGGACACGAATACCGCTTCAGACTAACCTACTGGCAAAAGCGCAAGCTGGAAACCTACCTGGAGGTCAGGCAAGAAGTAAAAGGCATCGGAACAGATTTGAGGGGACTTCCCATAGATGGAGTCATCCCACGCACTCGCTTTCAGGGGCGACTACACTTTGCCTACAACATCTCCAGGTCTGTAGAGTGGAGAAGCCGGATCGACTGGGGATATACCGACAACCCCATCAACACCCGCCAGACGGGCTTCATGATCTATCAGGATTTTTTCTACCGCCCCATTGGTTTCCCCCTAAGCGGAAATATGCGATTTGCCTTTTTTGACACCGATGGTTTTCAAGTGCGTTTTTACAACTACGAAAATGCCCTGCTTTACAATTTCAGGATCCCTGCCTACTATAACCGCGGCACCCGCATGTATCTCAATCTACGCTACAAAGGCATCCGGAATATGACCATCGAAGGGCGAATAGCTCAGCTATTTTTCGCTAATGAAGAAACCATCGGATCCGGAAATCAGGAACTTCCCGGACCAAGGCGTACAGAAGTGGGGGCTCAGATCAAATACAGCTTCTAAAAACTACCGAGTGTTTAGCTTTTTAGGACTTCCGCAGGTCGGAAACTTATCGCGCACAACGTATGGCGTACAGCGAAACTACACTGAGCTTTTTTGGTCGCTAATCGCAATACGTTTAACGCAATACGCTTAGGACCTGCGGAAGTCTAATTATACTACCCTCACTTACTGGGCGAATATCACGGGTAAAACCGCTAATTGGCCTTTACCCGTCTCAAAACGCAACCAATAGTTGCCGGCAGGCAGATCGGTTTCCATATCTACAACATGAGCACCCGAGGGCAAGAAAGATTCATGTGAAGTGCCCACTACCCTTCCTGATACATCTACCAACTGAATGCTAATGGTTTCCCGTTCTTGCAGATCAAAGCTCACACGCAGTGGACCGTCCGTTGGGTTAGGACTTAGAACCAAGTTAAACTGAGCCGGGCTGAC
>JBCBVN010000247.1:0-6583 GCA_039817625.1 Bacteroidota bacterium
TAATGGTGCGTGTTACCGAGACCTCTAGCGGCGGACTCTCGGTGCGGTATCGTAGTCCGTCGCGCAGGTAGGCCAGGCCCAAGCTAAATCCTCCATTCAGATCCACATCAATACGAGTATTGAGTCTTTGATGCAGGGGGTTTCTCTCACCCAGATCTATAACATCTATAACTTCTTCGCTACGCCTAGGATTGGACTCGCTGTAACCAGCTGCCAGACTGATTAAATGACCATTGCCGAAAGGCTGCTGCCAGCGCCCTGTGAATATGACCAGATCGGAAGTAAAGTCAATATTTTTCCTGTCTTTCTCTTCCATTCGATCCTCAGGATTCTCAGGTCCGCGAAAAATATTTGAGCTGTTGCCATACAGGCCAAAAAGAGAGATGGCCCCGCCACTTCGAGTCCATTTGTGGAGGTGAAGCCCAGCATCTTGAAAACGGATTTCTTCGCCCCCAAAGTCTACACCAAAGTCGGCCAATAGGCCCGTAAAGCTGTAGCGATAAGTCGCCAGATAAGACCAGGAATATGGATTGTCTGGCTGAATATAGTTTTCTGCCGTCAGGTCAATTCCTATAAAACTGGCCAACGCTCGCAATCGACGGTTATCAACCGCACCGGGACGCAATTCCAGGGCGAAAGCACCGCCGGGTGCGTAACCGTATTTAGCGGGCAGCCCACTGGCGTAAAAACGCGAATTGTACAACAATTGCGGGCTGAGCGCATTGACCCCTCCCCCACTCAGGGTCGGCTGATCGCTTATGGTGCCAGCATTGGATGTATGGTTGGGATTGACAATGGCCAGACCATTGATCAACCACAAATTCTTGTTGGGACTATTGCCGCGCACCACCAGGTGGTTGGCCTGGTCATTAGATTGGGTAATGCCCGGCTGTAGGGCCATCAATCGGGCAGGATCGTTGAATACGGCTGGCTTTTGATCGAAGTCAATCAGGTTAATAGGTATGCTATTGAGCTTAGTCAGTGAGCTAGTACGTACCTCAATCGGCTGGCTGGTATAATCGAGAGTGGTATCAGCATCTGGCACTTGCGCTTTCAAGCTAAAGCTCCCACCTGCGGAAGTACAAATACAGAAAAACATACAGCCGAGGCGAAGGTCGCTGAACAAAAATCTAAAAAGTGAGCTCATCAAAATATCATTAACTTTCCTGACCAAATTTACGTCCGAATGTCTGAGCACAGCCCCCCCGCTAGCTTTTATTTTCTAGCGACTATAGATGACGAAGAAAAGCCAGCTGCTTTTCAGGAAGTCAGTGGTATTATGGCAAAAATGGAAATTTCTGAAATAAGCGAAGGTGGCGAGAATCGATTCGTCCATAGAGTTCCAGGTCGTGTGCGTTACGATAATCTGGTGCTCAAGCGCAGTATGATCCAAATCCATTCGGCTTTTTATCAGTGGTGTTACCAAAGTCTGAATGGTAGCCCAAGCCAACGGATAGAGCCTAAAAGCCTTCGAGTCGATCTGATCGATGCGCAGTTAGAAAATAATAAAGTCCTAAGGCGTTGGGTTTTTGAGAATGCATATCCCACCAAATGGGAAGTTGGTCAGAGTTCGGCTGATGAAGAACAAATCATTGAAAGCTTGGAGTTTGCCTATACCCACTTCCAGCAAATATCCACGCCTATTCAACCCATTCTCGATTCATAATCGGTGAATCCGAATTGACGCCGGTGAATAAGCTGCCTGTCTTGCCCAACCAACACTAAATCAGGGTGCCCTACCCCATTGAACTGGGTGGTTTTGACCGTCGTGTAATGCGCCATGTCTTCAAAAATGAGCTCGTCGCCAGGTAGCAAAGGCTGCGTGAAGTAATAATCATCGAGATAGTCGCCGGCCAAACAACTGACCCCGCCAAGGCGATAAGCATATCCAGTAGACGTTCGCTCAGATGATGCCCCAGACACCACTGGCCGGTAGGGCATTTCCAGCGTATCGGGCATATGGCAAGTAAAGCTAACATTGAGCATAGCGGTCCGACGACCATAGTTTTCCACTATATCCAGGACTCGGGCGCGCAATTCCCCCGCATTCCAAACTATGGCCGAGCCAGGCTCGAGCACGATCCGCAGATGAGGCCTGCGGCTACGTAATCCATTCAAGGCCTCGACCAGTACTTCCAGTTCGTATCCGGGCTTGGTCATTAGATGTCCACCACCTAGATTGAGCCATTCCAGCTTGTTGAGATAGTGCCCAAATTGTGCTTCTACCCGCTCTATCAGCGTAGCTGTCTGGGCAGCTGTGCTCTCACAGAGCGTATGCACATGAAGACCTTTCAATCCATCAGGCGGCCGGCTGGGTAAGTTGGGCAGGGTCTCACCCAAACGGCCATATCGATCTGCTGGATTATAGAGCGCAGTTTCGACTGGGCTATACTCTGGGTTTACCCGCAAACCCACTGATGCACCCCTTGCTTGCCAGACCGATCGGTGACGCTCCAATTCTGTCAAACTATTGAAGGTCAGATGAGCCGACATATCGGCCAATTGATCGATCTCTTGTGCTTGATAAGCAGGTGCATAGGTGTAGGGCTTTTGCCCCAGATGCTCTTTAATGAGCAAAGCTTCATGCAGGCTGCTGGCCGTGGCACCACTCAAATACTCGCCTATAATGGGGAATGCGGGCCAGTAGGCAAATGCTTTTAAGGCTAAAATGACATCTACTCCCGTGGCCTTCATGACCGAACGAATCAGATCCAGATTTTGTCGCAGCCGATCCTCATATAGGACAAAGGCAGGGTTGGGCAGCGATGTCTTCACTAGTGTTGGCGTTTCAAGAGCGATTCCGTCAGTTCGCGAATTGGCGCTTGCCGCTCGGCGCTGGCGCCCGTCGCATCGAGCTGTGCGTAGGCGTCTCTCTGCATGCTATCACGCAGTTCAGCGACTGCTTCAGGTATCGAAAGCTGGCGCATAAGCTCTGTCACGCGAGCCACTTTATTGGCTGAGTCTGCGGGCGTAGTTGCATAAAACTGCCGAAGTTCTGCTTGAGTCTCCTGACTGCCGGATTCTAGCGCCTTCAGATACAAAAAGGTCTTCTTATTGCGGACTATATCGTTACCGACTGCTTTCCCGATTTGGTCTTCGGTACCAAATATATCAAGCAAGTCATCTTGTAGTTGAAAAGCCACACCGGTCAATCGCCCAAACTCGTACAGCTCTTGAGCAGATTTTGCGTCTGCACCTGCCGCCAGCGCCCCCAACTGAAGCGCACCACCCAGCAGAACGGCGGTCTTAAGCTCGATCATCTTGAGATATTCGTCTATGCTCACCTGATCTCGCGTCTCAAAATCAACATCGTACTGCTGACCTTCACAGACGCCCGTAGCTACTTGATTGAAGACCTGGAGCATATCGGGCAGGGCAGAAGATCTCGGCGTCCGTGCCAGAGATTCATAGGCCTTGATGAGCATGAGGTCGCCACTGAGAATACCCGTATTGATGTCCCATTTCTCATGCACCGTTGCCTGCCCTCGCCTAAGGGGAGAGGCATCCATTATATCGTCGTGAAGCAAGGTGAAATTGTGAAAAATCTCCACGGCCATTGCTGCCGGCATGGCCTCCTCAGGATCTGCACCAAATAGCTGAGCACCAAGAAGGGCCAGTACTGGCCGAACTCGTTTACCCCCGATCTGCAAGATGTAATCTACAGGCTCATAGAGACCCTTCGGCTCCGACGGGTACTTCTGCTCGGAAAGCTTGTTGAGAAAGGACTTCCGCAGGTCGGAAGCCGAGAGAATGGTGTCAGTCATGAAGCAAAGATATAGTTGATCCTATGGTATTGTCCTCAAATAAATCGGTAATTTATGTCCATGAACGCGACTACTCGAAACGGACTTCAACGCTTTTTTGCACCAAACTACCAGCTCATAGTATGTCTCATCGCCCTTTGCCTAGCTACTGGATGTCGACAAGATGGTAATGACATCCAGACGGAGTCCACTGCCGGACAAGTCGTCGAAACCAAACCCATTGATCAAGAAATTATTGACGCCTATGACAACATGAGTTTCGCGCTTGACAATGGCCTATTCATGCAGTACATCTGTAATGATGACGGATTGAAAATAGCATATGGAAGGGACGACTTACGCAGGCAACTACCAGAAAACTTGCCTTGTTTGGCGCCAAATTCTGGCACTCCAGTATTCTGGACATATTCACAAGACTTTCTCCTCCTCAAGTATGTATGTGGACTTTCTTGCTGGGGAACATGGGTACTCCCGCTAAATGATGAAGAAGACATTCGGAAATTCAAATACCAGATGGCTTTCGATGAGGCTACAAATCGGCTAGTCTACATTGATTACGAGAATGCAAATAATGCCGGTGCACTCACCATTATCGATTTAGTCTCTGATCAAGCTGAAACAGTAAAGCTACCCAAATGTATTCATCCGTTTCTGGGCACCTGCATAGATGACATCCAGATCGAAGGAGATCAATTGAGCATCCAATTCCAGGCCCAGCAGTTGAACAGCATCGAAGAGAATGCCACACAGCCTACTCAGATCATTCATACGATCGGTCTGTGAGCATTCGATCTTATTATCGGCAATCAGTGGCTGAAATACCCATTCATCTGGTAGAGGAATAAAAATATACCAGCAATGATCAGGTAAGTATTTACTGCCTTATAAAAGGCATCATAACTCTTGAGTTTCTGCCAGCGGGTAATGATAAAGACGATTGGAATCAGAGCCATTACCTGCCCCAGTTCAACACCGATGTTGAAGCTCACAATTTTAGCCAAAAACTGCCCACTTCCCAGATCGAAAGACTGCAAGCGCGTAGATAGGCCAAAGCCATGGATGAGTCCAAACAGAAAAACCATGAGCAGTAGATTGGGCGATTTGGTTTTGAATATTTTTTCAAAGCCACCCAGATTTTCAAAGCCTTTGTACAAGACACTCAAGGCAATAACGGCATCGATCAAATGCTCATCTGCCTTGATGCCCAAATAGGTCGCCCCGATCAAAGTAATACTATGCCCAAGCGTAAATACCGTAATAAAACGGACGATATCACGAAAATTGCTCAAGTAGAAAATAACTCCTGCCAGGAATAGCAAGTGGTCGTAGCCCGTCACCATATGCTTGGCCCCAACCCAGATGTAAGAAAGCAAACCACCATTGCTCAGGGTCTCCTGATCGGCGTCGCTGACGCCATGCGCTAGCAGCAGTATGGGTGGCAGGAATAAGAGTAGTGCAGCCAGTAGTTTATTGAATCGGTTCATATTATTGGGGCAATTACAGATAGGTTAATTGACATCAAGTCAGGGAAAAAACAAGATAAAATCACGGCATGAATACGTCAAAACACCAAGTTCAATTATTATTCCTTGTTGCTTCTGGAAAAAACTAAAAACAGAACGCCCACCAACAACAGACTAGCCAACCAATAGGCATATCCAGGTATTCCTCCTTCCTCGTGATCATGGGCGTGATCGTGTTCATGATCATGTCCGTGGCCGTCGGCATGCGAGTGATCATGCCCGACCGAAAAAGTCAAGGTCGCCCAGTTCGATTCATGGGTCAGACCCTCTTCATCTGATTCTTCTAAGTGAATGGTCTTGAGGTACCATACACCACCGCTTGTAATGGGTATGGCCAATTTACCTTCCGCATTGGTTCTAAACTGAGCCTCGCCATGTGTATGAGTAGAGCTCTGATCTTCAGCATGGCTATGCGCTTGACTTGACACATGATCATGGCTATGGCCTGAGTCGTGATCGTGGCCGTGATCCCCTTCATGGCTATGACTATGGCCGGAATCGTGATCGTGACCATGATCTCCTTCATGACTGTGGCTATGGCCGGAATCGTGATCATGGCTATGATTGTCTCCATGACTATGACCATGGCCGGAATCGTGATCGTGGCTATGATCGTCTCCATGACTATGACCATGGCCGGAATCATGATCAAGGCTATGATCGTCTCCATGGCTATGACTATGGCCCGACTCGTGATCGTGGCCGTGATCGTCTCCATGACTGTGACTATGGCCGGAATCGTGGTCGTGGCTATGATCGTCTCCATGGTCATGGCTATGCCCCGACCCATGATCGTGGCTGTGCGCATGCTCAGAAGGTTTGTTGCCAACGTATACCAATTGATCAGCAAGTGGCTCACCTTGCCACAACAACTGAACCTCCAGTTCTTCATCTACATGCAGGTTGTAGGGATTGCCCAGTGGCACAAACTCTATGGGGTACCCCAGAACCGTTTGCCAGTCGTCGGTTTTTTCAGCACCGACCTGAAAGATCGTCTTCACATGCTTGCTATACTTCTCCACAGCATCCTGGCCCAGCAGGTCATTTTCTCGGCGGTATTCCAACATATCGAGCACTCCATCGTGATCGAGATAGTTGTTGAAGTCTTCAGCAGCCATCTCGATGTTGCGAGCACGAGTAGACAGGCCGACAACATAGGTTCCCTCTTCCCCCGTCCTAAGATCGAGAAGGGTGGTCACACCCTCTTCTCTCCACTGGCTTGTATCCAATTCCGTCCGCTCCCCGTTCTGCACCAAACTAACGTCGATCATGCGGTCTCTGTCGATCACATTTTCA
>JBCBVN010000248.1:0-6567 GCA_039817625.1 Bacteroidota bacterium
AGCGCGGGAACTGCCGATGACGGGGGTAGATAGTCGACTCATCTTCAATAAGATAGATCGTGCTAAGAAGCGATTGCTCGAAAAAGAAGGTCTGATGCAGGTGTTGCTGCAACTCCGCGAAGGTGTATTGCTGTTGATGGGCGCAGGAGATATAGATGCTCTGGTAGAACCGATTGTAAACCAACTGAAAAACCCGAACTAATGGCACGTACGGCAACAAATAAGAACAACTGGGTAGCTCGTCTTGAGCGTGTGCGAGCAGAGATGCAGCGCAACGGCTGGCTCATCATGCTCTTCTTGTTGGGTATACTGGCCCTGAGTGCTATTGGCCGTCGGGAAGCAGGCTTTCTCACTGACGAGATACTGACCGTGGAGCCACTGGCCGACGGAAGTTTCATGATTACTCAGGAAGAACTGAGGATGGAGTTAGAAAATGCCTTTACCAAGCCTACTGATGCCCTGCAACTGGCCGATATAGACCTGGAGTGGATAGAAGAAGTCATAGAGCGCCATCCTTTCGTTTCGGAGGCAGAAGCCTATCTGGATGCCAGGAGCAGACTGCACCTCACGGCCACCCAGCGTAACCCGCTGATTCGAATCATCGCGGACAATGGACAAAACTACTTGCTAGACGAGAATGGCACCCGTATGCCGATCAGTGAAAACTACATCCCGAGAGTCCTGGTAGCTACCGGCAATTTACCGGCCTGGGACAACCAGTTTATGAACAACGAGGAGCATCCGCTCCGAAATCTGTTTGATCTGGCCATGTACCTGAGGGCGGATGAGTTTCTGGATGCCATGATCGAGCAGGTGTACCTGACCAACCAAAGCGAAATGGTACTCGCCCCTAAGGTGGGTGACCAAACCATATTGCTGGGCAGATACGACAAAGAACAAACCTATGAGCGACTGGATCGTCTCATGATTTTTTATCAACAGGGCTTGCCTTACTCCGGCTGGCGTCAGTATCGATCTTTTGATCTGCGCTACAACGATCAGGTAGTCTGCAAAAAACGATGAACCTGGCGATCTGGATCTACTTCTTGACCGAAGCCAGAACGCTTTTATATAAATCGAATGCCTTATGAACCATTCTTCTAAATCCCAGACCATCGCTGCTCTGGACATCGGTACCACCAAGGTTTGCGCCTTGATCGGTCGCCGTGACGAGCACGGGCGTCTGGAAATACTCGGCCTGGGAAAGGTCGAGTCACAGGGCGTCATGCGTGGTGTGGTGTCCAATATTGAAAAAACCGTTCGCGCCATTTCCGAAGCTAAAAAGCTGGCTGAGCAACAATCTGAACTGGAGTTCGAGACTGTTCACGTCGGTATTGCGGGTCAGCATGTCAAAAGCTTGCAGCACCGCGGAATGATGATGCGCGACAATACGCACTCAGAAATTAACCAACGTGATATCGATCGCCTGGTGAGCGATATGTATAAGTTAGTACTGCCTCCGGGAGATAAGATCCTCCACGTAATACCGCAGGAATACACGGTCGATAACGAGCAGGGTATCAATGACCCGGTTGGTATGTCGGGTACGAAGCTGGAGGCCAATTTTCACATCATCACCGGGCAAATCACGGCCAGCAACAACATCAATCGTTGTGTGCAAAGAGCAGGTCTGCAGGTCGCGGGCGTGACCCTGGAGCCTATTGCTTCAGCTGCTTCTGTGCTTTACGAAGACGAGAAGCAGGCCGGCGTAGCCCTGGTAGATATTGGCGGTGGTACTACAGACATCACCATCTTCCAGGAAGGCATCATTCGCCATACGGCAGTCATTCCTTTCGGTGGCAATGTGATTACCAAGGACATAAAGGCGGGTTGTACAGTCATGGACCAGCATGCTGAGAAGCTCAAGCGCAAGTACGGAAGTGCGCTGGCCAGTGAGGTCTACGAAAACCGCGTCATCGTGATCCCTGGCCTGCGTGGCCGAGAGCCGAAGGAAATCAGCGAAAAAAATCTGGCAAGGATCATTCAGGCGCGTGTAGAGGAAATCCTCGACCACGTAGTATGGGAAATCAAGCGCAGCGGATACGAGCGCGACCTGATCGCAGGTATCGTACTGACGGGCGGCGGATCGCTACTTCGCGATATCGACAAGCTGGCCGAACTGCACACCGGGCACAGCACGCGTGTAGGCACTCCGGTTGAGCACCTTTCTCACGGCTATAGCGAGGATCTTACGAGTCCGATTTATGCGACGGCTGTAGGACTGCTGCTGCAAGGCTTTGCCGACATAGACGCTGGCCGGGTGATCGATGCGGGAGCAACCGCTAAGCAAAAGGATCCCGACCCTGCGGAAGTCCCACAACTGGAAACGGTTGATGCAGATAAATCCGGCTGGTTCGATAACCTGTTTCGCAAGACCAAGGAGTGGTTTGAAGCGGAACCGGATCGTGATTTCTGAAGGATTAGTCTTGTAGTTCTTTAGTCTGTTAGGTGCTCCAAAATTATGCCCCTAAATGACTAACAGACTAATACCCCTGAGTTCTAGGAAAAAGCACAAGATTTTAAGAACATCTTGGTACTTACTGCTAGAAAAACCAAAGCATCTAAAAGACTACCTAAATGCCAAGGCAAAAGAAAAAATGACCAAGAAAATCATCGCTCCTATGCTGTGGCAAAACTCATAAAAAACTCAAAACAACAAACCTACCGCCTACTTATTGATACACCGCAGCCATGATGCTTACAGAAGTATAAAGCACCAGCCTGCGCGTGTATACTCGACATCGGAGGCAATATATTTTCAAATTGAATCCGATGTCGGTATACCAAATCCCGAGCAACATAGGTGTGAGCTCATCCAGGACGGCGGACCTAAATTTTTTGACCATGCTTTTTGATATTCCACAAGGCGAAGCTCCGATCATCAAGGTGATTGGCGTTGGTGGCGGCGGCTCGAACGCGGTCAACCACATGTATAGCCAGGGCATAATCGGTGTAGATTTTGCCATTTCAAATACCGACGCTCAAGCTATGGAGCTGAGTGCGGTACCTACTAAAATCCAGCTGGGCCCCGAGCTAACGGAAGGGCGCGGTGCAGGCTCTAAGCCCAATGTGGGCAAGCTTGCCTGTGAAGAGAGCATCGATGAGGTGCGCAAGTACCTGAGCAACAACTGCAAGATGCTGTTTGTAACTGCCGGCATGGGTGGTGGCACCGGTACCGGAGCAGCTCCCATCATTGCCCGAACGGCCCGTGAGATGGACATCCTGACGGTGGGTATCGTAACGGTGCCATTCACTTTTGAAGGTCGCCGTCGTACCAATCAGGCGATGGACGGCCTGCGTGATCTGAAGGACAATGTCGATACGCTGATCATGATCAGCAACGATAAGTTGCGCCAGATTCACGGCAATCTAAACCTGAGCCAGGCATTTGCTAAGGCCGACAACATTCTGACTACAGCGGCTAAAGGCATAGCAGAAATCATCACGGTTCCCGGCTACGTCAACGTTGACTTTGAGGATGTGAATACCGTCATGCGGGAGAGTGGTGTAGCCATTATGGGTACGGCTACCGCAGAGGGTGAAGATCGTGCCCGCCAGGCGGTAGACCAGGCGCTGCACAGCCCACTACTGGAGGACAACGACATTCGTGGTGCTCGCCACATCCTGCTCAATATCACGAGCGGTACGAGTGAAGTGACCATGGATGAAATCTTCGAGATCACCGAATTCGTGCAAGAGGAAGCCGGCTACGGAACGGACCTGATCTGGGGTAATTGCTTCGACGAAAGCCTGGGCGATGCCATCAGTGTAACGGTCATTGCTACCGGTTTTGAGCACGGTCGTATGATCCAGGAAGATGCTGAACCTAAGCGCCAGGTGGTACATCTCGACGAGGAGCCCCCCAGCCACGATAAGGTGGTAAGTGGCCTTCGCGACATCACTGGTGAAGAGGACCCTGTGGGTTATACCAAGGACACAGACTCGTCTACCTACGAGTTTGATGATCTGGAGGTGGCTAAGCGCCGTTTGTATGATCAGCGTCGCAACGACCGCAAGCTTTCTTTCCACGAGCAGGAAGAGCTTGAGCGCCGGGAGGAAGCTCGCCGCAGGCAGGAGCAGCTCGCTCAGGCTCGCAGAGACAAGCTGCGCCGCGAGCAAACGGCCAAGCCACCCAAGCTGAGCAATCCTAAAGTGGTCAATGAGCTCGAAAACGAGCCAGCCTACCTCAGGCGTCGCATCGAGTTTGATGACTTGCCTAACCCGGAAGAGCAAGAGCTGAGTCGCTGGTCGATCACCGAAGACGAGGCCGCTCCACTGAAGCGGGACAACAGCTTTTTACACGATAATGTGGATTGAGAGGCGTGGCTGCGCTACTTGAGAAGTGAGAGGCGCTTCGCTGTTGCTCGCTTTAGAGGCGTGAGCCAGGATTCACTTTAGATGGGGCTTGGCTATGCCATCGCTTTTGAATATTCGATTTATTTAAACAAGGGATGATCCTCAATCCGTCTTTAGCTAAAAAGGCGGCCTGAGCCATCACACCTTAGCTTTGGGTACGGGTGCCGTGGGGTCAAACACGGTGCCCGTTTTTTGTTGGGGGTGTAGAATAAATTGCACATCCATTTGGTAAAACCATTAAATTCTTGTCAGTCGGCGAGCACTCCAATAACTATCGGGGGGCGGATGACGGTTTTAATATGGAGGAGGGCGGCGAGATAAGCACGAACGGAAATGTATGCTCCCCCTCTTTCCCTCACCCTTACTCCCACTGGGGGAGCAAGGGGACTAGATTACTCGCAGCTGATAGGATCCATGTGCTGTTCGGAGATTCTCTGCAGGCACCACCAATAATTTTCCAGCTACTGCTACCCCTTCCCCTGGCGGGAAATTTCAAAAGAACGAGTAAGCTCTAATATGGGAGAAGGGGCCGGGGGAGGAGGGCGGCGAGATAAGCACTCAGAACCCACCCAGCAACTTCTTCTCCGCTTCCTCAGCTTTTTTGACCTCGAACTTTGCATACACCTGCGCCCACTTCTCATCCACCTTATCCTGGGCGGGATTACCCAAGCTTCCCAGGTGAGTATGTGTCATATCGAGATCGGGCTCGAAGGTGCCGTCTTCTACAGCTTGACCGATAATTTGATAGGCTTCGCGGAAAGGATGGCCAGCCAGGACAAGTTTATTGACCACTTCGACAGTGGTGAGGTAGCGGTATTTGGGATCGTCGAGTAAGTCGGCTTGGGGTTGGAGGTGCTGGAGCAGATAGTCGGTCATCTGCAGGCAATCGTGGGTGGTCTGCAAGGCCGGAAAAATGATGTCTTTGGTCAGTTGGAGATCGCGGTGGTAGCCGCTGATGAGGTTGCTGGTCAATAGCGCCAGCTGACTGGGGAGATTTTGCAGGAGGTTGGCTTTTGCGCGGATCAGTTCCGCTACATCCGGGTTTTTCTTGTGGGGCATGATGCTCGATCCGGTACTCAGCTCGTCTGGCAGCTTGAAAAAGGCGAAATTCTGACTGCAGAAGGTACAAATGTCGTTGGCCAGTTTACTGAGGGTGGCGCCCAACGCAGCCAGTGCAAAAGCCAGAAACTGCTCGGTTTTTCCCCGGCCCATTTGAGCGTGAACGACATTGTAATTTAGGTTATCAAAGCCCAGAAGCTCGGTCGTCCGCTGGCGATCTAGCGGAAAGGAATTGCCGTATCCCGCTGCAGACCCCAATGGGTTTTGATTGTTGATCTGATATACCGCCAGTAAAAGCCTGAGGTCATCGCATAAGGTCTCGGCATAGGCGCCATACCACAAGCCAAAACTGCTGACCATAGCCACTTGTGTATGGGTATAGCCCGGCATTAGCCAGCTTTGATATTTGCGACTTTGACTTTGTAGCGTTTGAAAAAGGGAGTCACACTCTTCGACCATTTGACGAATCTCTGCTCGTAGAAAAAGCCTGATGTCAACCAGCACCTGATCGTTTCTAGAACGCCCACTGTGGATTTTCTTTCCGAGCTCACCCAGTTGTCTGGTTAGCATCAATTCTATTTGGGAATGTACATCTTCGACTCCCTTTTCGATGGTGAATGCTCCGGAGGAAGCTGATTCGTAAATGGCACGCAAAGCCGATTGCAATTGTGGCCATTCCTCGGGCTCAATCAATCCGATTTCACTGAGCATTTGGGTATGAGCCAGACTACCCAATACATCATAAGGGGCCAGGTGCAGATCGAGTTCCTGGTCATTTCCGATCGTAAAGTCTTCGACCTGAGCGGGATTGGTGTAGTCCTTTTGCCAGAGTTTCATGTAAAAAGGTTTAGCCTTTAATATTTAATCGGGTCAAGAAATCCTGATAAACTCTTATCCCTTCCTCCAGCTCTGAAATCAACACATACTCATCGGCCGTGTGGCTGCGAGCAGACTTTCCGATACCCATTTTGATACTCGGGATATCGCCCAACAGAGCCTGGTCGGACAGGGTAGGGGAGCCGTAGTACGATAGGCCCATTTGGATACCACACTGAACGGCGGGATGATCCAGACTGATTCCAGAAGGCTGTAATCTCAGAGATCTAGGTTTGAGTTGGGCTTGTAAATTGGATTGGAGTAATTCTAGTAGGG
>JBCBVN010000249.1:0-6566 GCA_039817625.1 Bacteroidota bacterium
CTTTTGGAGCAACTCACAGAACACTTCGAACAGCCATTTCTTCTGTTGAATGGTGAAATAGAAGAGATACAAAGAAGGCTTAGCAGACGCAATCCCAGCAATTACCTCGACTGGTTTGGTCAGACCCGCTTAATTCTGATAGATGAAGCTCAAAACATACCTGATGTGGGGAAAGTCCTCAAACTTATGGTAGATGAAATACCTCGTATCAAGATCCTAGCCACTGGAAGCTCTGCCCTTAGCATCAATAAACTGACTGGTGAACCTCTTACTGGTCGAAAGAAGACATTCAACCTATTCCCACTGAGTGAAGCAGAACTTAGTCAAACAGAGAACGCTGTGGATAGGTTGGGAAACCTGAATATTAGATTAGTCTTAGGTAATTATCCAGAGTTATTGAAAATCGCCGATCGCAATGAAAAAATAGAGTATCTTCAAGAACTCGTACAATCCTATTTACTGAGAGATATTTTAGCTTTTGAAACGATACAAAATTCTAGAAAGGTATTAGACTTGCTGAGACTGATCGCTTTTCAGGTAGGCCAAGAAGTCAGTCATCATGAATTAAGTAGGAAGCTAGGTATTCACAAAGACACTGTTGCTAAATATCTAGACTTACTCACTAAAGTCTTTATCATCTATGAACTAGGCGGTTTCAGCCGCAATCTTAGAAAAGAAGTAGTAAAAAGCAGGCGATACTATTTTTACGACAATGGTATCCGAAATGTCCTTATCAACAATCATAAACAAATAGAACTAAGAACAGACCAAGGTGCACTTTGGGAAAACTACATCATTTCAGAACGCCTAAAGCATCAATCTTACCAACGCATCTTTACTTACAACTACTTTTGGCGCACCTACGATCAACAAGAAATTGACTGGGTTGAAGATAGGGAGGGCATGCTGCATGCTTATGAAATGAAGTGGAATCCTGGCAAAAAAGCTAAAGTTCCCGTAGCGTGGTCTAAAGCATATCCGGAATCGGAGTTTAAAGTGGTAAATCCGGACAATTATCGGGGATGGTTGGGTATATGAATAAACACGCTAAAAAACCTAAGTGATAGATTTGGGCGATATTATTTATTACTACTCAGGCTTTGTGGCACTAGCAGAAAATTGTTAAACCCTAATCTAACACCACCCGAAATAAAACATCCTCAACCCGCAAAAACAGCATACTCCTACCCATTCTGTTTGGTAGTGATATAGGCTGGTCGGACCCGACCATCTCTCCGCTGGCGAGCACCCTACCCATTACATCTAGCCACTCATACCGGTAAGGTCCATTTACGCCTTCGACCTTGACCCACTCGGTGGCTGGGTTAGGCCAGACCACTACCCTACTCGACTCCAATTCGAGTTCGCTGGTGCTGGAGATGATGCTTCCTCCTTCATTGATTTCCAGACGCTGATTGGGATTAAAGCTACCGAGGCTATCCAGCTGACCGGATGGCCAGTACACGACCAGCTCATTAATGATGGGTGTATTACCCAGGCCAAAATGAAGGGATTGACTGGACTGGCTGGCAAAACCAGACCCCAGATGAACTTCGTCTACCCAGGTCTGATCTGGAGTGTAGAGCACAACCCTGGCACCTGCAGCATCACGAGCGGATTCGGTGCCTTCCAGCACAACTTGCAGCCAATTGCCCATATTGGGCGTATCGTTTCGCAAAATTTGGCAAGTACCACTACTGTTAGCTATAACCAAATCCAGATCGCCATCATTGTCGAGATCGGCCGTAGCAGAACCGTAGGATCCCTGAGTACTGGCGTGATCACCCAGATCGGGATTGGCCGTTGTATAATCGAGTGCACCCTCACCTAGATACAAAATATTGGGGTGGTTGATGCCCGCTACACTAAAGCCTGTCTCATTGGCCACGTAGATGTCCATATGACCATCCTGATTGGCGTCCAGCAAGTTAATGCCCCACCCCATGCCTATGTCATTGGTTTCACTGGCGAGGCTGCGATCCAGGAAGACCTGACCATTTATATTTCTCAATAGGGTATTATCGAAAAGATTGGTAATGTAAATATCTAGCCAGCCATCGGCGTCGAGGTCAGCAACATCAACACCCATACCCTGACCTGCAAAGTCAGTAGCTGTAGCCTGGCTGACATCAGTAAAAAAGCCATTGCCGTTATTACGCAGCATGATATTGGGCTGGTCGCCATCGTGAGTCAGATAGAGATCTATAAATCCATCTTGATCGTAATCAGTAAAAACAGACCCCATACTGAGCTGAGGATCCAGCATGTTGCGGGCTGCTGCCTGCTCGGAGAATGTTCCATCTCCATTGTTGTAGTAAAGCCTATTTGGCCCCCAAAGCTCCGATAAGTAAATATCCGTATAGCCGTCCTTATCAATGTCGGCGGCATTAAGAGAAAACACTTTGCTCTCCCCGGCTATACCAGCCTGGACGGTGACATCAGTGAATGACGATCCGCCCTCATTACGCAACAATCGACTTTCTTGATCACGACCGCCAATCATAAGATCGGCATCACCGTCATTGTCATAGTCTATCCAAAGCGCGCACCCATAGGCATCGCTATTACCTAAACCCAATAAAGTCGTCTGATCAGAGAAGGTCAAATTGCCTTCATTGCGCAGGAGTGTAGTCCCACCATTTAGTCCAGTGAAGAGAAGGTCTTCATAACCATCCATATTGTAATCAGCGATAGAGATGCCTCGGTAAAACCCGTTCAAGTCTCCACCGGCGGAAGTGCTGATATCCGTAAAAATGGCTTGTGCGGATAGACATAAAGTCCATCCGCACAAGCAAAATAGTAGGTACAATCGCGAACAAAGTCCGCGATTGTACCTATGATTACTGAATGAAATTGTACTCATAAGTCAGCACATTGAATTGTACTGTGTAGTCTCCCGCCGTAACGGGAATATTGTCACCTGAGTTGACAACTCCGGTTCCGCTTGGGAAATCAGTCCCCCCCCAATTGAGTATATCCCATACATCGTTGATGCGGAACTTCACTTGTCCATCAGTCAAAGTGATATCTAATTCGAGCAGATTCGGGCTATTGACATCGAACGTCATATCGGTGTCGTTATCCCAGCCACCGGGTGTAGCATCGCCGATGATCCCTAGTGTTGCAGGCTCGAAACTGTAAGTTTCGTTGTTCAGGTCTAAAGTCACCATATACAATCCGGCCGTAACGGGAATATTATCGTTGGAATTGAAGACCGCTGAACCACTCGGGAAATCAGTACCACCCCAGTTATCATCCCAAAGATCATTGGCACGGAACTTCACTTGTCCACCGGCCAGACCGATGAGCAAACTATAGGTACCGTCACCATTATCCATCATGTCGGTATCGTTATCCCAGCCACCTGGAGTGGCATCACCGATGATGCCCACGCTATTGAAACCATTGTCGCCATAGCTTCCCTCTGGCCCGAAGTTGTACTCTCCGGTCTCTGGGTTAATGGTGATGTCATAAGTACCTGCTGTAACTGGAATATTGGGGCCGTTATTGGTAGACCCTGTACCTCCGGGGAAGTCGGTAGCACCCCAGCTGATGTCCCAGGCATCATTGGCGCGGAACTTAGCTTCGCCATCAGTGAGAGTAACCCGAGCAAACCAGAGTCCATCATCCTGACGTTCCAGATCGGTATCGGAATCCCAACCACCAGGCGTAGCATCACCGATAACACCGATAGTCGTAATCTCCGCAAAATTGTAGGTCAAATCATTAGTGTTCAGTGTCACCTGATAGAGACCCGCTACAACGGGAATATTGTCATTGCTGTTGGGCTCAGCCGCACCGGAAGGAAAGCCTGTTCCACCCCAATTGACATCCCATTCGTCGTTGGCGCGGAATTTCACTTCACCATCCGTCAAGGTAATGATGATATTAAATACACCATCACCGTCGCTATCGTCCATATCGGTATCCGTATCCCAGCCACCTGGTGTAGCGGAGCCGATTATACCGATGCTTGGCAGACGGACAAATTCGCTGCTATACTCCAGGGTCTCATCGTTAAAGGTGAAACGATAAAAAGCCTCCTGGTCACCACCGAAAACAATGTTTGAGCCGAATGCCTCAGCTACACCATCGCCTTCATTATCGCCGTAAATGGTACCCATCAGGTCGGGCATTTCTGCAAACTTGTAGCGATCACCAGGTGCGATAAGTACCTCTTCCACAACCCAGGTATTGTCATCTACCAGGGAGAATTGGAAGTCATTTCCTTCAAAATCATTGAAAGAACCCAGTAAGAACAGACCCGTAATATTACTTTCCAAGGTCACCAATGGGCTTACGCTGTAAGACAAGGTCATATCATTGAATCGAATGACGGCCATGCCGCCATCTCCACATTCTGTGTTATCATTTCCAACACTATTGCTGGTCATGAAGCCGTCGCAATCGCCATCACCCCAGTCTTCATCACACCAATCGAAGCAATTCTTGAATTTCCATCCTTGATTGTCTAGATCGACACCAGAGACCTCCCAAATGTGGTCGTCGACAAGGCGCATGGTATCAGCACCCCAACCATTGAACGCACCTGCGATGTACATTTCCTCATGGTTAGCCGCAAATGGAAGCGAACTCAAGGTAAAAGCAAATCTCGTCTCTGTCATTTGCCCCTTGGTATCACTGACAGAGATGGTCATTTCATAGTCGGCGATCGGAAGATCTTGCGGATTAAAATCAGCTGCTGGAATAATCAGACTATCGCTGGTACCCTGCAAGCTCGATGTCTGTGAGATCAACTCTGCTCCACCGGCATCAAACAAGGTCACGGTAGCAGAAGCCAGGGGCGAAGTAGAGCCATCAGCAAAAATGACTTTCACATCAAAGGCCTCACGAACCACCCTGGAGTTGGCTGAAGGGAAAGAACTCAGGATCGCAGGCGGAAAGTCTGTATTTGAAGGAATATCGATCTCCTCTCGGTCGCAACCGGCAAAGAGCAATAATCCGGTAATAAGTATGAAAAATAGGTTTTTCATGAAAGTTAATTTTCATTCCTTACTCGCGCTGGCCGCACGAGTAAGGAATAATTTAGGATTAATAGCCGGTATTCTGGCTCAGGTTAGGATTGGCTAGCAATTCAGATGCGGGAATGGGATACAGATCGCGAAAAACTTCAGAAGTCGAGCCTTCAGGTGTTCCACCTTTCCAAGACCAAACCCCATTTTCACTGAATTCTTCGAAGCGAATGCGGTCAGTACGGCGATGGCATTCCCAGTACAACTCGCGTCCGCGCTCTGCCAAAATGAATTCCAGCGTTAGATCTGCATCTGTGATGTTTTGTCCACTGGATCCGTAGGCGCGTTCCAGCAATTCATTGATCAGCTGAACGGCACGCTCACGAGTACCACCTCCACCTCTGACTACGCTTTCCGCATACATCAGATAGGCGTCAGCCAGACGAAATACCGGGAAGTCGGTATCGGCAAATCGCCCGTCGACACCAGGTACACCCTCGCTGCTCACGTTGCGATACTTGGGCAAACCATATCCATTAGAGAACTCTGCAATTTCAGGGATTTCCAGCGACTGCCCGTCGGTATAAAACAAGGCTCTGGAGTCCACTGAATTCGCGCCACCAGGGAATAGATCAACCATCTGGGGCGTGGTACGAATACCACCCCAACCGCCGTTGATGCCAAAATCAACAGGATCCATGGTACCACCAACAGGAGCATGGGTAAGATAGGTCATACCGCCAAAGCCTTGTGTGGCATCACCGTCGAAAGGAATGGTCCAGATCATCTCTGGGCTGGTGTGGTTATCGGTCAGGAAGAGATCCTGGTAGACTTCCTCCAATTGATACATATCCGAATCCAACACTTTCTCCAGAGCAGTAATAGCCGCAGACTGTTGGTCACGACCCGCATATACCTGCGCGTTCTGATAAAGCTTGGCTTGAAGCATCCAGACAGCCGCGCGATCGACGCGTCCATACTCCTGGGCACCTGGCTCAGGAAGGCTGTTCTCAATGCTTTCCAGTTCGCGTACGATGAAATCATATACATCAGCCCGGCTGCGTTCTGCTGGTGGCTCGCTGCCAGTGGCATCTTCTTCTGTGTAAAAGATTACATCACCGAAGAAATCAATGGCGTGCCAGTAGCTCAGTGCACGCAGGAAACGCGCCTCTGCACGAAACTCATCAACGGTTGGCCAGAAGCTCTCTCGGATACCTCTAGCGGCCAGTCTGTCTTGTGTGGTTTCTCTCAAGAACTCGTTAGCCTGGCTAACCTGGTAGAAGATGCGATAGTACATGGCTCGAACAAACTGGTTGTCGGAAGTCCAGCTGTGCTCGTGGAAGTCGCGAACACCGGCATCGCCCCAACCGATGACAGAAGTCTCAGTAGGCAGTTCCTGGAGCTGATAGAATTGGCGGAGATAATTACCGAAACCTTCGTCTATACTTGTAATATCCGATTCTCCAGCTGGTCCTTCCTGACCAGTAACAGCAAGGCCAGCATAAATCCTGGCCAAAAATGGACGGTAATTTGCTTCTTCACTTAATACGGTATTTGGACTGGCTTCATCTTGAGGAAGCAATTCCAAATCCG
>JBCBVN010000250.1:0-6556 GCA_039817625.1 Bacteroidota bacterium
TATTGATGGCCTACGATCTGCTGGAGTGGCGCGGTGAAGACATCAGGCAGCGCCCTTTGCGAGAAAGAAGACAGCTGTTGGAAGAGCTGGCAGCGTCCTTGCCATCTGATGCTTCTTTCAGACTTTCGCAGGTGGTCACTTCCCCCGACTGGAATGCCCTCAGTGCTGAACGAGAAACGGCTCGAGCCAAGCATAGCGAAGGCCTTATGCTCAAGCGACTCGACAGTCCCTACCGCCAGGGCCGCAAGAAAGGCGACTGGTGGAAGTGGAAGGTCGACCCGCTCACCGTAGATGCCGTCATGATCTATGCCCAGCGCGGCCATGGTCGACGAGCCAATTTGTATACCGACTTCACCTTTGGTGTTTGGAAAGGTGACGAGCTCGTCCCATTTACCAAGGCTTACTCAGGTCTCACCGACAAGGAGTTCAACCAGATCACCAGCTGGGTGCGCAAAAACACCCTCGAGCGTTTTGGGCCAGTACGATCTGTCAAGCGCGAGTTGGTCTTCGAGCTGGCCTTCGAAGGCATTAGGAAGTCGACGCGCCACAAATCGGGCATTGCCTTGCGCTTTCCCCGTATGCTCCGTTGGCGGCAAGACAAACCGGTGGAAGAGGCCAACACCCTAGAGGATTTACACGCACTCTTGGAAAAGTACGGTTAAAGCCGTTGATCGCCAATATTTGCTCAGCGAACAACGGCTTTTGTTACTACCTACCACCGACCAGTAGAATCTTTGCTTTGCTCTCTCCCCGATCATCTGACAGACGGATGAGGTAGCTACCGCCCGGCAGTGGCTCTGTGAGTTCAAATCGCTGTCCGTCGATATCTTCAGCCGAAAGAACCTGCTGAAAAAGTAACCTGCCCTGGGCATCTACCAGTTCGATCAGACAGCTGCGCTCAGGCTGGAGTCCTTCGGGATCTATACTAAAATGCTTACCCGTATTGGGGTTGGGGAAAAGCACGAAATCCCAGTCGTCGGTACTCGCCGCGTAGTTGACTTCTACCAGATGACTCAGGCTGATCGCACCATCAAAGTCTGTGGTTTTGAGTCGATAGAATGAGGTGCCGAGATAGGGATCATAGTCTTTCAAATCGTAGTGCAACCGCTCGCCGGGTTCTGAAAAGCCAGCAGCTTCACGCTCACCTACCCAGGTGAAGTCTCGTCCATCCCGAGTTTTTTCGATGGTGAAGAAGTCTGTATCTACTTCGTCTTCGGTCACCCAGCTGACGAGGACAAAATCGATCCCGCCAGGACGAGGATCTCCAACCTCTCCGGTGAGAGGGTCTTCGACCTGCGGAAGTGCTGAAAAAGAGATCAGGGTGAGTGGTAAAGGCACCACCCCTTCGAAGCGATTGACATCAAAGCCGTCGCCGTCGCCACCACCATAGAGATGAGCCAGGTCGGTACCAGATAGGGTATAACTGACTCTGGATCTGTCAAAGCCGTCGCCCTCTCCACCGCCATACAGCATAAACATCTCTCCCATGAGTCCGCCTATAAAAGTAGAGCGATCAAAGCCATCTCCTACACCGCCACTATAGAGTCCGGTGATGGAGGTTCCGTCTATGGTGCTGGTCCAGACCAATCGATCGAAGCCATCTCCTGATCCACCTGCGTAGAGAACGTCTAGCGAAGTGCCATTCAGTGTAAATGCATCCGTTACACGATCAAAGCCATCTCCTGGACCGCCGACATAAAGAGGTGCTAAATCCTGACCAGACAAGGTGAAGGATTTCAAGCTTCTATCGAAGCCATCATCAGATCCACCACTGTAGATAGCTGCGCTCGATTGGCCATCTATGAATGCCTGCCGTAGGTTCTTATCGAATCCGTCGCCAGAGCCTCCACCGTATAGAGGTCTTACCCCAACCGGTACACCGCTCAAATCAACTTGTACGGTACTGACCTGGTCAACACCATCGCCAGATCCGCCGGCAAACTGAGCATGGATGATTATTTCTTCTAAGCCCGCCAGCCCTAGAAAGCACAAGCATGTTATCAGAAATCTCATGGTTACTGTGCACTACGACCACCACGAAATCCAATGCGGTTATTACCGCTTGCAATAACTGAGGCACCATCAAATCGATCGCTCACCATTTGAAATGACAAGCTATTTATCCAAGACGCTCCTCGGTAACTGAATCCGTCACCACTGGTATTATCGGGCCAATTGGCCACATTTGCCTGGCCATTAAACGATATTTCTCCATCCCCGTGAATTCCGGAAAATGATCTACCTCTCGGTGTACCTACCGTAATACACCTTTCGTACAAGTTGCCAGACATTTCCATTACGCCATAGTAGGTACCACCGGTTTCTTCACGGCTGGCATTCACGGCACTTGCTGCAAAAATACCTACACGAAAAGGACCACTAATAGCACCGTTCGTATTTAAATTCATCCCATTTCCTATCCCTTCTCCCGGATTAACAACAGATTCATTTTCCATGCCTTCGTTTTGCAGTACGTACTCATTTGAAGTAACGTTTGCGTTACCCCAAGCGAACTCATTCAATACGACATCTAGAGGACCACGACAGCTCTTTTCATATTCCAACTCAGATATAGGTCTTAGGCCAGCCCAGTCCAGGTATGCCAGCGTTTGGGCAGCGGATATGTAACTCACTGCGACATTGGGCAGGCTGGTTGTTGCATTGCCAGATTCCGGCCAGCTGACCGCGTTCCTACTGATTATTCCGTCCGAATTCTTTCCTTGCGAACCTGTGATATCATTTGCTGCTTTTTGATCCGTCGTCAGTGTATTAAAAAAGGCGATCCATTGATCCTGGCTGGTCTCGTACTTCATGACATAAAATGCATCAAATCCCTTTGGGAAAGCTGCTGGAATTGGACCAATAAGGTCGCCTCCGCTGGAGTTATCCTGTGCGTAGTACAAGTTTCCCGGGGTGTCGCCTACTGTAATAGCTGCCTCGCTCTGTACGCGATAGGGGATTTGAAGCTCGGGAAAATTAGCCGGCCGCGTGTAGAAAAAATTCGTTATTTCTGTTGTAAATGCTGTAAATCCTGGTGTGCCCATAGAGAATTCGCCCTGCGGGATGTAAACCATCTCGATGGCAAATACCTGTACATCGACAACGGCATTTACATCGACACCATCGGTATCATAAGCCCATTGTAGTTCTATGTTTTGGTAGTCGACATTTCCGCTGCCATCAGCAGAGCGATAAATCATAGCACCCAGATTATCCTGAGGCTCAACGGTTGCTCCTGATGGTGCTACTTGGCCTGCGTTGTTGATGGTAGCATGTTGCCAATTAGTTCCATTCACTCTGTACTTGACAAACACCCATGCTGCATCCCAATTGGCAGGACCCACGGAGATACGCCAGGAGTTTTCCCAGCTGAGGTCAAAGCGAACCTGGGTAGTCCCGTTGACAGTATTTTGATTGGCCAGGGTGACATTGGTTACGTGAATGTTGTTGGCCATAAGTGTGCTAACCACAAGCACAAGCAGGGCACATAGCAGATGTCGAAAAGTAAAAAGTGTATTCATTGGAAGAGACTTTTGGTGAATAGTTTGGTTATTTATTCACGAAGTCATCAAACCGTTACAGCTTTAGGCTTCTAATAGCCTTAGAATTTAGTCTTTTCTTCTCGCCACACTCAAACCATCTCTCAGCGGCAGCATCACCATCTCCAGTTCTTCGTGTTCGGCGAGGTACCGATTGTAGGCCGGCAAGCCTGTAGCTATAGCCTCTTCATCTGCTGGATCGAGCACCCGCCCGTCCCAAGTGACATTGTCGCTAATGAGTAGACCGCCGGCGCGCAAGTGGGGAAAGGCGAGGTCAAAATAGCGGCGGTAATCGCGTTTTTTGGCGTCGAGGAAGATGAGATCAAAATTTGCAGATTTGTATACTTGTAAATATACGAGTACGTCTTCCTCCACCACAGAAATCCGATCTGCAAACGGTGTTCCATCAATATTCCGCCTGGCCATGAGGGCGTGTTCTGGCTTACCTTCAATGGTGATCAACTCGCCACCAGCAGCTAAGCCTTCAGCCAAACAGAGGGCCGAATAGCCCGTAAAGGTCCCAAGTTCCAGGATGCGTTTAGGTTGAATCAACTTGCTCAATAAGGAAAGTATACGTCCTTGTAGCGGGCTGCACATCATCTGAGGGGCTAAGGTCTGTAGGTTTGTCCGTCGCTCTATCTGATTCAGATACTCGGGAATAGGACCACTGAGCGACTCAGCATAGTCAAATAGCGGGTTTATATCGTCACGCATGGGCTTGGTCTGTTAGTCTGTTAGGGCGTAGAGGATGCACTTAGTATCATAGCAGGTGAGTCTGGTATTTTCACTACAAATTTACATCAGAGGCAGAGTCTGTTAGTATGATTTGCAACAGCTCATTTGACTTGGAATCTTCATGTGATTTCTATACCATGTGGAGATTGGAGGTAGAGTCTTTTAGAATTTCATTGTCAAGATTCTAACAGACTGAACCCTGTATCTCCAGACAGTGGTACCAAATCGCCATACATATAGATAAGGCCCCAGGCAAAAGAATCATATCTCCTAAAAGACTAACAGACGCTCAACTATTCACAGATTCAAGCCCATCTCCAAAAGATTACCCATTCAAAGAACCAAACAAAAATAGTCTAACAGACTACTCAACCGCTGACATAATCTCATTCCACCCCATATTCACGCCAACAACCATTCCTTCAGGATCGATGAGGAAGTGGGTAGGTAGCTGATTGACACCGTAAAGATCGCTGATGGGGCCGCTCAGGAAGCGCGTACTTTCTGTTTGCTCCATAAGATGATAGGGCCAGCTGCGCTCGTCTTGTTGTATCGCCTTTTGCCAGTTTTGAGAAGACCTTTCTATGGCTACACTTACGATGTTGAGCCGATCGCCGACCTCGTCATGTATGGCTTTTAATGCAGGTGCTTCACGACGACATGGTCCGCACCAGGAGCCCCAGAAATCGAGTAAGACATACGACCCGCGTAAGTCTGACAACTCAAAACGCGCTCCACCGAGTAGCTCTCCACTAAAATTGGCAGCCACTTCTCCTTCATCGTAGTTGGTGGTAAAATACCAGGACCGAAAACCCAATATGCCAACCAGCACGACAATTGGTAACAGGAGACTTCTAAAATTCTGGGAGGTGAAGAAAGCGTTCATCTGAGTTGGGATAAAATTAGCTGCGTACCTAAAAACAGTTAGGGGCTGAATACTAGATTCAACCCCTAACTATTTAATCAGGTTGTGCTAAATCTGGCACTACTTGAGTTCCAACTCCGTAGAGCCAGCCAGATAGCCTTTGTTGTACAGCTCTATGGTGTACATACCTTCTGGGAAAGCCATGCCTTCTGGAATCCAATCGCCACAGAAGTTGGCATCGCCACCGCTGAAGTCAAAGGAGACCTCCTTAGTATACGGAAGCACATCGCCTGA
Organism: Bacteroidota bacterium; assembly: GCA_039817625.1. GTDB lineage: Bacteria > Bacteroidota > Bacteroidia > Chitinophagales > Saprospiraceae > Neolewinella. The sequence continues at coordinate 5,434 of JBCBVN010000250.1, forward strand.
CTCTTCTGAGCGGAAGGTGCCACTCCCCTGGTTGCCCAGAGACATCGTAGACCCGTCGGGCTGAATGATGCGCATCAGCATAATTTCAGAACCGGGGTTCGCTGTGCGGTTGGCCAGGGTGTTGGCGCATACGTGAATACGGCCTACGCGATTGGCATTGCGGCTGCGCGCCCAGGTGCCATTATTTTTCTGACGCTGGCCTTCGGCCGTTACGCTAGAAGCCATGATGGCACTACCCGCCGTTACGCGCTGGTTGAGCTGCTCATTGCGAGAACCCAACTCTTGATTGGCACTCTGCAATGAGTTTCGCTCATCGCTCAGCTGCTGGTTTTGCTCACGAGAGCTTTGCAAGTCCCCGGTGAGGGTTTCATTCGTCGTGTTTAGCTCTTGGTTTTCTGCCGTGAGCATTGCGTTTTCTTCACGCAACTGGTTGAGCTCTGCGACGTAACCATCTACCTGCGAGCGCAGGCTAGACAGTTCTCGACGGGCGCTGGCCAGGTTGCGAGAATCACTAAGCAAGGCATCGATTCGCTCTTTACTATCGGCGAGTTCAGCCTCTTGCTGTGCAATGCGCGCATCCATTTCTTCATTGATTCCGCGCATCTGATCAAGCTCGGCCAGGGCGTCATTGTATTGCGCTTCAGCCTGCTCCTTAAGTTGTGTAGTTTCGTCCAGTTGAGTAGTTAGCTCCTCGTTTTCAGCACCTCTGTTGAAGTATCCCAACAAGAAAAAGATGTTCAATGCTGCCAGTACACCAATGATGCCTAAAAGCAGTGGATTGCTCTTCTTCTTAGGTTTGTTAGAAATTGGAGGAGGGGTTGGACTATTTTGCATAGTAGCCATAAAATGATGGTTTAGTTATGGGTTTTCGTCTCAAATATAGCAAACGCAAAAAGTTGGTTGGTTGTGCATTTGCCCATGATCGAAAAACCACAAAGCGTGTCTGTCTTCCCTTTCCAGAAGACGCCCCCTAAAACGGATGTACGCAAGCCATATTGTTGTTTAAAGGCAGAAAAATACGAGCTAAAGCGATAAAAATATATTTAAGTAGCTGTTTTACAGACACTTGGCCCTCTACTTTTTTTTGGACTTCCGCAGGTCGAACGCATTCACCGAATGCGTG
>JBCBVN010000251.1:0-6545 GCA_039817625.1 Bacteroidota bacterium
ACCTCTGACGCTTGTTATTACAGCGGCTTGCTTAAAATCGAAACTGCAGACGATAGCGGAAAGCCGCAGGAAAAATGGCGCCCCAAGGCATTGTATCACTATGTGCAGGATAGAAACATAAGCCCTAACCTGACTGTAGACATCAGCGATTTTCTGGTACAAAAAATGGAACTTATCCAATGCTTTCGGTCACAGTTCAACCAGGAGGAAAACAATGAATACGCCGAAGAACCCAGCACCCCTATTTCGGGCAAGTCCTTTATGGAATACCAGCGCGCCAAAGCAAAAGTCTATGGACGCGATGCTGGCTACGATTATGCGGAAGCCTTCATTTTTGAGCGTCTTCCCGGCGTGCCAGACCTTTTAAAACTAGACTGAGCATAATTTTTTCTATCCCTTTTTATGGAATTATAAACACTCTTGCGTCTGTATGGCAAACTTCACAAAACTCATCCGCCATGCGCACGCTCATACTCTTAGGCCTAGCCCTACAATTCCATATCACTTCTCTCGCCGCCCAAATGCCCCTCGAACTGGTTCACCTAACCATCGATGAGGCTTACTCCCCACCTGTCTATACTGGAGGCGCTGAGGCTCTGGCGACCTACATCAATACGCACCTGGTCTACCCAGAATTGGCGGTAGATTACAGCATCGAAGGAACAGTAGTTCTGAAAATCAACTTGGATAGAGATGGCCAGGTCGCTTCTACAGAAATCGTTAGATCACTGGGATTCGGATGCGAGCAAGCTGCCCTTGAAGTGGTCAACAACATGCCGGGTTGGAAAACGGCAACCCGAGGAAACAGAGCGGAAGAGAGCATTGTGCTATTGCCCATCAGATTCAGACTCCGCTAAGCTCGATGGCCCGATCCAGGTCCTGTAGTATGTCTTCCACAGACTCTAAACCAATAGATAGCCGGACCAGCCCATCGGGAATACCCTGAGCCAGTCTGACCTCCGGATCCAGTCCTCTATGGCTCTGAGTGGCCGGATGCAGAGCAATCGTATCCAGATCGCCCAAGGTCGGTGCCAGCGTAATCATATTTAGCTTGTTCATAAATCGATAGGCGACTTCTGTGCCGCCTTTCAATTCAAAGCTGAGTATGGCCCCTCCACTCTTCATTTGCCTTTGACTGATGGCATAGCCCGGAGAATCTGGTAAGCCAGGATAGTTGACCAGATTGACCTTTGAGTGGTCTTTAAGCCAGGATGCTACTGCCTTAGCATTCTGGCTTTGCTTTTCCATTCGGATGGGCAAGGTCCGCACGCCATTCAGTACCAGCCAGGCATCAAAGGCATTGCCATTCCCACCATATAACCGATAAACAGGCGTGATCCGATCTCGGAACAAGGCCTCATCTGCGGTTGCCAAAGCTCCTCCCATTCCACTACCGTGGCCGTTGATAAATTTGGTCGTAGAATGTATCACGACATCAGCCCCCATGAGCAGGGGTTGTTGAAGTACGGGAGTGGCAAACGTATTATCGACTATAAGCTTAGCTCCAACTGCATGTGCCCGCTCAGCCAGGGCGGCTAAGTCTGCCATTCTCAAAGTCGGATTGGAAGGAGTTTCTACATAGACAATCCTGATGTCTGGATGATGCGCCAGTGCACGGTCTACGGCCTCTAAATCTCTGGTATCAGCGGGTATGTATGCTACCCCCTGATTGCTCATCTCCTGCAATAAATTGACCGTACCACCATACAAATCTGGTGCGGCTAGTACTTTTCCAGGCCCTGCCAACACCGATGTAATGGCGGTGGCAATGGCTGACATTCCACTGGAAAAGAAAAGACCAAAAACGGGTTTTCCCAGGTCATACCCCTCCAGGTCGGCAATCTTCTGAGCGGCGGCATCTATTGTTGGATTACCAAACCGGCTGTAAATGTGTCCGGCTTCCTCTCCATCAAAAACAGCCATACCATGTTGAATGCTGCGGAATCTAAAACTGGAGGCCGCAATAATAGGGACCTGATGCGGGTCATTTTGCTGCTTGACCGTCGGATTCCGAACCGCAATACTTGTTTGTGAAAACTTCATATGTACATTTATCTATTAATAGCCCGCAAATAAAGCAAATGGGCTGAGAGTACATCATATCTTTGCACCATGCCTCAGGCCTTTACTGATGATTTGTTCGAAACCTTAGATCTGGTGGTTGACCCTGGTCAAACCCCGCTCAGGCTTGATAAATTTTTGATCGATCGCATGCAGCGGACGAGCAGAAACCGCATACAAAACGCGATAAAAGCCGGGTCGGTGACGGTAGACAATAAAGTAGTCAAACCCAATCACAAAGTCAGGCCTGGAGAGCGCATCTCGGTGGTTGTTCCAAAACCTCCGGGTGAAGAGTCGACCCTGCAGGCTGACAATATTCCATTAGACATTCGCTACGAGGACGATTACCTCCTGGTGGTACACAAGCCTCCGGGAATGGTTGTTCACCCCGGTGTTGGACACAGGCGGGGCACCCTGGTCAATGCGCTGGCCTATTATTTTGGTGGTACAGAGGACATGCCCTTACTGCCCGGAAATAATGCCAACCGGGTGGGCCTGGTTCACCGCATAGATAAAGATACCAGCGGATTGCTGGTCATTGCCAAAGAAGAATACGCCATGAGCCATCTGGCCAAGCAGTTCTTCGACCATACCGTGGAGCGCAGCTACCAGGCGATTGTTTGGGGCGATCCAGAACCGGAATCAGGGTCCATAGAGGCAAACATCATGCGCCATCCCAGACATCGTAAACACTACACGACAACAGACGAACCAGACCAGGGCAGATGGGCTAAGACCCACTATCGCACCATAGAAAGTCTGTACTATTTGAGCCTGATCGAATGCAAGCTGGAAACGGGGCGCACACATCAAATACGCGTACACTTGAAATCGATCGGCCATCCACTCTTCAATGATGGCCACTATGGTGGAGATCGCATCCTGAAAGGTACCGTCTACAGCAAGTACAAAAGCTTTGTAGATCGGGTGTTTAGTCTGTGCCCCAGACAAGCTTTGCACGCCAAAAGCCTGGCCTTCACGCACCCGCACACGGGAGAGCGCCTGAAATTCGATAGCGAACTCCCCACGGATATGAAGGACGTACTAGATGCTTTTCGCAAATACACCGCTGCTAAAAAAGCGATGGATAGATTGTGATTTGGACTGCCGCAGGTCGGAGCATAGCGGAGACCCTCGCCAAACAGGGTAGGTAGCTAAACTCGCCAGATGTCAGCTTTCTTTTACTACCATTTTAAGTATAGCATTGAGATATCCCAGAGCTTGAATCACCCACAATTTTGCCTCATCTTTGTGCCCGCATGATGCCACTTACGCTTCAAGATCGACTCCACATTCTGGCCAATCTGGGCGAATATCTTCGCCGCGACGATGATGAGCTACTACAAGCCCACCTTCAGCGTACTGCCTACAACAATGGTTGGCTAACCGTAGACAATTATCGGCGCGCCATACATGCTATTGCTACCGAATGGCTGCACAAAAACGCTCTGTCAGCATGGGTATCTAACTATCCGGCTCTGGAAGAAAATTCCGACCTGCGCAAGTCTAAAAAAATAGGCCTCGTACTGGCTGGCAACATCCCTATGGTAGGGTTTCACGATATCATCAGCGTATTTTTGAGCGGTCATCAGGCCCAAATCAAGCTTTCTGATAAGGACCCCTATGTGATTCCGTATCTGATCAAAGTGATGGCTAAGTTGGGATCGGATTTGGCAAAGGATGAAGCCTGGACTACCCATTATTTTCAGCTGACCGAAAAGTTGACTGACTTTGAGGCTGTCATTGCCACTGGCAGCAATAATAGTGCCCGCTACTTTGAATCGTATTTTGGCCGGTACCCTCATATCATCAGGCGCAACAGAAATGGCGTGGCTGTACTATCTGGCGAGGAGACCAGCGAAGAGCTTGAAGCACTGGGCAATGACATCTTTACCTACTTTGGGTTGGGTTGTCGCAATGTAGCCAAGTTATATGTACCTACAGACTACGATTTTGAGCCTATGCTCGAAGTATTTCACGCTTGGCGGCAGCTCCAAAATCATCCGAAGTACAAGAACAATTTTGACTATCACTATGCGCTCCTAACGGTCAATCGAGAACATTTTTTATCGAATGGTGCCATTATTCTGAGAAAGGATAAAGCCTTATTGAGTCATATTGCCGGCTTGTATTATGAGCACTATACCGATCTGGCTGATGTGCAGATCGAACTGCATCAGCGGCGAGAGGAAATTCAGCTTATTGCGGCTAAACCCGGTTTACTAAGCCTGGACACTAAAAATTTTGGCGAAGCCCAGCAACCCGGCTTGATGGATTATGCCGACGGAGTGGATACTATGAACTGGCTGGTGGGGTTGTAATTTTTCACAACCGCTGTATCTTCACCATATGCGAATCTACATCCTTGCTATTCTACTTTGCCCCCTTTGGGCAACTGCCCAATCTGTCGATACAGAAATCTTTGAAAACTATCAGCCACGCAACATCGGTCCGGCCGGTATGAGTGGTCGTGTGACGGCTATAGACGTCAATCCGACCAATACTGACATCATATATGCAGGTACAGCCAGCGGAGGCCTCTGGCGCAGCTCCAATGGCGGCATCAACTGGGAGCCTATTTTCGACGATCAGCCTATTCTGAGCATTGGAGCCGTGGCGGTCAGCGATGCCAATCCGTCCATAGTCTGGGCGGGAACCGGAGAGGGAAACCCCAGAAATTCGGCCAACTACGGAGGTGGAATCTTCAAGAGTATGGACGGCGGAGATACCTGGGAGATGATGGGGCTGGAAGAAACCAGGACCATTCATCGCATTCTGATCGATCCCAATAATCCCGATCATATTTATGTAGGTGCGCAAGGCCATCAATGGGGCCCACATCCCGAAAGAGGCGTCTACAAGAGTACAGACGGGGGCGAGAGCTGGGAACAAATTTTGTACGTAGATGAGGGTACCGGCATTGCTGACCTTGTCATGGATCCCAGTAACCCCAACAAACTGATTGCCGCCACCTGGACCTTTGACCGAGACCCCTGGTTCTTTCACAGCGGCGGAGAGGGTTCTGGTATCTGGCACACGCATGATGGGGGCGAAAACTGGACTCGAGTAGAAGAAAAAGATGGCTTACCTAAAGGACCATTGGGTCGAATCGGACTAGCCATCGCTCCCTCTAAGCCCAATATCGTTTATGCTTTGGTCGAAGCCAAGAAAAATGGTCTGTACAAAAGCGTAGATGGCGGAAGAAACTGGTCGCTGGTCAGTCAGGAAAATATAGGAAACCGCCCATTTTACTATGCGGAAATATATGTAGACCCTCAGAATGAAAATCGAATCTACAATCTATGGTCTTATGTATCAAAGTCCGAAGATGGTGGTAAGACCTTTCGGACCATTATGGACTATGGGAATAATGTCCACCCTGATCATCACGCATTCTGGATTGATCCCAATGATCCGAGTTACTTGATCAATGGCAATGATGGTGGTCTCAACATCAGTAGAGATGGAGGCGAGAATTGGCGGTTTGCCCCCAACCTGCCATTGGCTCAGTTCTATCACGTCAGTTACGATATGAACATCCCCTACAACGTGGGAGGAGGTATGCAAGATAACGGAACCTGGGTTGGACCGAGTCAAGTCTGGAAGCGCGGTGGTATAACCGGCGCCGACTGGCAAGAAGTCTACTTCGGTGATGGTTTTGATCTCGTTTTTCAACCCAGTGACAATCGGTATGTGTACGCCATGTCGCAAGGGGGCAACATGTCTCATATCGATACGGAGACCGGTTATCAGACCTTCATCAAGCCCGTCCATCCAGATGGCGAGCAGCTGCGCTTCAACTGGAACGCCGCTGTATACCAGTCGCCTCATGCCGATGGGACCATCTTCTTTGGTAGCCAGTTTGTGCACAAGAGTACGGATTACGGACGATCATGGGAGATCATAAGTCCTGACCTGACGACCAATGATACCACTAAGCAAAAGCAGGATATCAGTGGTGGCCTAACCATAGACGCCACCAATGCCGAAAACTATACGACCATCATTGCTATAGCTCAGGATGCACGCGATGCCAATACCATCTGGGCGCTAACCGATGATGGGCGTTTGCAGCTTACCAGAGATGGTGGAGACAATTGGGAAGACCTGGCCAACAGGCTACCCGAGATGCCCGAGGGTGCTTACCTACCCGTTATCGAATTGAGCCCGACTCAAGCCGGAAGAGCTTATGTCGTCGCCAATGACTACAGAAGGAGCGACTTCAGGCCCTTTTTATACCGCACCAGCGATTATGGACAATCCTGGCAGCGCATTGCCGACGAGTCTCAGGTCGATGGTCACGCCCTTTCCGTCGTACAGGACCCCGAGTACACAGATTTGCTCTGGTTGGGGACAGACCGCGGATTGTACTTCACCCTGGATGGTGGACAAAACTGGAATCATTTTGACCAGGGCTTCCCTTGCGTATCTGTCACCGACCTCAAGATTCACCCGCGCGAACACGATCTAATCATTGGCACCTT
>JBCBVN010000252.1:0-6537 GCA_039817625.1 Bacteroidota bacterium
CCCATCCCTACCCACTTTGAGCGACAACTTTGTCTCCGGAACATGGGATCCATCAACCATTAATAATCAAATTACCCGGACGTACACCTTCACGCCAGATGCCTTTTTCTGTGCCGACGAAATTGATCTGACCATCACCATTACACCCCAGGATGAGCCCATGTTCAGCTTCGAGACGCAATACTGTACAGGAGGAACAGTAGATGTGCTACCGACTACTAGCGACGATGGCATTACAGGTACCTGGAACCCGGCAGCCATCGATGATCAGAACTCTGGCACCTATACTTTCACTCCAGATGGCGGTCAGTGTGCTACAGCAACAGATGTGATGGTGACCATTGGTAGTACCATAGATCCGACCTTCACCCTGATAGACGAATATTGCATAGGGAGCACAACTGAAGTACTTCCCACCACCAGTGAAAATGGAATAACAGGTACATGGAGTCCAACGACTATCGACAATCAAAACTCCGGGTCATACACCTTCACTCCAGATGGTGGGCAGTGTGGCGAACCTTTTACTCTAGACGTTACCATAAGTACCAATATCATTCCCGGCTTCAATTTCCAACAGCAGTACTGCGCTGGTGCCGCCGTTGACTTATTGCCTGGAACGAGTACCAATGGAATAAGCGGCACCTGGAGTCCGGCCACCATCGATAATCAGGCCTCTGGTACGTACACCTTCACGCCAGACCCAGGGCAATGTTCTGATCCCTTGGACTTTAACGTCACCATCGACCCTGTGCTGGATTCAGAATTTTCAACCCTGACAACTACCTACTGCTCTGGAGAAGCAACCGAACTTTTACCAGGTACCAGCGACAATGGAATCACGGGTACCTGGAGCCCGGCTACCGTCGATAACACTACCTCCGGGAATTACACCTTTACACCAGACGGCGGGCAATGTGCCACCCCCTTTGTTCTGGACGTAACCATTGACGCCATCCAGATGCCTGCTTTCACCATTACCGCTGAATACTGTCAGGGGGAAGCCACAGAAGTGCTGCCAACAACCAGCGACAATGGGCTAAGCGGTACATGGAGCCCAGCTATAATCGACGATCAGGCATCAGGGTCATACACATTTACACCAGATCCTGGCCTGTGCGCTGATCCTTTCGTATTGGATGTAACCATCAACCCAACACAGTTTCCCAGCTTCACTCTGACAGATTCATACTGCCAGGGTGATGTTCCCGCTGCATTGCCTACAACCAGTGATAACGGAGTAAGCGGTAGCTGGAGCCCAGCTTTGATCGACAATCAAGCCTCAGGCACCTACACCTTTACGCCAGATGGTGGACAGTGCGCAGTGGATTTCTCTTTTGATGTGACTATAAACGCACCAGAAGCTCCAACATTCACCTTACAAACCGGATACTGTGAAAACGCTGTTACAGATGCCCTACCTGCCACCAGTGATAATGGAATACCAGGTACCTGGAGTCCAGCAAGCATAGATAACCAAGCGTCAGGTACGTATACCTTTACACCAGATGCCGGACAATGCGCTCAGGTATTTACCTTTGATGTATCCATCAGTGCTCCTACTGTAGCGACCTTTAACCTGACCGATTCATACTGCCAGAACGCAGTGACCGAGGCATTACCCCTGATTTCTGATAATGGCATAAATGGCAGCTGGAATCCAGCCATTGTAGATAATCAAGCATCTGGAACCTACACCTTTACTCCTGATGGAGGACAGTGTGCGGGTGGATTTAGCTTCGATGTAACCATCGACCTACCAGATGATCCTAGTTTTGCCTTAACGGATGAATACTGCCAGGACGAAACGACAGTAACACTGCCCAATACCAGCGACAATGGAATTAACGGAAGTTGGAGTCCTGCTATTATCGACAACCAGGCATCGGGTACTTATACCTTTACCCCCGATCCAGGTCTTTGTGCCAACTCATTCGATCTCGATGTAACCATCAATCCAAGCATTACTCCAGACTTTACGCTTACCGATGAATACTGTCAGGATGAGACGACTGTAGCGCTCCCAGGAAATAGCGATAATGGGCTTACAGGTAGCTGGAGCCCTGCCGTGGTCGACAACCAGTCTTCGGGCACCTATACCTTTACACCGGATGCCGGACAGTGTGGTCTGACTTTTGATTTAGATGTTACCATCAATCCAACTCAAACACCAGAGTTTGCAGTTCAGGACATCTACTGTCAAGACGATGCCACTGCAGCGCTGATCCCAACCAGTGATAATGGTCTTACAGGCAGCTGGAGCCCAATGGTCATTGACAACCAGTCTTCCGGCACCTATACATTCACTCCGGATGTCGGACAATGTGCCGTCAACTTTGATCTGGATGTTACCGTAAATCCGACACAGACGCCCAGCTTCACGCTCGATGACGAGTATTGCCAGGGAGAATCTACAGATCTGCTGCCGACCAATAGTGATAACGGCCTGAGCGGTATGTGGAGTCCGGCAAATATTGACAATCAGGCTTCAGGCTTGTACACTTTCTCTCCTGATGACGGCCAATGCGGCGAGGAAGTGAGCTTGAGTGTTACCATCAATCCTAGTCTCATACCCGTCTTCACCTTGACAGATACCTACTGCCAGGATGAGGCTACTGATGCTTTGCCAAACACCAGCGACAATGGATTGGCTGGCACCTGGAGTCCGGCGATTATCGACAATCAAAATTCAGCTTCCTATCTGTTTACACCAGACCCACTGGCGCAGTGTGTATCGCCAATCACCCTGAATGTGACGGTCAATGAGCTTCCGCAGCTGGAATTGACTCAAACTGCTGATGTGCTTTGTCAGGGGGAATCCACGGCATCCATCAACTTGGACATTCAAGGCAGTGGCGGATACACCATCATTTGGAATGATCCCGACTTCAATGGTCAGCAGATGCTCACCGGCTTACCAGCTAATGATTACGATGTCACGGTAGTCGACCAATTCAGCTGTACTTCCACGGGTAGTTTGACCGTAACCGAACCGACTGCTTTACTGCTCAATTGTCAGATTACTCAAACAGCCACTCCCAACAACTCCGACGGAATTATCCAGACCGATTACTCAGGTGGGGTTGGGCCTTACACCATTTCCTGGACAGGCCCCGTATCTGGAAGCACAGCCAGTGCAGATCCACAGACTGACATCAGTGATCTACCAGCTGGCGATTATGAGATTACCATCGAGGATCAAAACGGTTGTACCATCGTTTGCAATAGCAGTATTGCCGATATTCCTTGTGATGTTTCCGTAGATCTGACCGGTCAAGACCCCAGCTGTAGTGATACCGACAACGGATCGCTCAGTCTGACAGCCAATAGTAGTTTTGGCATCGAAATCATCGACTGGAATGTCGATGTGCTTGACGGTCAACTCAACTCCAACGCCCTGAGCAGCGGTGTCTACGATGTAGTGGTCACCGACTCTGTAGGATGTGTGGCAACAACCAGTATCACCCTTACGGCTCCTCAGCCGCAGACGCCTCAGTTTGATCTAAATCTGACCTATTGCCAGGATGAGCCCACAGATCCACTGCCATTGGTCAGTCAAAACGGTATTACCGGAACCTGGTCTCCAAGTGTCGTTGATGCCCAAACCTCTGGTATGTACTCCTTTACACCAGATCCTGGCTTATGCGCTGATCCGATTACAGTCGATGTAGAGGTTGTGGTCATTCAAGCAGCCATTCGGTTCCTGGGTATAGACTGCAACATCAATAGTGGAACTTACAACATCAACTTCAATGTAGAAGGTGACATGACCGATCTACAAGTCGCAACCTCAGGCTTCCAATTGGAGGCTTTGGGAGGTAATCGCTTTCTGGTCAGAGATGTTCCCGCCGGATCTGAGGTTACTGCCCAGCTGGTCAGTGCCGAAGCCTGCATATCGGAAACAGACTTTCCGCTTCCCGATTGTTTCTGTGCGAATCCGGCAGGAGTCCTTATCGCAGGTCCCGAGCAGATCCAATACATCCAGGGAGATAGCGTGGCCGTGAACTTCACGACCAACTTGCGACCTGATGAAATCGACAGCATTTTCTGGTCACCAGCTACTGATCTATCCTGCTCAGACTGTCTGACGCCCTGGGTCAGTGCACAAAACTCGACTCAGTATACGCTCACCGTGATAGACACAACGGGTTGCAGGGGGACACACATCATGAATGTGCTTGTCGATCCAAGTGTAGACGTATTCGTACCTACTGCGTTCTCACCCAACGAAGATGGTATCAACGACCGTCTGACCGTTTTCGCCGGTAGAAACGTAGCCAGAATCAAGTCTTTCTTGGTCTTCGACAGATGGGGCAACATTGTCTACAATAGTGGAGTAATGGAGCCCAACAACCCCAACGATGGCTGGGACGGCAAGTACCGAGGTCAGATCCTCACTCAAGCCGTTTTTGTCTATGTACTCGATGTAGAGACCATAGATGGAAGGGATGTCCAATTCTCTGGTGAAACCATGCTGATTAGATAGGCTACCGGCCTGTAACACCATTTGGCACAGAACTCATAAATTGGCAACTTCTAAGCCGAATACGAAACTATGCCCGTACCGACCAAAATCGAACTCCTTTCCATCTTAAGGGATGGTAGGCTCGACCTGGCCATCAAGAAGTTGAATGAAGCAACTGACGAGTATGTAGTAGAATACGGCCTGGCTTCCATACGCGATGGATACACAGAATTGGTTCTGATAGGAGGTCGACTCCAGGAACTTATTCATATGCTACACAAAAAGGTAATATCCGAAGACAATGCCATGGTGGAAAGGGCGCTGATCAAAGAGAGCTTCATTGCTACTTTGGATGAACTACCCAATCATTTCTGGATCAATGAACCGCCTCCTTCGGCGGAGGAGACAAAACCACCACCCATACCGAAGGTGAATCGACCGCAAATCACAGAACTGGGCGCGGATACCTCTTCATCAATACCAGAATCTGATTCAGGGAGCTTATATACGCCAGCAACATATTTACCAGAAAAAGTCAAGCCCATTCTCGTTAAATATCGAGATAAGCTATTCCTCGCTGAACTCGATTTTGCACCTCTGGATTTTGAGCGATCTTTCAGTTTCTTAAATAAGTACCTGCCGAGTCTACCCAAGGAAACTATCGTCGCTACTTTTTCAGAAAAGTACTTTTGGAAACTTTCTGGTATTGTCCTCACCGATCGATATATTTTCATGAAAGACACCTTCGATGGCGGTATATTCCAGATCGACTATAGATCGGTAGAAAGCGTGGCGCTACAAAAAGTATTTCCGTGGTCGATTACCATTAACGGGCAGGCTTACGCACTGGGTGGATTCACAGACGAACAGAGAGAATTGCTGAGGTCATTTGTGGAAGAAGTCGTCCTTGCACTGAGATAAACATACCAGGCATGTGATGCTAACGATTAGACATAAATATGTCATGCCTACCAAAACCCCATGCGCCAGGGCTTGTATCGTGCCCGAATATAGTCTAGTGGAGGAAGGCCGCTCATATCCTCGTTAAAGAACAGGAAACCGAAGTGATAGGTAGCCATGCTGGCACATACTTCTGGTAGAGACTGCAACTCTAACCAGGCCTTTTCCATACCGGCCGACCAGCGAATATCGGCTATAACAAAGACCGTTTGCCGCGACACTTTGGGCAAACACATGCGCACATAATCGAGCGTTGCGCCATACCTATGGTCGCCATCTACAAAAAGCAGATCAATCTGCTCAATCTTTGAAAGCAGGTCGGGAAGCTGCTCTGAAAAAGTACCAACGAGAAGCTCTACCCGATCAGTGAGCTGGTGTTGATGCAGACTTTCGCGGGTCGAATGAGCCAACTGTACGTTGCCTTCCACGGTGATCACTCGGGCTTGAGGTTGACCATAGGCCAGGTAGGCAGTAGATACGCCTCCATTGGTGCCTAGCTCTACAATGGTTTTGGACTGAGTATATCTGGCCAATCTGGCTAGCAGCTGTCCTTCTTTACTATCGATGGCCGAGTTGGATACGATCTCTTTTAACTGCCTTTTGTTTTCGCTTTTCACCCAGCTACCCGCTCCTAAAGCAGGAATATCGATCCACTCTTCGCGCCCAGCATACCACCTGCGGAAGTCCAATACCAAAGACTCCAATGCCGAGTCGAATTTCCCCCTCAACACGGACCGCTCAAAATCTACTATACTGGGTGAATGCAGGTCATAGCGCGTTTTGGCACGCTTGAAATACCGCCAGTAAGCGCTCATGCGAAACATCCAGTACTTAGCGATTTCCCTGACCGATTTCGGCTTCATTGGCAACATGGAATTGATGCAAATGTAGTTTTTGATTAGAAGAAAGAGGGCTTATTGTCTACGGGGATTTGCTGGACTCCTTGCCATTGCTCCTCTGAAAATTGTCCATCACAACAATTTCTTGCTATCTTCCGGCCCATGCCCTTAATCGACGCCGAATACAAGTATACTAAGCAGCAAAAACTACTGCTCGGCCTGGCTGGATTTGGCCTTTTCCTCTTAGTCTGGATAGGACTTGCCGAGCTTCTG
>JBCBVN010000253.1:0-6489 GCA_039817625.1 Bacteroidota bacterium
GTAACTTTCCTGCCCATTCAACCACCACAAGATGCCATAGCTTGGGTTCATTTCCTGGCTGGGCTGAGTCATCAGATGCACATAGGCAGAATCGACAATATCCTCATCAACCCACTGGCCATCCGCCTGTATCATAAGGCCAAAGCGAGCCATATCGCGAGCGCGACTCAAATAAATAGTATTATTGGCTCCCAGCTGTAGCCAAAAACCATTGCTCATTCCAAGCGGTCCTTCTATTCGAGAATTGGTATAGGCATTGATGGTACTTGCCGTAGATGCTTCGAGAATGTCTTTGCTAATAGAATATGGCGGATTGTCATAGAACCAACGCTCGTCGGGCGGTACTAGATACTGAAAACATTCCGGGTCTAGACAATCTGGTACGGTATCGTCCATACCGGTGGTCATAGTTAAATGGTTGAGCACAGTGATGGCAGACTCCTGTTCTGGGGTCAGGCTACTCCAACCCGTACCAAGGTAGTCGCTACTGACATCGTCCAGGCTCAGCCATCCCTCTTCCACCGCCTGCCCGAACATGGTGGCTCGCAAACTTTTCCCCGCTGAGTTCCAAAACCATAGACTATCGGCGGTATAAGAACCGAAATATTGCTCAAGCACGATCTTTCCATCTTTGAGCAACATAAACGATTTGGTCTGATTCTCATCTAAAAAATCATAAAGCTCTTGTATGCGATCAGCCCGAAAACCGAGCTCTTCGGGAGGCGTCGTCTCCCACTCCCCCTGGTTGTGGTCGGGTGGAAAGTAAAGTTGCTGTGCGACTAATAGCTGGCAAAAAAGAGTAAGTAAGCAGATGAGAAGTGGGGTGCGCATGGATGGATTTTTTATTGGGTTACTGGGGTTCGATACCAAATACCTTGTACCCTATACCTTTAATAAGACTTCCGCAGGTCGGTTTCGTTTAATGGGTTCCTTTCTTTGACTCTTTCTACCTTCGTGTTGCTATGAAAAAAGTGCTTGAAACCATCTACGCCCAGCGAGGATTGAGTCGAGAAACAGCTTATGAAGTCATGCTGGCCATGGGGCGTGGAGATGTGGCCGAAGCTCAGATTGCAGCCCTGGTTTCTGCCCTCAATATGCGGCCATTACAGTTGCAGGAGTTGGCGGGGTTTCGGCAAGCCATGCTCGAGTTGTCTACAGCTATCGATCTGGAAGGAAGAACAACTGTAGATATCGTAGGAACGGGTGGCGACGGCAAAAACACGTTCAATATCAGCACACTATCGAGTGTGGTTGTAGCAGGTGCGGGCTACTCGGTCACCAAGCACGGCTCCTATGGCGTGAGCAGTAGTGTGGGCAGCAGCGATGTGCTGATGGAAATGGGCTATGAATTTACCAACGACCGAGACGAGATACTGCGCCGACTGGACCGCTCTGGCCTGGTGTTTTTACATGCCCCCTTGTTTCATCCGGCTATGAAGCAGGTTGTACCTACACGAAAAGCGCTAAAGGTCAAGACATTTTTCAATGTCATGGGGCCGCTTATCAATCCGGCTAAACCCAGCCACCAGCTGTTCGGCACCTTCAGCCTGGGCCTGGCCCGTACCTACCAATACTTACTTCAGAGCGACACGGATCGCCGATATCGCATCATACACGCTCGCGATGGCTATGACGAAGTCAGTCTGACCGGAGATACAGAAGTGCGTGACCAAAACGGTCAATCGGTTTTATCTGCTCAAAATTTCGGGTTATCTCCGGTAAGCCCGGAGGAGCTGCACGGCGGAGAGACAGCAATTGAAGGTGCCGCCGTTTTTCAGTCTGTACTGAATAATCAGGCCACTGAGGCTCAAATCTCCGTCGTATGCGCCAATGCAGCCTTAGCCATCCAAGTGATAAATCCCGAAAAGCACCTGGAAGACTGCGTGGCGGAAGCCCGGGAAAGCATAGTCGGTGGCAAAGCCAGGGAGACCTGGAAGAAGTCTGTTGGGTAATGCGTATGCCGTATGGCGAAAAAATGAAGGGACTGTCTCAAAACCCTTTCAGGCTTTTCCGACAGTCCCCTCATGACTCTACTGCTTGACCAAACGCTTGATCAGTAAACCACCATCTTGGTCTCTGGCCTGAAGGACATAAGTCCCAGCGGGCAAACCTGAGGCCTGGAGTGTAAGCTGGCCACCTGCGGAAGTCCTCATTTCAGTCCAGCTTTGTAGGATACGACCATCGATAGCTTGCAACTCAAAGGTCCATTCTGCACTTGGAAGGCCGCTCACATTTAGGGTCTGATCAAAAGGGTTGGGAGATACTTGCCAATCGATGTCCAATAGGTTGTCTCTGATCGAGCTAGGCTCCGCGCAGCCATAGAGAATCGTGAAGCCCGGTGCTACGACCGTAAAGTCGGTCTGGAAGACAATACTAAGCGCATCCGTTTCAAATTCGATCATGAAAGGATCATAAAGACCATCGTAGACAGCGATTGGATCGCCAGGTGCATTGAGGTCATAGATAAACAGGAAGTCATAACTCGACTCCGTCCACAGCTGCTGAAAGTCGAGTTGAATATTTCGCCCTTCTTCGTTGCTGATATTGATGGTTGAGTTAATGCTATTCGAGTAATTCTCGTCGGGTCCACCATCGTCGTGAATGGTGCCACCGATACAACCGGTCAGATCTATGGTACCATTCTCTGCGAGAAATTCTTCACAAGTTCCTACCTCTTCGGTAATGACAATTTCATCGATGGTGATGTCATCGCAGCCGATGTTGTTGCAAACCTCCAGCGTCAGGCTATAGGTTCCTGGTCCGTAATCTGCCCAGTTGATATTAAGTTCTTCCTGGTCTCCAACGACTTCTCCGTCTATATACCAGGTAAACTGATCTGGATACTCTTCGCTATCCGAGGTATAAGTGCGGTTGGCCCGGCAATCTTCGTAGTCTGTGGCGGCAATACCAGCCGTTGGCTTGGAAGTAGGCGCAAAGCAAGTGTAGCTGATCACAAAGCCAGGTGCGGTTACAGTACCGTCGGTAAAGAAGTTCAGTCTGAGCTGTTCGCCAAAAACCTCTAGTTCATTGGGAACGAAGTTTCCTGTATACGTCCCGATCAATTCCTCATTTTCATCGAAGACTCTGAAGAAATCATAACCCGACTCCAATTCAAAAAAGTCAAAAGTGAGTCTAAAACCAGTGACCCCTTCCTGGAAAAGGATAACATCTGCATTAACGCCATCGCTATAGTTTCCTTCCTCACCGCCATCGTCTACCAACACCCCACTGCAATTATTGAGGGTCTGAGTCGATTGATCAAAGGGTACGAAATTGCAGGCTTCCGGATCTTCCGTACTGATCAATACCGCGTTAGAAGCTGATCCCGAAAGTGTATCACCAGCGCAATTGATGAAGCGGTAAGTAGCCGTGTAAGAGCCGTCTTCGGTATAAATATGTGTTGCCGGATTGTCGGTGCTGCTTTCCCCGTCACCGAACTGCCACTCTACAAACGTACCGGGAACGGAAGCGGTGAAGGTGACACCCTGCTCCAGGTCGCAAACCCGAGTCACATCCGACTGGCCGACACCCAAGACGCCTGCCGTCACGTTGACTGCTCTCCAGGCTTCTTCCACTGCCAGCACTTCAGGCGAGCAAGCTCCATACAGCTCGGTGGCCGCTGCAATAGTAGCGATGGAGCAATCTGCATAATTGCTGCTTGCGCTCAGGCGATTATTCCACGCATCGTAGACAATCTGTATGGCTGTATCATAACCCAATCCGGGTACGTCATAGACATAACCGACATCATTTGTGCCGGTATCGCCCATGACGATCAGGTAGTACCAGAAGTTGGCGATAGAGCTACCGGTATGGACAGGCAATCCTGGGTTCCAAAAGTTTCCACCGTAGGTATCCGGCATTTGTAGCTCGTTGGGATCGGCCATATTCCGGATGTAAATCCCTTCACTGCTGGCTTCTTCTCCGAGTGTCCAGGCTAGTGGACCCGAGGTGTTATAGGTATTGTGCTCCACCGTTACGCCTGAGATATCGCTGAATGCTTCATTCAGGCCGCCACTTTCATCTGCATAAATCAAATTGCTGCTGAAGGCCGTGTAACCGTGGGCCATTTCATGAGCAACAACATCGATTCCACTTAGGGGGCGGTCCAGGAAAAAGTTTGGGTCTCCGGCACCGATCCCTATATCTTGCGGCCCTCCGTAAAAGGCATTAGCAAAAGGAATACCGGTAGATGCCCGTAGGGCGACTCCATTGCCATCGAGTCCATTTCTTCCAAATCTGTCGACGAAAAAGTCGTGGGTTTCTCCCATGCCGTGATGTACATCCAGGGCCATACTGAGGCTATCGGCTTCAAAGGCCCAATCATTGTCATCGTCATAGATGTCCTGGCCGTCGGCACCTACCGTCTGGATGCCCTGACCGCGGGTCTCATCAAACAACCTGAACTCGCCATTTGGTCCATCCTGGGTCGTTTCTATGATTTGCTCGCCGTAATTAAGCGTCTGAGCTGTACCCGGCACAAAAGTGCAATCGATCGGGTGTCGCGCGATCAGCGCACCCGTAGCGGCATGGAGATACAGGCGGTCGTGTCGATGGCTGCGCGGCATAAACAATTCGATGATGGCCGCTAATGCAAATGTACTTTTATCGAAATCCAGATCCTTTGGGACTATGCCATAGTGATGGTTTTCGTATTCGAAGGCTTCCTCATTCAGAATGGCCTCCAATTTATTTTGCCAGATGGTCTCTTCTATATCGAGTTTAACTTCATTAGGAAGGAACCGCGGGTAAGAAGCTGCATAAAGGCCACGACCAACCGGTGCAATAATGATTTGCTTGCCGTAAACGGGAAAGCCACTTAGCGCCAGGTTGTGCCGTTGGTACCGATCGCCTTCTGGCAAGGTGGGCGATTCCACTCTTTCGATATCGATGGTTTCGGGAATTTGCCGAATGGCCAGCTGCATGGCTTCTGCTGGAGTGGCAGCAGGCTCAGTCGTGATCTGCCTGGAGACCGATGCGCTGTTCTGTGCACATAGAGTAAAAGATAAGGCTACGAAAAGAATAAAAATGGTGGTCTTGAAATTCATAGGTAGGTGGTTTTATCATTGTATTCTACTCCTAAACATACGACCAAATAAACCGACATTGTAACATAGAATACCCGAACGCATCATCTTAGTTTGACTTCGACGGATGACTGACAAATCCTCCCAGAGATTTCCTCAACAAACTCTACCTTCGCTGCGTGCAAACTTTACCTCATCCATTTCTAGCCATAGAGGGCAATATAGGAGCAGGTAAAACGACTTTGGCCAGGATGCTGAGCGAGCGCTTTAATCGCCGCCTGATCCTGGAGCAGTTCAGCGACAATCCTTTTTTGCCTTATTTCTATAAGGATCCCGAGCGATACGCTTTCCCAGTCGAGCTTTTCTTTATGACCGAGCGGCATAAGCAGCTACAAAACGAGCTCGCTCAAACCGAGCTGTTCGCTCAGGGCGTAGTGGCCGATTATTTCTTTGTGAAGACCTTGCTGTTTGCCAAAAATAATCTGGAGGACGAGGAATACAGACTATTTTCCAGACTCTACCATGTATTGAATGCCGGGTTTTCCCAACCGGATCTGCTGGTCTATCTACATCGACCTATTGAAGTGCTCCAAGCACAAATCGCCAAAAGAGGTCGCTCCTACGAGCAAGACATCTCCAACGACTATTTGTTAGGCATTCAGCGCGCTTACCTTCAGTATTTCAGAACCCAGACAGAACGACCGGTTCTGGTCCTGGAATTAGGGGAAGCAGATTTTCTGAATCAAACTGAGGCACTAAATTGGATCATTGATCAGCTCTTCCAAACCTATGCTAAAGGCTTTCATCAACGCAAAATATCGCTTTAGGCCCATGTATACCTCCACCAATCACCACAGCATTCGCATCGTCATCTTTCTGATGGTCGTTTCGAGCTTTCTCGCCGCTTGCACAAGAGATTCCGGTTATAAAAAGCCCAGAAGACCCTACCAGATCGCAACGGTAGCGGAAGGCGGCGAACTCAATATGATCGTCGAAATTCCCGCCGGAACCAGCGAAAAATTTGAGTACAGCGGTCAGAGAAGGACATTCGTTCAAGACACCCTGCCAAATGGGGAAAAAAGGCGCATCCAGTTCCTCCCCTACCCCGGCAACTACGGCTTTATCCCTTCGACGATGATGGACGAAGCGCGCGGGGGTGACGGAGATCCACTCGATATACTGGTGATCGGTCAGCATGCGCCCAGAGGCAGTTTACTATCGGTCGAACCCATTGCAGCGCTGCTCCTAACAGACAATGGTGAGATCGACACTAAAATCATAGCGGTTCCGGCCGATCCCATACAACGCAGCCTGCCCGCCAGCAACTACCTGGAGTTACTGCTGGAATACCCGGCAGCACACCGCATCATAGAAGACTGGTTTCTGAACTATAAAGGACGAGAGGAAATGAAGTTGATCCGATGGGAAGATGAAGCCTACGCCTGGGCAGAAATCAACAAAT
>JBCBVN010000254.1:0-6453 GCA_039817625.1 Bacteroidota bacterium
GGGCTGGACAAGCTGAGCGGTGGGCAATTCCCGGCTCCTGACCTATTTGTTCTTGACAGCAAGGTGGCTGAGCTCGATAACGATATTTTATACTGGACGGTTATAGGAAGTTCCCGAAGCTACCAGTGGTTTTTGGGCATAGCCGAAATAGTGCCAGCACTTATGCTACTTTGGCATAAAACACGACCATTGGGGCTCATCTTATTGTTGCCTGTCGTCATCAACATTGTAGCTGTAAACTGGTGCTTTGATATTTCCGTCAAGGTTTTAAGTGGCTTACTATTGATCGTAAACGGATGGTGCCTCTTTCTCTATTATAGAAGTATTCAGGGTCGATTAGGCACACAACATCTCCGAAAGGAAGTAAATTCAAAAAAGAACATGACAAATTATTCCAATTTGCTGATGCTTCTGATCATTGGCTGGGAATTTGTCTATCCCTACATGCAACGTGGGTATTTCTACGAAAGCGCTACCAATTTAGCTCCCAACCACGGCATCTACCTCCCTGAAGACGATCATAGCTTGTGGTCTCGACTAATTGTGCTGCGAGATGACTATTGGCTACTCGATCGCTCAGATGGCAAGCGATATCGTTGGCATCGCAGTGATTTACCCTACGCTATAGAGCTAAAGGGAGATACCATTCAAATTTCTGAAGTGCAACTGATCAAAAAAAGATAACGAGAGTTGTAGCAAGCTTGGAAACACAAGCTGGGTAAAGAGACCTAGATCGTATTATCCTCATTCGGAAATACCACCATGGGTTCAAAATCCCTGGCTTCTTCGGGGGTCATCAGGCCGTAGGCAATGATGATGACTACATCACCTACTTGAGCCCGGCGAGCAGCAGCCCCATTGAGGCATATAATACCTGATCCTTCTTCTCCTCTAATGGTGTATGTTTCTATACGTTCGCCATTATTGTTATTGACGATTTGTACCTTCTCACCTTCCATGATGCCCGCTGCGTCTAACAGCCTGCCATCGATAGTGATACTGCCGACGTAATTGAGATTGGCCTCGGTAATTGCAACCCGATGAATCTTGCCTTTGAATCGATGGATAAGCATAGGTCAAAAAGTATATTATTACGAAAAATCCACTTTCACACCCCCGCCCCGTAATATGACGCACGAATATCGGAAAAGAAACAAAGAAAATGTTGTTGTGGTTCGATTTTTATTTCTTTGTTCCGCCTGGACATGCTTAAACCAAGTTCTCTAACCGACTGGAAGATTGTCTATCAACCTGACATCCTCGGCCCAAACAGCAGCAACTAAGATGGCTTGCTGAGCATCGTGAAACTCCTCGATGGGTTTCATTTGTTTGGCATCAACCAGTTCTAAATATTCTACATTAAGCGTAGTAAATGCATTGATATCTGCTATGGCAGAAGCTAGCAAAGTATCTACCTGACCTCCATCAAGGAGACCAGCGGAAGTCCTCAACAATGCCTGATAAATATTCGGCGCGTCTTTTCTCGCTTGTTCACTCAATCTGGCATTCCGAGAGCTCAGGGCTAAACCATCTGAATCGCGCACAGTAGGTACAGCAACGATTTCTATACCACCACCGAGCTGTTCAACGGTCTTTCGGAGTATGGCCACTTGCTGAGCGTCTTTTTGCCCCAGATACAAACGATCTGGCTGAACCAGTTCGAGTAATCGAGTGACCACCTGTGCCACACCATTAAAATGGCCGGGCCTATGGGCGCCTTCCAACCGCTCATCTAACCCATCGAAATCAAAAGAAAGATCTTGCTCTAAATCTGGCGGATAGACCTCTTCTACCGTCGGTAAAAAGACAAGACCGCAACCAACCTGTGCGAGCAATTCGCAGTCTCTACCAGGTGTACGGGGGTATGTATTCAGGTCCTCTGCCTCATTGAATTGAGTCGGATTGACAAATATGCTGGCAACGGTCAGTTCGTTTTCTTTCTGAGATTGCTCGATAAGAGACAAATGACCAGAGTGCAGGGCTCCCATGGTGGGCACAAATCCCAGGCTTCGACCGTGGGTACGACGCCGCTGTAAGAACGCTTGCAGCTCGGCTGCTCGCCGAAATATGAACATACTGGAAACTTGAGAAAGGGCGGAATATAGGCTAAGTAGTCAACTTTTCGTAACTTTGCCTCCGCTTATTAGAAACCTCACAATGGCGATGGTTTCACTAAAAATGACTGAGACAAAAGGAGTATGAGCAAGAAGAAGGTGCTGATCGTCACCCAGGAGATGAATCCTTATACCACGCTCTCTACAATTTCTGAGACGGTTCACAACTTAGCCCCGCATCTACACGGAGGCAAAACAGAGGTACGCGTACTAATGCCCAGATTCGGCACTATCAACGAGCGGCGACACAGGCTGCATGAGGTAGTTCGACTTTCGGGTATGAATATTATCGTCGACGACGATGACTACCCACTAATCATCAAGGTTGCGTCCTTGCCAACTGTTCGGATGCAGGTTTACTTCCTCGACAATGAAGATTTCTTCAAAAGGAAGCTCATCTTTGACGACGCTAGTGGGAAGCCATTCGATGACAATGCCGAACGCGCTGTATTCTTCTGTAAAGGTGTGATAGAAACCGTCAAGAAATTTGGTTGGCCACCAGACATCATCCATACCCACGGTTGGATGACCAGTCTGATTCCCTTCTACTTGCGGACTACCTACCAGAACGAGCCTTTGTTTCAAAAAGCTAAAGTTGTCTACTCTCTGTACGAAACCGCTCACGAGACTCAACTCGGTGAGCAGTTTGTCAAGAAAGCGAGTATCAACAACCTCTCATCCGATGATCTGGACGCTTTCTTCGAAGACGGAAAACTAGCCGTACACAAGGGCGCCATCAGCTATGCAGATGCCATCGTGAAAGGAACCGAAGATATTTCGCCGACCTACAGTGCACTACTCAGTGCTGCTGACAAACCCATCCTGGACATTCAGGGCGATGAGATTACTGCAGCCATTGCCGAGTTTTATGACTCACTACTAGCTGAAGAAGTAGAACAGTAATCCTTGACTAATCTCAAGGCTTAAAACGAGGACAGCATGACCACCGTGTTGTCCTCGTTCTTCTTTTTCATAGTTTCCAGTGCATTAACTCACCCCCTCTAGCACCAATCATGAAAGTATACAGCCAAGTACCACGTTTTTCTTTTTTGGCCATATCGGCAGGTCTTCTCCTAGCATTGCTAGCTGGCAGTTGTACCGATCCAATTACAGTTGGTAGCGATCTTTTGGATGACGACCGCATAGAAGTCGACTTCAACGGAGATGTTCCCATTAGTACGCGCACCGTTCAAATGGACACTTTCAGTGTTTTTGATGCAGGGGCAAATTCTTTGTGGCCTCGCGCTCCATTTGGAGCTGTAACAGACGACGCATTCGGGCGATACGCCAGCGGACTTCACATGTTTTTCCGGCCATTGAGATCAGGTGATCAAACGGTGGCCATCCCAGAATTCATAGAGTTTAGAGACCGCGATAGCGTAAGGCTAGACTCTGTCGTCGTCATTTTAGCTGTAGATACCAACAGCTTTTACGGGCCCATAGACGAAACTACCTTCGAGTACGAGCTACGCACCCTGAACGGGCAGCCAAACTTTGACGAAGACATCAGACTAACAGACCGGCTCAGTATAGGCGATATTGCCGGGCTCGAGTCCAGCTTTCTGCTAACGGATGAGGAAACCCTACTGGCTGATACCCTCATCAGGCCAGACAGCTCTACAGCTGTACATCAGCGATTTAGATTAAATCAGCAGATCATTGACCAACTCGCCAGTTTAGACACAGCCGACTTTGCTTCTGACTCTACATTTGTCGAAGCGTTTCCGGGGCTGTTCTTAGAAGCCATCGGAGAAAGTGCTGGTGTTTTCAATTTCGACATGAGCTCGACCGTCAACTTCGATGGTATGATTGCTTATTACACCGATACCGTGGGCAGTCCAAGAAAATATGACTTCCTGTTTACCCGACGGCTGCCAACTGTTTCGAGAGATCGCACGGGTAGTACGGCCGAGATGTTGTTAGACGAAGATGACGACGATGTCATCACCTTCATTGAAGCCAATGCCGGCTTACTTACGGAAATCAGACTCACAGATTTGACGGAATTCGAGAATCGGGTAATCAATCAGGCGCAGCTCGAAATATTCCCGGCAGATATCAGCAACTTCGAGCCGGATCGCTTCCCGGAGCCCTTGAGTATTATGTTATTCTCCAGGGATGCCGATGGAAGGCTTCAGCAGATCGATGATCTCTCTCCCCAGGTCTTGGCCAACCCGAGTATATCTAATATTCGCTTTTTTGTAGGTGGCGTCTTTGATGAAGATGCAGACCCGCCAAAGTACGAGCTCAACATGAGCATCCAGCTCCAGCGTATTTTAGAGGGGGAAGCCCCCCCTGAAGTATACCTGGCTATAATCCCCAGGATATCTGATCCGTTTACCTTCTTGAGAAACGAAATCGATATAGAATACGGCCGGCTGCCCCTAAACGGACCAGCTGCCGCTACAAATAAGATGCAGCTGCGCGTTGCATATACTACCTTGTAGATTTTATACCTAGCCTGAAAGAATAATCTCTGTCGTCATGTGCGGAATTGTCGGTTACATAGGGCCTAAAGAAGCCTACGATATCATAATTACTGGGTTAAAGCGTCTCGAGTATCGAGGTTACGACAGTGCTGGCATCGCTATTTTGGCTGATGAATCCCTGAAAATCATCAAGCGCAAGGGCAAAGTAAGCCGACTGGAAGAAGCCACCAAAGGAATTGACATCAGCGGCAAATTAGGCATAGGCCATACCCGCTGGGCTACCCACGGCGAACCCAATGATCTAAACGCCCACCCCCACATCGGCGGTAGCGGGCGCTTGGCGGTCGTACACAACGGGATTATTGAGAATTACGGCATTCTGAAGACGGCTCTGGAAAAGGACGGCCATACCTTCAGCAGTGATACCGACACCGAGGTATTGGCACATCTGATCGAAGAAATACAGAGAGAAGGTAATCTTCCCCTGGAGGAAGCCGTAAGGCTGGCTGTTGATCGAGTTGATGGCGCATATGCCATCGCTGTGATTGACCGGGAAAACCCAGAGATTCTGGTAGGCGCCCGGAAGGCTAGCCCGCTGGCAGTAGGGCTAGGTGAAGGTGAGTTCTTCCTCGGTAGCGACGCAACACCCTTTGCCGACCACACCAACAAGGTCGTCTACTTGGAAGATGGTCAGGTTGCGGCTATAAGCCTGGCAGATGGCCTGCGCATAAAAGATACCAACAATGAAGATCAACCTCCCTTTATAGAGGAGCTTGACCTTCAGATCGAATCGTTGGAAAAGCATGGCTACGAGCACTTCATGCTCAAAGAAATTCACGAGCAACCACGAACTATTGAAGATGCCATGCGCGGTAGGTTGAAAGCCGAAATTGGTCGTATCAAGCTAGGGGGCCTCGATGAGTTTGCCAATCGCTTTATTCGTGCAGACCGCATCATTATTGTTGCTTGTGGTACGAGCTGGCATGCCGGACTGATTGCCGAATACCTGATAGAAGACTTGGTTCGCATACCCGTAGAAGTAGAGTATGCCAGCGAATTTCGGTACCGAAATCCCATACTCACAGAGCGGGATGTAGTTATAGCGCTGAGTCAATCTGGTGAAACAGCCGACACCCTGGCTGCCTTAGAGCTGGCTAAGAGCAGAGGAGCGCTCATCTATGGAATCGTCAATGCTGTAGGCAGTAGCATCGCGCGATTGACTAATGCCGGAAGTTATATACATGCAGGACCAGAAATTGGTGTGGCCAGCACCAAAGCATTTACCGGCCAACTGGCCGTACTAACTCTGCTGGCCCTAAAACTGGCCAAAAAGTTGAGCACAGTTTCAACGACTCGTTTGCACGAGCTTTTGCTGGAGTTGGAAGCCATTCCACAGAAAGTAGAATCTGTACTCAATAGCGAAGAGCACATCAAGTACATAGCTGGCGAAATCAAGGACCATCAGAATGTGCTATACCTGGGGAGAGGATACAATTTCCCTGTGGCACTTGAAGGTGCGCTCAAGTTGAAAGAAATCAGCTATATACATGCTGAAGGGTATCCTGCTGCAGAAATGAAGCACGGTCCTATTGCTCTGATCGATGAGCAGATGCCTGTCATAGTACTGGCCACCAACGAATCGGCTTACGACAAGATCGTCAGCAACGTACAAGAGGTAAAAGCGCGCAAAGGCCGGGTTATCGCCATCGTTGTAGAAGGCGATACCAGAATCAGAGACATAGCAGATCACGTCATCGAGATTCCAAATACTGCTGAACCACTAACCCCCTTGCTATCGGTCATACCGCTTCAGCTGCTTAGCTACTATATTGCCGTTATGAGAGGCTGCAATGTAGATCAACCCAGAAACCTGGCTAAATCTGTGACTGTAGAATAATGCTATCTTTGCA
>JBCBVN010000255.1:0-6443 GCA_039817625.1 Bacteroidota bacterium
GTCACCTTCAAAAGTCGTAATGGCCTGGGGAGCCAAAGTCAGACCAAAGAGCCACTGTGGTTGATCAGATGCTTGATCGGGGGGAACTTCAAGCTGGGCGGAAAGAATCTGATTAAAAAATAACAGAGCAAATAGGGCGAGTTTGATTTTCATCAGCTCATTTTGACAGGTTCAAGTATTCATTTATGTCCGCTTACCGTCATTCAGACCAATCAGCAGACACTGCAATTTACTGAATTCCAACAACTTAAGTGTATTAAGAAATTTTTAACAGTCCTAAAAGGCATCCATTTGGAGTTTTTTAGCGTCTTATATATCGAATACGGGAGCGGACGCAGGGTGCTACTCTGAATAACCACCCGGAATTCAAGATTATAATGGGTGTTCTCATAGTGTGTGGACTGTCCCGGCGGCCTTCTGGTTGACCGGGGCAGTTTTTATTTAGGCTTTCTGAAAATTTTCAACCCCATCAAAAACAGGAGCAGAGGAGCTAAGAAGAACAACCAGAAGTGTGAAGCTTTATCCTGTGGTAAGGCTTCTGGCGCTCCTATGTATGCGAGACCTGACCAAAAGTATGGATGAGCCAATTCATTGTTGAGTTGATCTTTTATGTACTGCCGCCGAGCCGCAGACAATGCGTCTTGCTTTAACATGTCTTCTGATAAGCTGCCATAAAAAGGATCGAGTATTTTAATGGTTGCAGCTTCGTCAATAGGCCATCGACTTGTCACCAAACTTCGGGCTCCGGCATATGCAAAGGATCTGCCCAGGCTAGCTACCCCCTCCCCCGGCTGATCCAGTCCCTGGCCAGTATCACACCCAGCCAACACGACCAGATCTGCCTGCAACCGATGACGCAACAATTCGTAATCATAAAAGTGTGGAGCCGCTGCATCGGCCAACAAAAAAGAGGCGCCTCCCCTTTGAAGGGAAGATGGAAATGCATGGCTGGACAATTGCAGGAGGCCTACACTGGCCAGACGCGATTCAAGAGCGGGTCTGCTAGCCTCTGATGCCAGTAATATTTCCCAATCAAAGTGGGCTTGCAGTTGATCAGCAAGTGTAGCTGTCAGTGACAGTTCCAGGTTGGGTTCCAACCCAAGGTCTGAGTCAATTTGGCTCATAGGACCAAAAAAGAGGCGCTCCCTGTTCACTTTTCCGGCTTCCTGACTCAACAACCAGCGTAAAGAATAAGCGTAGGCCGCACTGTACCTACCACCCCACCAGGGAAAAGAGCGATAAACTAAATTATCATCCGGTTGGGCAGACTCGACAAGAAGGGCTTCAAACGGTATATCATTTAATACTCCATCGGGGATAACAACCAACTTATCTGTAGGCACAAGGTCTAACGGCGACCAGATCAATTGGGCCAGCTGGTGGGCTGGTTCTGGATCAAAGGCAGACTCGTAGTCTGTGAGTTCTTGTCGAAAATGATGAGTAAGGTCTGATAATCTTTCTGTTTCCAGGGAGACAATTCTCAGCTCTCCATCCTCGATTACGAAGGCCCAACCTCCTAAATCAGGCTCTAGAAAATACTCTACAACTGTCCAGTCTTCTGGAACCCGATCAAGATCAATAGAAGAATCCGGCAAGCCCATTTTTTGAGCCGATTGGTAAGCTGGAAAGGCTGATTCCAGGCTATCTTGTAGGCGCTTTAAGCGATCGGATGCGTCTAGTATCTCCTGAGCTTCTGCTGTTGATTGCATAGTCCAGGTGGCAGCTGCGGTTGCTCTTTGAAGTCGCATATATGCAGCACTGGGCAGAGCTGCTCCAGCTCGCGCTTTCAGTTGTTCGCTCAGTAGCAACTGAGCTCTGGCCTGCTCGCTAAAATAAAAAGCCAAGCCGTTTTGTCCAGCATCGATAGCAGCCACTAATGCCTCAGCATACAAACGCCTGGCTTCGGCCCGCCATAGCAATTGAGTCTGTACTTGCTCATGAGATTCAAATAAATAGCGAATCAGCTCGTCGCCAACCCGATAAATGTCCAGGCAATTTTCATACCCGGCCTCTTGGTTATCGGCCAATACTTTTTCTGCTTTAGCCCAATCAGAAATGTACGTTAGCAAGGCTATAGTCTCGCTGGTTTGCTCGAAGTCTCCGACCTGCGGAAGTCTGAAATCATCTACAGCTCCCAAGTGGGGCAACAAGGCCTGAACGGCCAGTCGGGCATAAAGGCTGGCAGAATCTGGGTTGGACTGCAGGTAGTAGGTCGACAAATTATCAAAATCGTTCGCCAGGTACGGATCGGGCAGGCCTTCACTCAAATCGAGGTTAATTCGATGGCTGGCCAGCAGCGCATCGAGGGCCTCGTCTCTTGCTCCCATTCTGCGATGAGCAATACCGAGATTAGTCAATTGGCTGGTTTCTAGATCCTGATCTTCGCAGCACTCACGATTGATCATCAGACTTTCCTCCAGCAAAGGGATGGCTAGATCGGCATTTCCCTGATACACCTTAGCCAGTCCGAGTCGATTCAGATTGAACGCTCTGGCGTAGTCAGACTCTTCTCCTAGTTGATCAGCAAGGTCTAGCGCGAGTGTCAGTAAGCTATCGGCCACTTTGGCCTGCTCTTGTCTATCGATTAAAAAGGCATCACTCCATTCGGAAAACAAGTAGTGCCGACTAATTGGATCTACATCAAAGGGGGAGTGGTTTGATGCCGCTTGAAATGCTTGGTCTGAGAGGACAACCTCACCAGTTCGCGCATAAATACGCGCCAGTTGAAAGTAGGCCTGTCCAAGCTTGCGGTTAGGGGCTCGATCTATGACCTGACTGAGATAAAGTCGAGCCGCGGCCAGATTCCCCAGTTCCTGATTGATGATGCCCAAATTGGTGGCAGTAACCAGAAACCCATCCTCATCTTGAGCATCTTCACGCAGTTCTAATGCTTGTCGAAAGGCTGCATCTGCTG
This sequence comes from Bacteroidota bacterium, assembly GCA_039817625.1. Taxonomy (GTDB): domain Bacteria; phylum Bacteroidota; class Bacteroidia; order Chitinophagales; family Saprospiraceae; genus Neolewinella. The sequence goes on from JBCBVN010000255.1 coordinate 2,915, forward strand.
CGGGCAAGCTATCTTGATCCCATAAGCTGTTGCCCAATTGATGCAAGGCATAAGCACTTGCAGAATCTGCTGTAGGTGTTTGCCCGCTCGCCCAGGCAAACACCCACAGATTGAATACTATAATCGATATTAGTCTGTCCACATAGACCCACTGTGCTGATTGTAGAGCGCAGCCAGGTCGAGCCAAGTTAAGCCTTGAAAGTCAAAATTTTGGCCGTACACGATTATTTGTCCTGGATCAATGCCCTCACGTACTAAGTAATTGATATTGTGACGAACGCTGGCAGGACTATGATCTGGATATAAACGCTTGTAGTCAGTGGCCAGAGCAGACAAGACTGGGGCGGCCATAGAGGTTCCAGATTTAACGGGGCTGACCAAGCCGACTAATTGGAGAGGTATCAGGCTGGTAATATTCTCACCAGGAGGAGCAATGAGCCCACCTTCTCCTGGAGCGTCAGTCCTGAAATTCGTGCTATTCCAAAGTTGGTCAGGATTGGTGTGGGCCGCAGCAAAAAGAACACCATCCAGATTATTATCACCTGGAAGCGCATATGCAGAAGGCCAGTGATCGATATAACTTAAGTCTACTCGATCATTACCAGCAGAAGTTACAATAGTTGCCCCGCGATCTATGGCGTACTCCATGGCGCGAGTCAACAGCTGATTCTCATCACCTACGAATCCCCAACTCAGATTGATAACATCAGCACCGTTCTCAGCAGCATACAAAAGGGCACAGATGGCTTCAAAGGTCGTACCCACCCCTTTGTGATCGAGCACCTTTAGCGGCATAAACTGATAATTGACCGATGGGGCATAGGTGCTCAAAGTATTAGCTACAATGCCCGCAACATGCGTGCCGTGGGAATGGTCGTCCATAGGATTATTATCATTATTGATAAAATCCCAGCCAATGAAATCATCTACGTAACAAAATGGATCGTCTCCCTGATCAGCGCCGTCCAGGTCTTCATCTGGGTTCTCCCACAAGTATAGTTGAGATTGACCAGGCACACTGTGGCTTTGCAATCTTGGATCCATACCACTATCGAGTATGGCAATAGTTTGTGCCGGGCCTGACAATCCGCTAGACTGTACTTGAAAGTTGGGTGGCAGTGCATTAAAAGCCTGCTGGTAGAAGGTACCTCCTGGGCGATGAGGAAATAAATAAGCGTTGGTGGTTACGCTTCCTTCTTCCCGTCCAATCTGACTGGCGACTCGGTTTTTTCCCGATTTACCTCGCTCATTACCATCTATTCCATCAATTTGCCAGACTTCTACCCGAAAGCTTCCGTCGCAGCCGCAAGATCGGTAGCCAGAAAACTGGCCAGGAAAGGCAGCCGCAGCATCCTGGCGCAATTGCTCGGCATCGGCTGTTTCCGTTCCCTCCAGAAAAATCATAAACTGGTCGGTAACTGTCGCCGTTCGCCCTTCGCGTTCTACTGGGTAAACATATTCCTGGAGTGAGGCTTCAGTATTGAGGTATAGTTGACGATAGACAGCGTCGAGATCGCTGTTGTCGAATTCGAAAATCTGTGTGCGACAGGATAAGCAAGTCAGTAGGGCAAGCATGAAAATTATGAGCTTCATAGGAGTGGTCATTTAAAATTAGTGAAGAATGAGTGCCTGTGCACGCTCAGCGAAGAGCCCGTTTTGATCTACAATTTGTTGCAGCAATTGCTCTGCTCTTTCGGATTGACCATCGACTTTCAGGGCTAAAGCGAAGTAGAAAAGCCTGGCCTCATCAGTCGTATTTGAGGCTTCAGATTCTAGAATTGGAAGTGCTCGATCGACTTGGTCAGCTCCGAGATGGCTCAATCCTAAAAACAAGTCCAGGTCGGCAGTCTGTCTCTGAGCAGGCGACAAGCTTTCTATAGCTTCAGCGGCCTCTTCGTACTTGCGATTCTCATACAAGCGGATTGCCTTTTCAATATCTGGAGTTATGAGAGGTGAAGTATTTTCCTCTCCCATAGTATTTACCAGACCGGCATAATCGTAGTGTACGAAGTGAGCTTCCAAGACCGAATCAGCCCCCGGCCGAATGAGTAGCCAAGCAACAGAAAGCAGCATCAAAATGCTGGCAGCAATGGCAAAAACTCGTCTGGGGAATCGAATAACGGAGGCGGAACCCTCTGTTTTATCCTCCTCAAACGGCTCACCGAAGCGTTCTTCGATGGCTTGATCCAAACTGTTGAGCAGATCGGTAGCTTCCGATTCAGAATCGAGTAGCTCTCTTCCTCTGGCGGCAGCAGCCTCCCACTCACCCGCATTCGGGTCGAGCTGGCCTTTCTGCCACGCCTTGCGTTCAGGTCGGTCTGGTTTCTTCTCAAACTGACTCATTGGCCCGTTTTTCTAGGTAAATGCGCAAATTGCGTCGGCCATTCTGTAGGTAGCTCTTGACTTCCTTCAGACTAAAGCCGGTCTTTTCCGCCACCTGCTCATAGGTCTGTCCTTGTAAATAAAAAGCGACCACACAGCTTCGCTGGTGTGCTTTTAGCTGATGGAGTCCCTCGCGAAGGGCTTCCAACCGCTGGTTTTCATCAAGACGCGCCTCGGCCTCAGATTCCACAAAAATTTCTTCAGAAAATTCTAGCGGAGCAGCTTTTGATTGCTTTCTCAGACAATCCAGGCAGTGGTTTTTGCTCACTGCAAACAGCCAGGACTTGAAATATTCGACCTCTGTCTGCTTGAGCTTTATGGCAACTTTCTCAAAAATATCCATAGTTGCATCGCGAGCTGCCTCGCGATCTTTCAGATAATCCAGGCATAAACCCAACACCAGATGAGCGTACCGCTTATACAACTCAGCCAATGCCTGACCATCTCCTGATGAACGGTAGGCCAACAGCAACTCTCGATCTGTAAGGTTGGGATTAGACATGTTATCTAGCTACTGATACTTGGAATAGTGAGGGGGAAAGACCAGTGCTTATAGCTGCAAGGTAAAAAATGTCCGAGCTTTTTATGGAAATCTAAAATTGGCTTCGTCAGTATGGTCCATCCATTTCACAACAATCGGCTTTACACCCGATCCAATACCCAATTAGATATGAAATCCCTCTTCCGCCTGTCTCTAGCCTTCCTGGCCTTATTCATGGTACAATTTGCACAGGCACAAAACTTCATTCCCACCCCGATCACTCCGCAAATGGTAGCTGCTGCTCAGAACGGTGGAGCAGAAATGCCTCAGCCCTTAAGGGTCACCAATGGGGAGCGCTGCGCCCGCTTTCGCTGTGCTTCACAAGGCTGTGAGAGCTGCGTACTCATCTGGCGAGACCAAAATCAAGATGGCCAAATTCAACCCAGGCAGGAACTTCGATGTCGCTGCCAGCAAGGCGATGCCTGTGTACTCGAGTCTCAGGAGGTCGACTGCAACTGATTAGTTATTGAAAATTGCATGAATTTTGAGCAAATTCATTTGGGGCTTGACTTCGGTCAGGCCCTTTTATTTCGAGTACAACCACATCTCAATATCATCCAGATATAAAGGTTGCTCATTGGCGTGAAAGTAAATTTCCAGGACTTC
>JBCBVN010000256.1:0-6433 GCA_039817625.1 Bacteroidota bacterium
AGGTGGATGCGGTATTCGTCTACATCTTCTCTAGGTCCTACTTCTATTATTCTGAAGCCTCTTTTGATACACCAGGCCAGCATTTCGCGGCGGTTGTTACGCGTTTTACAGCTCACATGTGAGTACCCTTTGCTTTTAGCCCATGTATCCTGGGCATCGGCCAGGGCACTAGCTATTCCCGTTCGTCTATGCTCGGGGTGAACCCCACCAAACCAGCTGTACCAATATCCTTCTCGCTCATACCCAACCTTAAAACCCACTGCCTTTCCTTCACTGGTTTCTGCGATGAGCAGCAGATGTGGAACATTGCTCAGTCGGTCATGATAAGCTGCAATAGGCTGTGGCGGATCAAAAACCTGATGGCTGAACTCGAAAACTTCCTGAATAGTTGCTTCGCGGATGTTGAAGGTCATAGGTCCTTTTTTGCGTTTAGTCGCTTCATAAAGTCCACGATAAGCTGATCATCACTTTCTTTTTTTTCACCTTCTACCGTAGCACTGTAGATTCTATTACATCCGAAAAGTAATTCTCCATCATGATGATAATATAAAGCCCAATTCAATGTATTGTCCCAGACTATTTGATCATTAGCATGAAAAATATTTTCACTCTTCTTTATCAGGATCTTCCAACTAATTACATAAGATTCATCATTACTTAATGGTAGGAATACTCTCTTTTTAAAGGGTATTCCAAGTTGGTATAGCCACTTTTTGAATCCCTTTCCCTGTCCCTCATAAGCATAGTGGAAGGATTTCACCTCTTTGAAGTATTTATCTACTTCAGGGTAAAATTTCCAAAGTCCAAATTTATAGGTGTAGAATTCCAAGGCATGAGAAGCTTCCACGTTTAAAGGAATAATTTGATCTCTCTCTTCGTCTGTGATCAGTCCTTTTTCATCTTCAAATAGCCATCTAGTTAGGGTGTCTTCTAATGGCTTAGAATTATCAGCTATCAAATTCAGCGGGATATGAGTTTGAGACTCCATAACAAGATGATTACCCACTAATCCAATCTATATCTTTCCGTAGCAGACTCAGCGTCTTTGCCTCTTCACTTCCTGCTTCGGCATCATAATCATAAACCCAACTGGCCTGTGGCGGCAAGCTCATCAAAATGGACTCTGTTCGGCCGTTGGTCGTGAGTCCAAATTTGGTCCCTCTATCCCAGACCAGATTAAACTCTACATATCGCCCGCGGCGAAGGCGCTGCCAGTTAATTTCTTTCTCTGTTGGCTCGTGAGCAATTGCTCTACTTAGCTCTGGAACATAGCAGTGCAAAAAGGTTCGCCCTACAGCCAGTGAGAAATCGAACAATTCTTGTAGAGACTTTCCGTCATAACCTGGCGAAAGCCTATCGTAAAAAATACCGCCTATTCCCCGAGTCTCTCTACGGTGGGGAATGAAAAAGTAATCATCGGCCTCCGCTTTAAAACGGTCATACCAATCGGGATGAAATCGGTCGCAACAATCCTTAAGCTTTTGATGAAAGCTGGCTGCTTGACGACGCTCTACATAATGAGGCGTCATATCTATTCCACCGCCAAACCAACAGACTCCATTGTCGAGCTCAAAGTAGCGTACATTCATATGAATAATGGGTCGGCGCGGATGGCGAGGGTGTAAGACAATACTCACACCAGTAGCAAAAAACTCCTTGCTTCCCGGATCTACTCTAAGTGACTGTGCTGCTTTAGGCGGTAGGGTGCCAAATACTTCGCTGAAGTTAACACCACCTTTCTCGATCTTGTCGCCATTGATCAATCGCGTACGACCACCGCCACCGCCAGATCTTTCCCAATTGTCTTCGAGAAAAGGAATGTCTCCATCAGCACGGGAAAGCCCGTCGCAAATCTCATCTTGTAATCCACGAAAGGCATCGGCGATCAGGTGCTTATCAAGTCTTGGTTTCATAAGCCAAGTGCTGTTTTGGCACCTTCCACCATCTTCTTGCTGGATCCTATGAAAATTTCTCCATCAACTAGCACAACAGGGCGCTTTAGAAAAGTATACTCCTCGAGTATGAGCCGACGATAATCCGATTCTTTTAGATCCTGATCAGCCAAGCCCATAGACCGATATTTCATAGCGCGGCGACTGAATAGCGCTTCATAGCTGCCAGCCAATTCTTTCATGGCGTCGAGCTGTTCGGGGGTAATCGATTCGGTCTTGATGTCTTGCTGTTCCAGGTTTTCTACACCTTCTAGCTGTGCCAATACTTTGTGGCAGGTCTTGCAAGTAGAGAGATGATATATTTTGGCCATGGCTGGTAGGTTTTTTACCTTGGAATTTGGTTGTTTGTAGCAGCCAGATTCCAAGGTAAAAATAGTTGATTTTGTCCTTTGCAAGCAGCGAGCTGATACTTAATTCCGATAATAGCATTTACCATCTGCACTTGCAGCCTGATCAAATTGCAGACCTGATCATTACTGTCGGTGACCCCGATCGGGTAGAGCGCGTAAGCAGGCATTTCGACCGAATAGATACGAAAGTAAGCAAGCGAGAATTCGTCACCCATACCGGAGAATTGAGCGGGCAAAGAGTGAGTGTTATCTCTACTGGAATAGGCACAGACAATATAGATATTATACTGAATGAGTTAGATGCACTCGCCAGGGTCGACCTCAATACGCGCAAACTACTGCCAGTAGATCAGCAAAGGCAGCTAAATTTCATCAGGCTAGGCACCTCTGGCTGCTTGCAGGCAGATTTGCCCATCGATAGCTTGCTTGTTTCAGAATATGCCATAGGCTTAGATGGACTGATGGCCTTTTATGATATTGACTGGCCCGTAAGCTGCCAAAATTTTCTGAATCATCTGCAGGCGTATCTAGCTGCTCAAGGTCTAAATCTTCCGGGTTCTCCATATGCTACCTATTCAGATGATGGCCTTTTACAACACTTTTTGACTGATGATAACTACCGGGGCATCACACTGACAGCTGCCGGATTCTACGGGCCACAAGCTCGGGAAATCAGGCTCCGATCTAAACTCAGTAGCCATATTATGGATGCACTAAGGCGATACAGCTACCGACCTAATTCGTCAGAAATAGATAGCGGAATACAGATTACGAATCTAGAAATGGAAACGGCTGGTATTTATGCTTTAGCCCAGGCTCTCGGCCATCGGGCCATTTCTATCTCCGCACTACTGGCCAATCGAGCAACCGGCGTCTTCAGTAAAAATGGTCAGCAAACCGTAGATCATATGATCGAATGGGCATTAGAACGCCTGGTCAATGTACCTTTGAGCTCTGATGATTGACAGCAAGACCCATTTAATTTTATTTGATGGCCAGAATAGAGATGATCTCTTACCACTAAGCTTTACACGCCCGGTAGCCCACTTGCGTGTGGGCATACTGTGTATATATGAGAAGTGGGAGCGCAGCCTGAATCTCAACACTTCCTATTACACCCAATCTTATTTAAGTCCCCTTTTCCCCACCAATTCTGGAGAAGAAAACCTACTCATCAATGGGAGTTATCTACCTAATGATGATTTGATAGCTACAATATCTGGGTTGAAACTAGGTAATGCCCTTTTTGATGGGGATCAAATGGTAGCAGCAAAACTCGACGCAGAGCAGTTTGAGCAGTGGACAAATGGCCAGGAAATACTGGGAATAAACACAGACAAACCTCTTAGGCACATCCGCAGACCTGCTGATATATTCACATTTAATGGTGACGAGATTAAACGAGATTTTCAGCTCATTACTAAAGGAAGAACTTCTGAGCCCATTCCCAATGGCTGTCAGATTATCGGATCGTCGGATCGTATTTTTATAGAGCAAGACGCCGTAATCGAGCCCTGCATTATCAATACCCAAGATGGACCCGTTTACATCGGAAAAGGAGCCAAAATACTAGCCGGCGCTATGCTGCGTGGCCCTTTATCTTTAGGTGATAAAGCCGTGGTGAAAATGGGGGCTAAAATTTATAAGGATACCACCATCGGACCTGCTTGCAAAGTCGGTGGAGAGCTGAGCAATGTGGTCTTTTATGGCAACAGCAATAAAGGTCATGATGGCTATCTGGGTAATAGTGTTGTTGGTGAGTGGTGCAACTTTGGTGCCGATACCAATTGTAGCAACTTAAAAAATGACTATGGAGAGGTTCGGGTATGGTCTTATGTCAGTGGTCGATTTGCTAAGACTGGCCTACAATTTCATGGCCTTATCATGGGCGATCATGCCAAATGTGCCATCAATACGATGTTTAATACCGGAACGGTAGTCGGAATATTTGCTAACGTGTTTGGAGATGGTTTTCCCAGGCCATTTATTCCCGACTTTAGCTGGGGCGGTAAAACAACTTACCGATTAGACCAGGCGCTAGCCACAGCAGAGCGAGTCATGATCAGAAGAGGCCAATCCCTTGATGACCATCAAAAACAGATGCTGGCCGAAGTTTTTGAACAGACAAAAAAATGGCGCAGAGAGTGAGCGCTTATTCGCATTTTTGCAGACACGCGAACCAGATTCAATTCTAATCCTATGTCCAGATTAATAAAAACCTTCGCCTTCGCCACTTGCTTACTCATAGTTGCTTGTGGGGGAGAGACTTCCGCAGGTGGAGACGAAGCCAACCAAACCGAAGAGAATACGACTACTAATGCGGTCAATCCAACTAATATCACAGCTGTAGATCCAGCTTCCGTTTCCAACCAAGACTTGCCTGAGTCTTGCAGCATATTAGACGAAGAGAGTGTCAGACAAATTTTTGGTCTAGATGAAGAGCAGGCGCTCATTCCGGTCCATGGCCAACTTTTTGGATCGTGCTACTATCGATTTGCTTCTGATGCCTGGACCGCTGATCTTGTTCTGGAAACAATAAATGCCGATCAGGAAAACATATTTCAGCAACAGTTTAATGCCTCTAGCGAGCGGACCACTCTCGCCGGAAATGATGCCAGATGGGAAAACGACGGCCGCATTCTATTAGTAGATGCCGAGGAGCCCTATATCGTTAAGCTATCCATACTACCGAGAGGTGAATATGGAAAAGCTGTAGACGAGTCAGAGCGGAGAGCATTCATAGAAGCGGTAGCTGAGCTGGTCAATGAAAAAATGTAGTTTGCCATTATGTATCTACACTACCTCATCGTACATCAATTAAGGAAGGAGGCCGGCGATACCCAGATGGAGCTACGCCTCAGTCAGAAGACACTCGTCCTGGATCAGGCAGCAACAGAGTTGATCACTCGCCTAGACCAGTTGTTCGAGCGCAAAAACGATATTTTGCAAGGCTATCTGGCCGAGCCCGATGAAGCTTTATTTCCCGGTTTATACCAAAGTTGGTTGGACGATGGTCGGCAAAAAGAGGCCTTTATCAGGTTCAGTCAGGATTCTATGCGAGCGTTGGCTCAGTTACTGACCAGTGTTAGCGGTGCCAAAGGTGGGTATATGCTCTTTGCAGATTACACCCTTGAAGAGGAGAGACGAATCGGTATTTTCTTGATCCGCGAGCAAGATGGCCTCATGTTTGGCCAGGCAGTTGAAGACCATGATCAAAAATTCTCACTGGAAGCCGTCCGCTATCTGGACCTGGACCATCTGGCCATGGCTGGCCGTATCTTCTCTGGCGCAGGTCGAAATGTACAGCTCATCAGGCATGCTCGTACACAAACACAAATCAGCCAATACTTTGGCGATTGGCTGGGTCTGATGAAAGCAGAAAGTAGCACTGAGCTTACCTACAATTTTATGGAAGCCGTGCGCGAACTTCCTCTGCCAAAGGATCCAGAATCGGGCTTTGCTATGGAAGAAGCTGACTTCAACAAGGCGCTAATGCAATACGCCAACAAGCAGCCTCAGCAAACGATCAGGGTCGACGATTTCGACCAGTTTTTTTATGGCGATGAAAAACCACTTCGGGCATATTTAAGCGAGCAATCTGAAGATGAATTCGACGATGGTTTCCGAGCTGATCGATCTTTACTTAGAAAAGCATTTTATCTGAGAGCCAGCGATCAAGGTGTATCCATATCGCTTAACAAAGAACACCTCAGGCAAAATGTCGTAGAAATAGATGAAGAGGCCGGTCGTATAACCATACATAGCCCGCAGCTGGCAGACTTGCTCAAAGGGCAATTGTAATCCATTTCCAGCCTGAGTGGCCCGTACGCTAGCTAAACAGATTTAAGTAGGGGCGAAAGGCAAAAATGCGATTGCGCTGTAAGCCAGTCTTTTCCTTAAGAATACCTAGCTCCTCAAATTTATTTAGCAGTCTATTCGCTGATGTTGGCGGAATATCAAGACCTTCTATTAGATGATCACGATTTACAACAGGGCGAGTAAATAGATAATCCAGTAAGCGAAGAGCTACATTTGGCTTATTGTACTTCTCACTCAATTGCTGTACAAGTTCTCGCTTTATTCGCAATGCCCCCTCTAAAGTCTGAGCTGATTTTTGAGCTGATACTCGCA
>JBCBVN010000257.1:0-6404 GCA_039817625.1 Bacteroidota bacterium
TCTCTTTCTGAAGGTTCCCATAGCAGTTTACTGTGCGCGTCGACGAAGAAGAAATTGTCCTCCAATACCTGGTTCTCCTCATTGATCACTCCCTCTTCCTCATCTGCCTTAGTACCCTGAAAAACCTTTGCCCTGAATCGGTCAAATGTTATACTTGGGATGATGTCGGTAAAAGCCCTTCGCACCGAAAACATGACCGACAATTTATCAGAAACGATCGGCAACTCAACAAAAGCATGACCATGCGTCAAGTTAAAGCCCGCGCCAGCTCGCAAGTCTGTAGCAACCTCATTGGAGGTCTGAATATCAACCACCCCAGCTACCCGACCACTGTACTGAGCCCCAAAGCCTCCGCGCCAAACATTCACCTGGTCAACAACAAAAGGATTGAAAGCTGTAAATGAACCAAAGTAATGACCAGTGTGATAAATGGGAATACCATCCCATAGCACCAAATTCTGATCGGCGGTACCGCCGCGAATATTGATATCTGAGACCGATTCGGTCGGACTGGAAACTCCGGGCAACAACAATAAACCTTGTAAAACATCGGGTTCAGCCTGCCCGGGCAACAGGTCCATTCGCGGAGGAGAAAACTGAATTTGTCCCAGCTCTTCTCCGGTCTGGATACCATCTGTCAGATATTCCGTCACCACCACATCGGCCAGCCCTACTGAAGACCAACTCATACTAATTCGATGACTAGAACTTGCCAACTCTACAACGGTAAAGCTTTTGGCTCCGTAGCCCAAGCTCGTGACTTCAACAACATCTTCCGATAGCGCTCTTATATCCAAATCAAAATGACCTTCCGCATCGGTGTACCCGCCCATATCACGATTCTCAATACGTAGTTGAGCAAAAGGCAGGCCCTGTCCCGATTGCTCATCCACTACCCTGCCCTGAAGGCTAAAAGGGCTCAAATCAACTTCATCATCCGGGGGCAATTCGCTTAAAGATTCTGTGTCCTTTTTTGCCAGCAAGAGCACATATCGATCACGGACTATTCTAAAATCAATGCTGGTTTGGTTGAGCATTTTTTGAAGTGCAGCCTCCAATTGCAGGCTGCGCGCCCTACTCGTCACTCTTTCACCTCGGAGTAGTTGATCGCTAAAAGAAAAAGTGATGTCATACTCGCTTTCTAGCTCTTCAAGCGCATCCAGCAATTCGACGTCCTGAAAGTTGAAGCTGAGTAGCAAATTTTCCTGGGCATCAAGTAAGGGTGCGAAACAAATAAACAGCCAGAACGACCAAAATCTTTGCATGCCTTAAATCATCAAAATGTATATCACTCCACACTCAAACGCACTCGATCTCCATTTCGCGTATACGATATCCCCATTGGTGCAAAAACCATGTCCAAAGCCTGATCTACATCAGCATGTATGAACACTCCGGTAAACTGCTGATCCCGATCTATGAAGTCTACATCAAAAACCAGTCCGAACTGCGCTTCCAGATCCCGAATGACACGCATAATTGAGGCGCTTTTATATCGGTTCTCCCCACTTTGCCAGGCAGGTCCACTGGATGAATCGAACGCAATGAGATTTCCTTCTCCAGATCGATATGTAATGGCCTCACCAGGAGCGAGAACCACTTCTTCGACACCATCCTGACCGCCAACTGATACGCGACCAGTGAGGCAATGCACTTCAAAATCGGTTTTCCTGCTGTAGACGTTAAAACTCGTCCCTAAGACTTCTACTTCACCTAGCTCCGTTTGAACGGTAAACTCCTCCCCTTTTTCCACTTCAAAAAAGCCCTCACCAGTCAAACTTAGTGTCCTGCCCCAAGACCACAGCCTAGAATTGTACTGCAAGGTCGACTGTCCGTTGATCAAGGCGGTAGACCCATCGGGCAAAGCGATCAATTCTTGTTGGCCGGCCAGGGTGCTTATGGTTTGGTTGCCAGTTAAATACCAGGCCATTGCGCTCAAAAGGATCAGGGCGGCAGCTGCTGCGGCACGCCAAGGCTTAAACTTCCGAACCTTGGCTGTCGATTTTCCGGTGGTCAACTTATCCAGCTCGTCCCAGGCTGCTTCCTTATCGTAGGCCTTGGCCGAAAGATCCTGAGCATTCTCAGCTATTGCCGCATACGCCTCATAGTCGTCACTTTGCTCAAAGTCAGCACGCTCCGCATCCGTTAGCTCTCCGTTAAGCCAACGCGCCAGAAAGGTATCGTCACGATCAAAATTAGCCATAAGCCATATTCGTCAATTATAGAACAACTTAAGCACCATACACCCTCCTATTTGCGATTTATTTTCACAGACTTTCGCAGGTGGACTAATGCCCCGTGCATCCTTTTTTCTACTGCTTTAACACTTAATCCCAGTAATTCAGCAATCTCTTTATAGGTTTTTCCATCGCTTCGATTCATTAAGAATACGGTTCGTTGACCTTCCTGCAAGTCTTCGATAGCTTCTTTGAGATGAGTCCTGAACTCCTCGTATTCCAGCAGCTTCTGAGGGTCTGCCTTATCTCTGTCGGGCATTCTTACTTGCTGATGGTATTGCAGAACCACTTTCTGGTGCTTGATCTCGTTCAGAAAAAGATTGTTGCCGGCCGTGAAGAGAAAACCTTTCGCCTTTTCGATAGTCACTTTAGCACAGTTTTTCCAAAGGCGTACAAAACATTCCTGCACCAGGTCTTCGGCCTGCTGCATCTGCCCACAGCGATAGTATAAGAAGTTGCGCAGCTCCTCAGAGTGCGTCATAAACACTCGCTGAAAGGTCAATTTTTCGCAAACGTCCTTGGGCTGATCGCTCATAGCATGCACATTAAGCGCGCTGCAAATGTACTCATCCGAAAGCTAGTAGGGGCACACAAGCAGTTTAGCACCAGACAATGGGAAAACGTTAGGAAGACACGAAGTCCTAACCGTAGTCCTTTCAAAAACAGAATCCCAACAGAAGCATCACAAAAAAGAACGGGAAGGGGATCATAAAAACTAAAGAACGTTAGCAGGTCCTCCTATCGTCGGATGCACTAGGATCTTTTTTTTCTGGAGGAGGTAGGGTCAGCAAGGAGCAAGTGGTTGTAGTGAATAGAAGGTCTTTTCAACCACTGGAAAACATGCAAAACAAAATATGCTTCATTGCAGCGCTGGTAGGTTTCTCTGTCCTAAGTGCGCAATACAACCATCTAGATTTCGTGGGCGCTGGCCACGATAGAAACATATCAGTCAGCACCAGTTCCGAGAGCTCGGGTATATCGGGGGAGGCAACCGTTGATGGCTTTGGCATTCAGAATGCCGAACAACTCAGGGATGCCTCCCGCTTTTTAGCTCAAGCCAGCTTCGGAGCCGATTATGCAACCATTGACATGACAGCTGCCATGGGATACGAAGCCTGGCTCGATGAGCAGTTTGCCCTACCGGAGGTGAGCATCAGTGAAGAAATGCGGCGTATTGTCTATAGGGTCCAAGAATTTGAACCAGACGACTTTGGCATCAGTACTTTCGAGTTTGAGCTAGCCTGGGTGTCGACACACCTGGCATCTCCCGATCTACTTCGGCAAAGGATGTCATTTGCCCTGAGCCAGATCATGGTCACCAATCGGGCAGGTGATTTATTCGAGGATGTAGGCACGTTTGCAGGACAATACTACGACATGCTCAGCCGCAACAGCTTTGGGCAGTACCAGAGTTTGCTACTCGATGTGACTCTGCATCCGACTATGGGCATCTTCCTATCTCATTTCAACAATCGAAAAGCCAATCCCGAACTCAATACCCAGCCCGATGAGAACTACGCTCGGGAGATCATGCAATTATTCAGCATTGGGCTTTGGGAATTAAACCCCAACGGCACCCGGCGTCTGAGCGATCAAGGGCAATTCATCCCCACCTATAATAATGCAGACATCAAAGAATTTGCCCAAGTATTCACCGGGCTGACCAACGGTCTCGTAAATGGATTCCCGCTTGAAGATGGCGCTGAATTTATGGCTCATCTCATGGCGGGTACGCCCATGCGCATGATCGATGAATATCACGATACCAGTAGCAAAGTATTACTCAACGGCACCGTCTTACCAGCCGGTCAGTCGGGCATGCAAGATATAAGACAGACCGTGGCTCACTTGTCTGGCCACCAAAACACGGCCCCTTTCATTTGCAAGCAACTCATACAGCGCTTTACTACCTCTAATCCGACCCCATCTTATGTCTCTGCAGTGGCCAGCGTATTCGATCCCACTCAGGAAAATAATTTTCAGCAGGTCTTGAGGGCAATCCTTTTGCATCCTCAGGCACGCAATTGTAATCCCACGAACGCCGCTCAGTTCGGCAAACTCCGCGAACCTATGCATCGAGTCATGAATATGATGCGCAACTTCCAAGTCAAGAATCTGGAAGAAAATGGCGATGATGAAGAAGAACCTTTTTACGAAATCGGCTGCCTGAGTGAAACCGTTGGGCAGTTTCCACTATCGGCCCCTTCTGTGTTTAACTTCTATCGTCCAGACTATCAACCTCAAGGGCCAATTGCCATGAATAATATGGTGGCCCCTGAATTTCAAATCCTCAATTCAACCAACGCTATCGGGATATTGAATGATGTCAATAACCGGATGGTCATGAGCAATCACTTTTCCTGCCAAAACGAAGAATTCGTAGACGACTTTGACTACGCTTATGGGGAAGGTGATCCCAATTGGCTCACTGGCGACCAGGACTTTAGCTCGCTACAGAATTTTCTCGACCAACCTCCAGTTCTGGTAGACTACCTGGATCTGGTTCTTGCCAATGGTATGCTGGAAGATGACACAAAAAGCATCATCACGAATGCCGTCAGTCAACTTGAAACGCCACAAGAGCGGTTGCGCATGGCGCTGTACCTCATTTTCATCTCTCCCGATTACGCCATTTTAAAGTAAGCATTCCATGTCCAAGCATCATAAAACATACTCTCGCCGACAGTTTCTGGGTACGGCCAGTTGTGCAGCCATCGGTTCTACTACCTTCTTTTCTACCTTATTCAATTTGCAGGCTATGAACGCTGCCTCTGTGCCCAGCAAATGGAAAACGAGCAGCAGTGAGCCCTATCGGGCACTGGTCTGCATCATGCTCGGAGGCGGGAATGACTCCTACAACATGGTGGCTCCCCGAACCACGGAATTTTACAATGAGTACGCCGCCACCCGAACAAACCAAGCACTGCCCCAGGCCAGTTTACTGAACTTAAATGCTTTGACATATACAGAAAAGGAGTTGGGCCTACACCCAGCTATGACTAATATGCAAAGTATGTTTGACCAGGGGAAGTTGGCGATCATATCCAATGTCGGCACACTGGTTAGACCTACTACTAAAGCAGATTATCTCAATGGCAACAACCTGCCATTCGCACTCTTCTCCCATTCCGATCAAGACCAGCAGTGGCAGACCAGCATTCCACAAACTAACTCCCCAACAGGATGGGCAGGGCGACTAGCCGATATGGTCCAATCCGCCAACGCCAACCAAGATATTTCCATGAACATCTCCCTTTCGGGGAAAAACATTTTCCAACTCGGTGATACTGCCGCCGAGTATAGCATACTGCCAACTGGAAATGGATCTATCGGAATTACTGGTTATAATGGCATGCAGGCCTTCGATCAGATAAGAACCGCTGCAGTAGACAGCTTATTAGAAAAACAATACCAGGATGTCTTTCGAAGCACTTATGCAGAAACCGTAAAAGCCAGTCAAAATACCCACGAGCTTTTTAGCGCTGCCGTTGGCACTTCAAATCTAAATACCCCATTCTCTGAATCGGAGTTATCTCAACGCATGCGTATGGTCGCTCGTACGATCAATGCCAGAGAGCAGCTGGGCGTCAGTCGACAGACTTTCTTTATTCGCTTTGAGGGTTTTGATAACCATGATGAGCTCATCAATAATCATCAGGCACTGATGTCTGCACTCGATACCGCGATGGGTGAATTTCAGGCTGCACTAGCCGAAATGAACCTCGAAGACTGCGTGACTACTTTCACGATATCCGATTTTGCACGCACGCTGGTATCCAATGGAAATGGAACTGATCACGCCTGGGGAGGGAATGTGCTGGTTATGGGAGGTAGTGTAAACGGACAAGACATCTATGGCTCCTACCCCTCCCTTGCACTAAACACCGATATCGAATTGGGTGGTGGGGTGATTATTCCTCAGATTTCAACCGACGAGTATTTCGCAGAGCTTGCCCTCTGGTATGGAATACCCAGAACTGACCTCCCCATATTATTCCCAAATATTGGTGAATTCTATAACACCATGTCGAGTCAGCCACCCATTGGCTTCATGAATATTGCCTAGTGGATTAACCAGTAAATACTGTTACACCCAAGCCTAGTCATTTTCTTGCCTAGCTACGTTGGCAAAATCCTCATTTAGCTATGGCTAAACTCCGGTTTTAC